>NZ_JANUXS010000002.1:0-391172 GCF_024814365.1 Corynebacterium sp. ES2715-CONJ3
GTTCGTCGCTGAACGCTCGGGTGGAAAAGTTTATAGTGCCGTTAGTCGTACTCGTTGCGGCAGTGCACCTGATGTAGAAGCCTGCTTTACCATTGGTTAAGTTTGAGTAGAAGTAGATGCGGGGGTGACGCCCTTCGAAATCGAAGTACAAAACTTTACCGGCTAGGCGGCGTGTTTCGTACGATAGGCGGTCAGTTAACACTTGGTATTCGACGCCTGGGTATTCAGGGATGGGATCGAAGTGACAGACCGATTCTTTGAATTGAGCGTCTCTTTCGGTTTCTGAGCTGTCGTGGGCGCGTAGCCCGATGCCAGCGAGTTCTTCGAGGGTGAAGCGGTCGCAGAAATCATGAACAACAAGCTCACGATCTGAGCGGTCGTATGCTTCTTGGTAGCCTTCGAATTTAGGGTCGTCGGGGTCCACATCGACCGGCTGCACGGTGGGGGCCGTGGTGGGGGCAGTAGTCTCGGGGGTTTGGGGTGCTTGGGGTGCGGTGGTGCGAGACATTGTTGCTGTTTCGGTTGTTTCAAGATCTGGTGGGCTCGGTGTGCACGCGCTAGCACTAAGGAGTGCTGTGGTGCTGAGGAGGGTGAGTAGTTTGTTCATCAGGGTCGGCGTTTCTGTGATCGTGAGTGCGATTGGATTTAGCTTGCAGTGGCGGTGGGGTTGAAGGTGATCATGGCCATGGGACTCCGCTGAGGTTGATCAGCTCGATGAGTTGGTCGTGTGAATGGTGGCAGGTGCTAGCGGCATCGTTGAAGCGCGCATCAGGGATAAGTTCGTCGCTGAACGCTTCGGTGGAAAAGTTTATAGTGCCGTTGGTGGTGCTCGTTGCGGCGGTGCAACCGAGGAAGAAGCCTGCTTTAGCATTGGTTAAGCTGGAGTAGAAGTAGATGCGGGGGTGACGCCCCTCGAAATCGAAGTCTAAAAGAGTTCCCAAACTACGCTGCGCTTCGTATGGTACGCGGCCCGTTAACACTTGGTATTCGACGCTTCGGTCTCCAGGGATGGGATCGAAGGAACAGTACGATTTCTTGAGATCGATGTTTCTGTATGTTTTTAAGCTGTTGTGGGCGCGTAGTCCGATGCCAGCGAGTTCTTCGGTGGTGAAGCGGTCGCAGAAATCATGGACAACAAGCTCACGATCTGATGAGTCGTATGCTTCTTGGTAGCCTTCGAATCTAGGATCGTCGGGGTCCACATTGATCGGCTGCACGGTGGGGGCAGTAGTCTCGGGTGCGGTGTTAGCTGCAGTGCGAGACACCGTTGCCGTTTCAGTTTCCTTTGGTTCGTTTGGCCCAGAAGAATCTGGTGTGCACGCGCTAGCGCTAAGGAGTGCTGTGGTGCTGAGGAGGATGGGTAGTTTGTTCATCAGTGCTCGGCGTTTCTGTGATCGTGAGTGCGATTGGGTATAGCTTGCTGTGGTGGAGAGGCTATGGCCACTGTATTCCGCTGAGGTTGATCAGCTCGATGAGTTTGTCGTGTGAATATTTGCAAGTACTGGCGAGATCTCTTAGGGGTGTACTAGGGTCCAATAAATCTTTGTAGACAAGTGTCGAGAAGGATAATGTGCCGCTGGTAGTGCTTGTAGCAGCGCTACAATCAAAATTTTCGTCCGTCTCCCCATTGGGTAAATATGCAAAGAAGGAGATGCGGGGGTGACGCCCCTCGAACTCGAAGTCGAGAATAAGGCCAGCTGAGCGATTTTTTTTGTACGGTACTCCGTCGGTTGCGATGAGGTGAACGATATCTGGGTTTTCAGGGAAGGGCTTGAATTGGCAGACCGTGAGTTTCGTCTTCGGCGACTTGCTAGTTTCAAAAGTCTCATCTTTTTGTAGTCCGATACTGGCGAATTCTTCGGGAGTAAAGCGGTCGCAGAAATCATAAGGGACAAGATTGGGGTCTGAATAGTCGTATGCTTCCTGGTAGCCTTCAGACGCAGGATCGTTGGGGTCTATATTGACTGGCTGCATGACAGGTTGCGGCCACCTTATTCCGCTGAGGTTGATCAGCTCGATAAGTTTGTCGTGTGAATGTTTGCAGGTGGTGGCACTATCGTTGAAGTACGCATGTGGGTTAGTGGCGTTTTTGGAAACTTTCGTTGTGAGGTTTACTGTGCCTCCAGAGGTGCTCGTTGCAGCGGTGCAATTGAAGAGTTCACTCGACTCACCATTTTTTTGGGGTGATTGAAAGTAGATGCGGGGGTCCTGTCCTTCGAATTCGAAGAGCAAAAGACGGTTAAGTTGGTGGTATAAGTTGTGCTGTGTGAAGTTTGTCGCGACCGCATAGAGGACGTTGGGGTCTTGTGGATAGGGCTTATAGTCGCAGCTCGATAAAAACCCATCAGGGCTCCGCTCTGTCTCGGAGCTTTCGTCTTCTTGTAGTCCGATGCTGACCAGTTCCTCGGGGGTGAAGCGGTCGCAGAAATCATGGAGGACGAGGTTGGGATCAAAATGGCTGAAAGCTTCGTGGTAGTCTTCGCCCCTAGGGTCGGAGCGGTCTATGGTAATCGGTTGCGTGACGGGTGCAGTGGCGGGAGCTGTCGCCACGTTCAACTTGGACGGGTTGGTGGAATCGGCGTTGAGCTGTGGGGCATCGTTCGTACATGCGGTGAGAAGGGTAAGGCAGCCGCCTAGTATTCCAACTGGCAAGAATTTCATAGCTAGAGTCCTTCGGTCGTTGAATTTCGCGAGAGTAGCTGTATGTAAACCGTTGGACTGCGAATAAGCGCAATCGGTTCCCTGAATGTGGGAGAGACTTGGATATGTCGGTGTGAGGCGAACCTGATCACATACATGGGGAGATATATCCGGGTTAATCCAGATTTATGCAGTGAATCGCATTGTGAAGTCCGTGTGTGGATGCTAGCGCCCCTGTGGGAGGGGGACTTTAGTCACATCGTAGGCTTTACTCATGTTTTTATTAGGTTTTCATTAATATTATTCATATAATATGTGCGGCTTTTTGGCGATATCTAATTCATCGCAAGCTGACGTATTTTGCAATAAATGCGCCTCCTACAATCTAGTAAAGGAGCATTTCAGTGCTGACATGGCTACACACCCCGCCAGCTGCACCACGGTTGCCTCAAGCAGAAATCGACCGTAAATATCCCCGCCTCCGATTCCAAGTTTTCATGGGAATCTTCCTCGGGTATGCAGGCTTTTATCTTATCCGCAACAATATTTCGACTATCGCGCCGTTGCTTCTTGATGAAAATGGCGTCATCGATAAGCCCGCTGTCGGCATTATCGCCAACGCTGTATTGATCAGCTACGGGTTATCCAAATTCTTCAGCGCTATGGTTTCCGACCGCTCCAATGCGCGATACTTCCTTCCGTTGGGTCTGGGCCTGTCGGCCATTATGAACCTCATCGTCGCCTTTGTGCCGTGGGTTTCGGCCAGTGTGGGTATCTTTGCCACCGTTATGTTCATCAATGGATGGTTCCAGGGTATGGGCTATCCTCCGTGTGGGCGCGTTGTAGTTCAGTGGTTTAGTACTAACGAACGCGGCTGGAAAGGCTCATTGTGGAATACCTCCCATAATCTCGGCGCTGGCGCCCTGCCCTTCCTCGTCGCTTTTGGTTTGCACCTTACTGAGCAAAACTGGCGTGCAGCATTCTGGGTACCCGCTGTTGTGGCGCTTGTCGTCGCAGTTATCTCCTTTGTGCTCATCAGGGATAATCCTACCGCTGTGGGCTTGCCGCCAATTGATGAGTACCGCAATGACCCGCCTAAAGTCGCCGAAGACACCAATAATGGGTTGGGAATTTCCACCCGTGAACTGGTATTCAAGCATATCTTGACCAATAAGATCATCCTGCTGCTCGCCATCGGTAATGTCTTCGTCTATGCCTTGCGCTACGGCGTTCTTAACTGGGTGACTACCTATCTCTCCGAAGTGCACAATATGTCGATCACCAGCGGATTGATTAGCTTTGGGGCTTTTGAAATCGCCGGATTTATAGGCACGATTCTGTGTGGTTGGACGTCCGATAAAATTTTCAATGGTAATCGCAGTGCTTCGATCCTGCTCTTCACCACGGGTGCTGGCCTATCTATTGCGGGCTATTGGCTCATGCCCGTTGGCACCCCATTTTTGGTCATGGTGCTATTTGTCGCCCTCATCGGTGGGTTCATCTATGGTCCCGTAGGCCTCATTGGTCTCCAGGCTCTGGACCTATCGCCTGCTAATGTCGCCGGGACCGCCGCAGGTTTTACCGGTCTGTTTGGTTATCTTCTCGGCGCTACCTTAGCGTCTACTGGTGTCGGCTACCTCGTGGAATACGCTGGCTGGGACGTGACCTTCATGGTCTTCCTCGGTTTCGCCGTTCTGATCTTCATCATCTTCCTTTTCATTCGAAGGGAAGAAAATGCTCTACTTGAACGTCGGAAGATGCTGATCTAGAGATTTTCACCGAAAGGGCGGGGTGCACGCACACTCCGCCCTTTTTATTACCCGAATAAATAGCCCTGAGCATATATGCCATACTGCTGAGTATGTTCTTTGATTCTTGGTTTTCTCTGATTCGTATTCTTGTTATTGGTGTGCTGACCTATTTCACCATCGTTGCCATATTGCGCATGAGTGGTAAGCGAACCCTCGCGCAGCTCAATGCTTTTGACTTTATTATTACAGTGGCTCTCGGCTCGACTGTTGCGAGCATTATTCTCAGTACGGATGTGACATATTCTGAAGGACTGCTCGCCCTTGGCCTCTTGGCGTGCCTGCAGTTTGTAGTTGCACGAGCAAGCTCCAATAACTCTAGGATCCGGCGCATTATCACCTCTCCACCTGCACTTCTTGTCCGAGACGGTGAGCCGCTACTCGATGTTATCCATACTCACCGTTTGAGCGTTGCCGGAGTTGAACAGGCGATTCGCCAAGCGGGGTATGGTGGCTTCGACCAAATATTTGCCGTTATCTTGGAATCCAATGGTCAGCTCAGTGTTATCCCCCACAGTAATCGAGGCGATGGAAGCGCATTAACTAATCTCTACTGATCAATGAGCACATTGTGAGTGTCCGTAGAGCTCGATCCCGTCATGGGTAAACCGTTAAGTTCAGAATGAATAGGACTACAGTGCGGAGACTATCGATTGTGTGCAATGGTTATGGTGTGCCGCACGGAAATAATCGCCCGCTTCCTATCATTGGTTTTGCCGCATTCGGCAAAACCGAGAAAATTGTGCACCGTGCACTGCCCCGCCTCGCTCACAACTGGTGGTACCTCAGCGTGCCTCGGTAGTGATGCGGCAGGTCCATATATACCCGGTGACTTAGGTTTTCCCCCACATCCTAAGATTCAGCGCACACGCTAGGTGACTGGTGAGAATATGAGATCCGCAAGCGTGCGGCTGTCGCGGGTCTGGCCCTGATTGCCTAATTAGGACATCAAAAAGGAGACTTTCCCCAAGGGAATGTCTCCTTTTCTACTTCTCACGCTCGCTGGTGCTCGTGGCGGGAGATTTTTTCAGAATATAAATGATCAGTCCTAAGGCTACCAGGAGCGCACACCCGAGAAGGACGAGGACATCCGAGATGGGACCAAGGTTGACAACAATCCATCCTTGAATCTCAGCTTGAGTATCAATGCTTATTGCGGACGGAAGATGCGTTGTGCCTTTGCTGAAGATGAAGAGCAGTCCAATGCCTATAAAGAGAAGCCCGGAAAGCATCGACATTGTATTCAGGCGAAGAGGACCACATATCAGCGTCCGGCCGCGCAACCACGATCGTGAACTCATATCAAAACGCTCCCATACTAGCGCTAAACATATGAGGGGAACGGTCATTCCAAGAGCATAGACGGCAAGGATGAGCGCTCCGTAGAGGGCGCTACCACCCACCACGGCTGTGGTGAGCACAGCACCTAAGAGAGGGCCGGCGCAGAACCCCGAGAAGCCGTAGATGGCTCCGAGGAAAAACGTCGCTGGATACCCACGTCCTGTGACTGCAGCTCGAGGACCTAGTCGAAATCCTCCTCCAAAGAAGCTAATTACTCCCATGATGCAAATGAGGACGCCCCCGTAGACAATGAGCTCGTGACGGTAGGTGTTCAGAAAGCTCCCGAGGGTTCCGGCCCCCGCTCCTAAGGGGACGAGAACTGCCAGCAATCCGAGGAAAAATACCCCTGTGCGGCTTAAAAGCTGTGCAGGCGCGCTAAATGCATAGGCGAAAAATGCTGGGAGTAAAAGTGCTGAACAGGGGCTGAGTAAGGCAAGGACGCCTCCGAGGAAGGCGCCCAGTAATCCAAAATCAATCACGATCGTTTAATTCTTAGCCTTTTCTAGCTCGGCGTCGATAACTTGTTTGAAAATTTCAAATGGTTGAGCGCCGTTGACGAACTGCCCACCAATAACAAATCCTGGGGTGCCCGTGATTCCCAAAGAAGCCCCATAGCTGCGGGCCTGGTCAACAGCCTCGTCGAAGGTGGCGTCCATCGCTTCTTGCTTGAATTTATCTAAATCGGGCACTCCTGCTTGACGTGCGAAATCCATAAAATTCTCTATGGTGTTGTGGGGGTGACCCGGGACAGATTGCGAGGCAGTGAACAGGGCGGCTAAGAATTCATGGAATTTACCCTGAGCCGCAGCAGCGCGAGCAGCTTTAGCGGCTGCGATCGAGTGATCACCATTAATAGGGAAGTCATTCCACTCAATACGCACCAATCCCTTATTCACATACTCCTGCATAATTTTAGGATGGGTCTCATTAGCGTGGCGCGCACAGAAGGGGCACTCAAGATCGGAGAATTCGCTGATGACTACGGGTGCGTCGAGGGCTCCAATAGCAAAGGGATCGGCTGGATTGCGGCGGTGGACATTCATGATATCCTCAGCGCGTTTCACTTCAGCCCCAGGTCCGTACATGGTGGCGTCGATAGTAGCACTATCCGTATTGGGGGCAATAGCCTGGCTACCAGGAGTAGCCTCAGCACCAGCAGGAGCAGCCTCAGTTGCGGGATTGGGGTCGACGCTCGTCGGGGCCGCAGCTGTGGTGCTGATCGTCTCAGCTGGAGCTATGGCAGGTTCGCTACTACCTTTGTTATAGCCTAAGGCATAGCCGGCGAGACCGGCGACGGCGATGAGGGTAATAACAAGCGCCCAGATCGCCGGAGATACGCTGGCGAAAGCCGATTGCTTCGCGGGCGGATGAATAGGTGTTGCCATGGATGAATCTTTCTCTGTTAGGGTTTGTCCAAGTTTATCAGCGTCTGTTATCTCAACGTATTAAGCAGGAGGGCGCCATAACCTGATTTCGCGTATCGACGCTGCGCTAAATGCTTTAATTCCTCGGCACTAATGAAGCCCTGATGGTAAGCAGTGGCTTCGGGGGATCCGATGACAATCCCTGTGCGTTTTTCCAAAACCTCAACATAAGAGCTAGCTTCGCTCATGGAATCGAAGGTGCCAGTATCGAGCCATACGTCACCTCGAGCCAATTTGACCACGTTAAGATGACCAGCCTGTAAATAGGCCTGGTTAATCGCGGTAATTTCTAATTCGCCGCGCTGCGAAGGGGTGATGGACTGCGCAATCTCCACCACCCGGTTGTCGTAATAGTAGAGACCTACCACTGCGAAATTCGACTGCGGCGCAGCGGGTTTCTCCTCAATGGAGGTGGCGCGCCCTTGATCATCAAAGGTCACCACTCCATAGCGCTGGGGATCTCTGACCTCATAGGCGAAGACTATTCCGCCATTAACTGAGCTGATGCTTGAGAGGCGCTCAGTCAGCTGGGAGCCGTGGAAAATATTATCACCGAGCACTAATGCAACATCATCGTTTCCGATAAAGTCAGCGCCAATGCGAAAAGCATCCGCGAGCCCCCGTGGTTGATCCTGGATAGCATAGCTAATGCTGATTCCGAGGTGGCTGCCGTCGCCTAAGAGGCGACGAAAGTGCTCGATATCGAAAGGAGTCGTAATAACGAGGATCTCTTTCATGCCCGAACTCATCAGTGTTGAGAGTGGGTAGTAGATCATAGGCTTGTTATAGATGGGCATCAATTGTTTCGAAATGCCTTGGGTAATGGGGTAGAGGCGGGTACCTGAGCCGCCGGCAAGAATGATGCCCTTCATTTAGATCATCTCCTCGAATGCGAGTTGCCAATCGCGTGGATAAAAGCCCGTGGCCTCAATCTTCGCTAGATCTAATACGGAATACTGTGGCCTCGGAGCCACCGCCTGATACTCAGCGCTGGTACAGCGGCTCACCCGTGAGGGATCGTGACCGGAGCGAGAAAATACTCGTTGAGCAATCTCGTACCAGCTCACCACCGGCCCGGAATTGCTGAGGTTATAGGTGCCATAGGGAGCCTGAGTATGAAGGAGGTGCACGATACCCGAAGCGATTTCATTGGCAAATGTTAAGCGCCCAAATTGGTCGCCCACAACCTGTGGATTAATCCCTGTGCGAGCAAGGGTGGCCATGGTGGTCATGAAATTTTTGCCGTCGCCAACTACCCAAGACGTGCGGATAATATAGTGCTTGGGGTTTCGGGCCGCAGCGATATCCCCAGCCGCTTTGCTGTGACCGTAGACATTAAGCGGCGACGGAATATCCATCTCGGTATAAGGATGCGCTGTGTCGCCGTCGAAGACATAATCAGAGGAAATATGAACCAGGCACAGGTCATAGTCACGGGTAATATCAGCCAGTGCCCCCACTGCCTGTGCGTTAGTAGACCACGCTTTTCTGCGGTCGGTTTCGCAAGCGTCAACGTTAGTATAGGCAGCCGTATTAATAATCGTGGAATATTTGGTGAAGTCGATGCCAGAAGCAGCCGGCCTCTCAATATCGAATTCTGCCCGCGTGAGGTAGTGCGCATCGGGGAGGATACGACGCAGGGCCGTGGCTACCTGGCCGTCAGCGCCAGTGACAAGAACCTTCTTATTCGGTACCGGTAGCGCCTCATCTAGCGGTGGGTGGTGGCGATCTTTTTCGGAGATTTCGGTAACAGGAAGAGGCCAAGAAATTTCGTCGAGGTTGGTAAAACTGTAGTGGGCCGTGGGAGACCAGTGGGCATCAACGAGGTAGCTATAGCTGGTTGCCGTGAGGGCTTGAAATCCATTGGCTACTCCGCGCGGTACGAAGACAGCTTCGCCGGGGCTTAGGCGGCAGTGGAATTGGGTTTTGAAGGTAGGGGAATCGGCGCGCAGGTCGATCCACGCCCCCTCGACCTCACCGGCGGCGAGGGAGATGAGCTTATTCCACGGTTCGGCGTGCATGCCGCGGGTCACTCCCGGGCGCTGGTTAAAGGAGATATTGTGTTGGGCGGGTCGGAAATATTTTAAAGCCAGCGGTGCGAGATCGAGGTTCTGAAATTTTTCGCGCTGCCAATTCTCCTTGAACCAGCCACGGTTATCACCGTGGAGGTCGAGGTGGATGATGGCTAGATCTTTAATAGGCGTGAGGGTGATATTCATGAGTGTCCTTTGCGCGCATAGGTGGCCTCGACACGCTCTTTATCTCCTTCCCACCAACTGCGGTGGGTGGTGTACCAGTCAATAGTGTCCAACAGGCCTGCGCGCATGCCGGTGTCGGTATCGGTAAAGCGTGGTGCCCAGCCTAGTTCGGAGCGCAATTTGGTGGAATCAATCGCGTAGCGCATATCATGCCCCGGGCGGTCGGCGACATGCTCATAACTGCCCGTACCCATGAGTTCGCAGATCAGTTCAATGACCTGCTTATTATTCACGTGGTCGTTATCGGCGCCAATAACGTAGCTTTCTCCGATCGTGCCACGATCAATAATCATATTGACGGCGTCATTATGATCATCGACGTGGATCCAATCACGCACTTGAGTGCCTGAACCATAGAGTTTCGCAGGTTGGCCTATGAGAATATTGGTGATCTGGCGGGGGATAAATTTCTCTATGTGCTGATAGGGGCCGTAATTATTGGAGCAATTGGACAAGGTCGCGGCTATGCCGAAGCTGCGGATCCAGGCCTGCACCAGGTGATCGCTTGAGGCTTTACTCGCGGAATAAGGAGAGGATGGCCTATAAGCGGTGTGCTCGTGAAAACGCGCCGGGTCGTGCAGGTCTAGGTCGCCGAAGACTTCGTCGGTGGAGATATGGTGATAGCGGGTCTGGTGGCGGCGGACGGCTTCTAGGAGTGTATAGGTGCCAATAATATTGGTGTGAATAAAGGGCCACGGATCGGCTAAAGAGTTGTCATTGTGGGATTCGGCGGCAAAGTGAACCACGATATCGTGGGTTTTAACAAGCTCGTCGACAAGCTCAGTATTGGTGATATCTCCTATAACGGTGGTGATATCTAGGCCCTCAAGGTTAGCGGGGTTGCCTGCGTAGGTGAAGGAATCGAGACAGGTGATCTCGTAGTGGGGGTGAGTCGAGAGCGTGCGCCGGATATAGTTGCTTCCAATAAAACCGGCGCCGCCAGTGACGAGCATTTTCATAGTATTTATCGTACCGCGCGCAGCCTCTTCTTCATCCAGCTGTATACAAGTGCCTCCATAAAAGCCGATTGGGCATTATCGGCGGCACCTGCGTGACCACCTTCGGTGTTTTCGTAATAGGTAAGGTCCTGGCCAGCCTGAATGAGGGCGTGGCTGAAGAGACGAGCATGGGCGGGGTGGACGCGGTCGTCGCGGGTGGAGGTTGTTACCAGCGCCGGGGGATAGATCTGGTCGGATTTCGGAACCACGTTCTCTAGTGGTGAGTATGCCTGGAGATAGGGGCGTTCCTCAGGATTATCAGGATCGCCATATTCTGCCATCCAGGAGGCACCGGCAAGGAGGGTGTGATAGCGCAGCATATCGGTCAGTGGAACCTGTATGACCGCACCGCCGATTTTTTCGGGGTAGTGGGTAAGCGCGACCGCGCTTAATAGGCCTCCATTGCTACCGCCGCGCACGAATGTGGTCTCGGGTCGGCTATAACCGCGGTCAACGAGGTCATCGAGGATTGCCTGATGATCTTCGTAGACTTTGTAGCGGTTCTCCTTTGTTGCCTGGTTATGCCACCCAGGGCCAAATTCGCCGCCCCCGCGTAAATTGGGTTGCACGAAGTAATAGCCATCTTCCAGCCAGCCGATGCCCCGTGCCCCGCTATAGGCTGGGGTAAGGGAGACTTCGAAGCCCCCATAGGCATAGACCAGAGTGGGCTTGGGTTGCGGTTGATCAAAGACGCCAACAATGAAGTAGGGGATCTGAGTACCATCAGCGCTTCGTGCCCAGTGTTGCCGGGTCTCGATTTTCGTGGCATCGAAGAAGGTGGGGGCTTGGGCAATTTTTTCTAAAAGGGAGGCACCTTGGCGGTATAAGGTGTCGGGTTGGCTAAAGCTGGAACAGCTCAGCCATACTTCATCGCCGTGTTCATCGGCTGAGATTATTCGTGCGGTTGTCAGCTGCGGAAGATCTAAGGTGCGCTGGGCAAAGCTGCGCAAATCAATCTCAATAATCGAGCTGCTGACATCTCGCATGATGGTGATATAGGCCTTGTAGCGGGAGAAATGGAGGCTCTGCAGACTCGTGTGCTCATCGGGGCTAAAAAGCACATGGAATTCTCGGTTACCCGCCATGAATTCTTCGAAGTCGATCACCCCGAGTCCGCCTGCGGGAATGGTGCAGAAATCGGTGCGGGGAACCACAAAGAGGAAATTTTCGCGCACATTCATGCTGGCATCGCCCGGCACCGGAACGGGCTCCAGCCCAGAGGGGGTGTGGACAAAGGTTGTGGAGGTATAAAAATCGATTTGGCGGCGAACAAAAACCCGCTCAAATCCTGGCGTTGGGTCGGCCCACCCCATCACCAAGAGGTCGGATTGTTCTCCAGAGTATAGTTCTTGGGCAGCGCTGATATCCTCTCCGCGGCGCCACACTCGAATCTGTCGAGGGTAGCCAGATATGGTCAGCGAGCCCGGTCCGAAATCAGTGCTGACCAGCAAGCTATCGCTGTCGATCCACGAGAGATAGGAGCGAGCCTCATCGAGGACAAAGCCATTTTTTACAAAACTCTGCGTGCAAAGATCAAATTCGCGCACGCAAGCAGCATCGGCGCCGCCACGAGAGAGGCTGACTAAAGCCACGTCTGCTTCACGGCGTATGACCACGCCCTTCCATACCCAGTTTTCCCCATCCTCGTGGGCCAGGGCATCGACGTCTATGAGTATTTCCCATTGAGTATGAGCGTCGCGGTAGCTCTCTAGCGTGGTGCGTCGCCAAATGCCGCGGGGATGGTGAGAATCGCGCCAGAAATTGTAGAGGAAGTCACCGCGGCGGGTGACGTATGCGATGCGATCAGTATTGTCATAGGCTTCTAAGATGCGGCGGGCGAGCTTTTTGTCAACCTCTTTCGCTGCCCGCCCATTCAGAGTTGCTACCCAGCTTAAAGCCTCGGGAGAGTCGATAGGTTCGAGCTCCTGGGTGCTTATATTCGGTAGTGGGTGAGCGGGAGAAACAGGATTCATAGGTGATATGGGCCTTCTGACGAGCGAGTAAAGAGCTAGTGTCAGGCTACCCAACGCGACGGAGGGCGGCAATCAAACGGATAGAAAAATTCGACCCCAGCCCCCTTCTCACTACAGGGGCTGGGGTCGAATGGTCGGTTCGAGCTTTTAAGAATTGAAGGCGCGCTCGAAGGTTACCCAAGAGTTGCGCAGGTCATCTTGCCAATAACCCCACGAGTGGGTGCCGGTGGGGCGGAAATTGAAGTCCGCGGGGATGTTCAAGCTGTCCATCTTAGATTTGAGATCGTGGGTGCAGGCATTGGTGGCTGCCTCGATCACGCCACCTTCGATAATGGTGGTAGCGGCACCGACGGACTGGATTAAGGGATCTTGGCCAATCAGACGTGGGCCAGTGGGCATATCCCAGGCGCCGGCGAGTCCGGATCCGTTGGAAACGTAAACCTCGGAATTGCGTAATCCTTCAGCATTAATCACGGCATCATTATAGATCCAGGTGGGGTTGCCCCATGGACCCCACATTTGCTCGATAGTGGCTTGGCCACGTTGGAGAGTCAGTGCAATAAATCCAGTGGGTGCAGGTTTCGAGGACGCGTAGCAGCCAGAGAAGGCGCCTACAGCGTCATAGAATCCCGGATTGTGTTCAGCTAAGAGAAGCGCAGATGTTGCAGACATCGACATTCCGGCAATAGCGCGTTTGCCATTTGCGCCTAAGAGGTTCTCGATAGGGCCAGGCAGCTCTTTGGTGAGGAAGGTTTCCCAGCGCTGCTTGCCACCGAGATGGGGAACGTCCTGTACCCAGTCGGAATAATAAGAGAAGCGTCCGGCCATGGGGATGACGACGTTGATATCTTTTTCTTTGTAGAAGTCGATAGCATCCGTTTGCATGAGCCAGTTGGCGCGTCCCTCTCCACCGTCGCCACCATTGAGTAGGTAGAGGGTGGGGCGTGCGGGCTGACTGGCTTTGATAACGACTACCGGGATCGAGCGATTATCCATAGCTGGAGAGGTTGCCCACATCTCAACCACGCGATCGCCGTCAACGACACTCCGCCAGCGCGGGTTCTCATTGGTATTCGTTCCCACCGTGATCTGCGAGGTTGCCGCGTTGGCGGCGAGCTGCGCTGGGGTTATGGTGCCGGCCACGGCAGGACTAGCGCCTAAGAGTCCGAGGGCGAAAAGTGTTGCGCTAAGGCGTCGGTACGTGTACTTCATAGTGATCCTTTGGGAGCGTATTTGTGCTTACTTCTCATATCATCGTTGTCAGCGCTTCAAACGTTAGCTGAGACGTGGCGAATAGACGATATTTCTGCGCTAATGGTTGCGCCATCAGTGCTCAACAGTATCACCAGTAATGTTACTAGAGTTGCTTATGATACTCGAGTGAATAACATGTGTAGATGAGCGATAGCAGGTATAGGTATAAGCGCTGATACCTTGATATAAGCATTTATAAGCACTTATAAGTGCTTATATAGGCGCGGGCAAAGCTGTTGATGTAACGCTGAAGGCCGCTTGAGCGCTGGTACTAGTTGAGAACTCTGAGCCCTCATCGGCTATTGTTTTTTAAATATATGATCCCTCGAGTAGGCAAGGAACACCATGCCCATTAATGTTATTGAGCAAATTATCGTCCAGATCAACGCCGCCCTCGGAGCCGTCCTTCACTTCGGTTCCTCCGCATCGAGTGAACTAGCGCTCATCTTGGGTCTCATCTAATCCCTAGTAGGCTTTAGGCGCCTCAAAGATCCAGTCTCGCTCGAAAGCCTTTACCCCCTTTAGGTGAGGAGGTCAAACATTTTCCCCGCATAAAAGGCGACATTCAGCGGAATTTTCCGTATCCTTGTGGGCGTGACTAAACATTATGACGTAGTAGTTCTCGGCGCTGGCCCTGGTGGCTATGTGGCCGCCATCCGCGCAGCTCAGCTCGGCAAGAAAGTCGCTGTGGTGGAGAAGCAGTATTGGGGCGGGGTCTGCCTCAATGTTGGCTGTATTCCATCCAAAGCGCTGCTAAAGAATGCTGAAGTGGCCCATATCTTCAATCATGAGAAGAAAACCTTTGGTATCGAAGGTGACGTTAGCTTTGATTTCCAAGTGGCTCACGCGCGCTCCCGCAAGGTTTCTGCAGGCATTGTCAAGGGCGTGCATTATCTCATGAAGAAGAACAAGATCGACGAGATCGACGGCTTGGGCTCTTTTGAAGATGCCACAACCATCCGTATTACTGAGGGTAAAGCAGCGGGCGAAACCCTCACATTCGATGACTGTATTATAGCCACGGGCTCCGTGGTCCGTTCCTTGCCTGGGGTGGAACTAGGCGGAAATATTGTCTCTTATGAAGAACAGATCTTAAGTGCCGATCAGCTCAAGTCCATTGTGATTGTGGGTGCCGGTGCTATCGGCATGGAATTCGCCTATGTACTGGCCAACTATGGTGTCGATGTCACCATAGTGGAATTTATGGACCGCGTTCTGCCTAATGAGGATCAGGACGTGTCTAAGGAGATTGCCAAGCAATATAAGAAGCTAGGTGTCAAGCTCCTTACCGGACATAAGACCACCGCGATCAAAGATCTCGGCGGGGACCATGGTGTAGAAGTGTCTGTGGAATCTAAGGATGGTTCTTCCTCCGATACCATTAAGGCCGATCGATGCATGGTCTCTATTGGTTTCGCCCCGCGCACCGAAGGCTTCGGTTTAGAGAAGACTGGCGTGAAATTAACCGATCGTGGTGCTATTGCCATTGACGAGCGCATGCGTACGAATATTAAGGGTATTTATGCCATTGGCGATGTGACCGCGAAATTACAATTGGCTCACGTTGCTGAAGCACAAGGTGTGGTGGCAGCTGAAACCATTGCAGGGGCTCCAACCCAAGAGCTGGGTGATTATATGATGATGCCACGGGCAACATTCTGCAACCCCCAGGTCGCCTCATTCGGTTATACCGAAGAGCAGGCGAAGGAGAAATTCTCTGACCGGGAGATCAAGGTAGCAACCTTCCCCTTTAGTGCCAATGGTAAGGCCCAAGGTCTGGCGGAATCGGCTGGTTTCGTTAAGGTCATCGCCGATGGTGAATTCGGTGAACTCCTTGGAGCGCATATGGTTGGCGCTAATGTCTCGGAGCTGTTGCCGGAGCTGACCTTAGCTCAGCGCTTCGACCTTACGGCGGAAGAAATCGGGCGCAATGTGCATACGCACCCCACCCTTTCGGAGGCGATGAAAGAAGCCTGTGAGGGAACTATGGGTCACATGATTAACCTTTAAAGGTTCTCTTAGATAAAGGGGCGCGATCTCACAGGATTGCGCCCCTTTATGTGTACTCGAACAGGGCTTTGGTGCCTGAGTGACGCAATGTCATTTTGACGCTTACAAAAAGATCCGTCCTTTGATTGAATCCAAACGGGTGGACACCTATCGGTCGAAGCAGTATGCACCGCTTTTCAATAAGAGCATTTTAAGGGTGTGGCTTTCTTATAAAGCCAGCTCGAGGGGCTCTACCCGAAGTGAGCGACAGGTCAGGCTATCCTAATTTGCAGGTGAGAGGCTATTTTTAGCTATGTGAGGTGAATCACCTCCACGCTGTGCGAGTGGTAAAACTGTGGTCACGCCTAATAAAGTGGAGGTGACACTGGAGGTGCCATGACTATTAATAATGTTGACCGTGATGCACTCGCGCACGGTAAAATTACCGAAAAGCCGCTGCGTGAGCGGCCAAAGTTCCCAACCTGGGCGCTAAAACTAACTATGGCCATTACCGGCCTTATTTTCGCAGGTTTCGTTGTTTTCCACATGGTGGGAAACCTTAAGATCTTCCTGCCCTTCTACGAAGACGGAAGCCACCCCATCGATGTTTACGGGCATTGGCTACAAAAAGAAATTCTCTATCCGCTGGTTCCTCACGGCTGGTTCGTGTGGATCTTCCGCGGTGTCTTGCTCCTCGCTCTGATTCTGCATGTCTACGGCGCTTTCGAACTCACCAGGCGCTCGAATCAGTCCCGCGGAAAATTCCGCCGCACCAACCTCATGGGCGGCATGAACTCCTTCACCACCCGCACCATGCTGGTGACCGGCATCGTGCTCTTGGCGTTCATTGTCTTCCATATCCTTGACCTCACCGCTGGTGTAGAACCTGCAAGTAGTGACGTATTCGTCCATGGTGAGATCTACGCCAATATGGTTGCAAGCTTCTCGCGCTGGCCAGTAACGATTTTCTACGTTATCGCTATGGTGACCCTATTCCTGCACCTAAGCCACGGCATTTGGCTGGCAATTTCCGATCTGGGTGTTACTGGCAAGCGCACTCGCGCTGTGGTCTTGGCCCTGTCGTATATCGTTCCCGCAGCTGTGATGGTGGGTAATATTTCCATTCCGCTATCCATTGCTTTGGGCCTCATCGGCGCGAACTAAGAAGGACGAAAAGGTAAATCATATGAGCATTAACTCTGAAACCGTAACTCGCCCGGAGTTCCGTCACCCCGAATCCATCGTGCCAGGCGTTCGCCCAGGTACCATCCTGGAATCTCACGAGCCTAAAGGGGTTTCCACCCGTGAGATGTGGCAGTACCACAAGGACCATATGGAGCTGGTCTCGCCACTGAACCGTCGTAAATTCCGTATCCTCGTCGTTGGTACCGGACTCTCTGGTGGTGCCGCAGCCGCAGCTCTCGGTGAGCTCGGCTACGAGGTGCAGGTCTTCACCTACCATGACGCCCCTCGCCGTGCGCACTCGATTGCTGCGCAGGGCGGTGTGAACTCCGCTCGCGGTAAGAAGGTCGATAACGACGGCGCTTACCGCCACGTTAAAGATACCGTCAAGGGTGGTGACTACCGGTGTCGTGAGTCCGACTGTTGGCGCCTAGCATATGAGTCCGTCCGCGTGATCGACCATATGAATGCTATTGGTGCCCCCTTCGCTCGCGAATACGGCGGCGCCCTCGCCACCCGCTCCTTCGGTGGTGTGCAGGTCTCCCGTACTTACTACACCCGTGGACAAACAGGTCAGCAGCTGCAGCTGTCCACCGCTTCTTCCTTGCAGCGCCAGATTCATCTCGGATCGGTGGAGATCTTCACTCACAACGAGATGGTCGATCTGATCGTTACTGAAAAAGACGGCCAGAAGCGCTGCGAAGGCTTGGTGATGCGCAATATCCTCACCGGCGATCTGGTTCCTTATACCGGTCACGCAGTTATTCTTGCCACTGGTGGCTACGGCAACGTTTACCATATGTCTACCCTGGCCATTAACTCGAATGCTGGTGCCATCATGCGCGCCTACGAGGCCGGTGCCTATCTCGCATCGCCATCGTTCATTCAGTTCCACCCCACTGGTTTGCCCGTTAACTCGGAATGGCAGTCCAAGACCATTCTGATGTCGGAGTCCTTGCGTAACGATGGCCGCGTGTGGTCACCTTTGGTAGAAAAAGATGATCGCGATCCTAATACCATCCCAGAGGACGAGCGAGATTACTTCCTCGAGCGTCGCTACCCTGCCTTCGGCAACCTGGTTCCCCGCGACGTGGCTTCCCGTGCTATTTCGCAGCAGATCAATAAGGGCCTGGGTGTTGGACCGCTGCATAACTCCGCCTACCTCGACTTCCGCGATGCGATTGAGCGTCTCGGGGCCGATACAGTGCGCGAGCGCTACTCCAACCTCTTCCAAATGTACGAAGAGACCATTGGTGAAGATCCCTTCACCTCACCTATGCGTATCGCTCCAACCTGCCACTTCACCATGGGCGGTTTGTGGACCGATTACAACGAAATGACCTCCATCGAGGGTCTCTTCGCCGCTGGCGAGTGCTCGTGGACCTATCACGGCGCTAACCGTTTGGGTGCAAACTCTCTACTCTCGGCTTCCGTTGACGGGTGGTTCACCCTTCCGTTTACTGTTCCGAATTTCCTCGCCCATCACCTCGGTGAAGAGCGACTTCCAGCAGATGCCCCAGAGGCTCAAGCTGCCGTTCAGCGAGCCGCTGACCGTATCCATCGCCTCATGAATATTAAGGGTAACGATCCTCACGGCCCTGAGTATTATCACCGCAAGCTCGGTGCTATTCTCTACCGCTATTGCGGTGTGGCACGTGAAATCGATGGTCTCAAGAAGGGCATCGAAGAAATCCGCGCACTGCGTCGCGAATTCTGGGCCAATATGCACGTCACCGGTCGCGCTGATGAACTCAACCAGGTGTTGGAATATGCAGCCCGCGTCGCCGACTATATCGATCTCGGTGAACTTATGTGCGTCGATGCTCTCGACCGCGATGAGTCCTGCGGTGCTCACTTCCGTGACGATCACCTCTCGCCTGAGGGTGAAGCTGAGCGCGACGATGAGAATTGGTGCTTCGTTTCGGCATGGGCTCCGGGTGAACACGAAGGTGAATTCATCCGCCACGCTGAACCACTCGAATTCGAAGCGATCCCTCTGATGACAAGGAATTACAAGTAATGAAACTGCATCTAGAAATCTGGCGCCAAGCCGGACCGACCGCGGAGGGGCACTTCGAGTCTGTCACTGTTGAAGACGCAGTTGCGCAGATGTCGATCCTGGAGCTGCTCGACCACGTGAACTCTGAGCGAATCGAACGCGGTGAAGAGCCCTTCATGTTCGCTTCCGACTGTCGCGAAGGTATCTGTGGTACCTGCGGCCTCCTGGTCAATGGTCGCCCTCATGGCTTGGAGCAAAATAAACCCGCATGCCAACAGCGTCTGATCAATGTCGCTGATGGCACCACCTTGAAGATTGAACCATTCCGCTCCGCTGCTTTCCCTGTGGTCAAGGATATGATCGTCGATCGCTCCGCCCTGGATCGCGTTATGCAAGAGGGTGGCTACGTCTCGGTAAACTCCGGTACGGCTCCTGACGCTGATACCCTCCACATGAACCATCAGACGGCAGAGCTCGCCCTCGACCATGCTGCCTGCATTGGTTGCGGTGCCTGCGTAGCAGCCTGCCCGAACGGTGCAGCGCACCTGTTCACCGGCGCCAAGCTGGTACACCTGGCCCTGATGCCGATGGGCAAGGAAGAGCGCGGTCGTCGTGCCCGCAAGATGGTCGATGAGCTAGAAACCAATTTTGGCCACTGCTCGCTCTATGGAGAATGTGCGGATGTCTGCCCAGCGGGAATCCCACTGACTGCCGTAGCCGCTATTAACAAAGAGCGCGCTCGCGCCTTCTTTAGTAATAAAGAAGCCTAAAGATCCCTACCCCCGCAGTAGTGGTCAACCTCCTCGCGTGCTTGCTAAGCTTGGAGAATAACACCCTGCTGTGGGGCGATCGAAGACGAACGTGAGAGAAAGGCAGATTATGTCCGCTGCGAATAACACCACTGAGTACCCTGTATTCAATGGCGAAGAATCTAGCCGCATGCATTATATCGAGGGTTACGAGCCAGTTAGCTATGCCGCACCCCACTCGGCATTGCTGCGTACCAGCACCTGGGTCGGTATGGGATTCGTCCTCGCCTCGGTGGCAGGTTTTGGAACCTTAATCTTCGGTTTTGCGACGAAGATTTACGGCACCCAGGACAATGCGTCTTTCTTTATGCTGATCGGTGCCATCTTGGCCGTTAGCATGATGGTTATCGGCTTCGGCTTGATCTACCACGGGCGTCGCTTCAATCGGCAGTATCGTCAAGAGACTGGGCGAGTAGCCTAGCACGCCTAGCAGTTATTGCTAGGGGCACCTCCACTACGGGAGCTCACCGGCGAACCACTTCGGTTTGTCAGTGGGCTCCCGTGGCATTTCAGCAAAGGACAACCACGATATGAATAAACCCATGATCATTATCGCTATCCTAGCGAGCCTGATAACCCTGCTGACTGTGATCAGTTTTCTCGACCTAGCCAGGCAGCTATTATAAGAAATCAATCACAGCTCTCAAGAAAATCAAAGGGATGATATGAGCTTCTCCGGGGTTCCGGCCTTCAGCATGGAAGCTGAGGCCACACGGCGCATCGACTTACGTCGCCATAAAGCTCTAGCCACAGGCTTACTCATTCTCGCGGGGCTGATCTACCTAGCCTGCCAATGGTATGACACCGCTATCAACCCAGGCACCGTCTGGGTTGGCTTCGTGCGCGCTGCCGCCGAGGCTGGAATGGTTGGCGGTTTAGCGGACTGGTTCGCTGTCACTGCCTTATTTCGTTATCCCTTGGGGCTCAAGATCCCGCACACCGCCATTATTCGTCGCAAGAAGGACCAGGTGGGGCGTTCCTTAAGTGAATTCATAGGCGATAATTTCCTCAACGCCGCGCTGATTACGGAGAAAGTCGCGGCTTTGCAGCTGCCCCTGCAACTGGCGCGTTGGCTGAGTGTGGAGAAAAATGCTCGCACTGTTTCAGTTAAAATCTCGGAATTTCTTGTCAAGGCAATCTCAGCGCTCGATCCAGGTGATGCCGAGTCGGTGATCAAGAACTCTCTCATCGACCGGCTCGCCGAACCGCAGTGGGCACCACCTCTGGGCCGGGTGCTCAGCCAACTGCACCACGAAGGGCGCAGTGAACCCCTGGTCGATCAATTGGTGGCTTGGCTGCATCGTAAGGCGTTAGGGAGCGAAGCTCTGATCGCGCGACTCCTAGACGAACGCGCCCCCTCATGGGCACCGCGATTTGTCAATGAGCTGGTGGGTGATCTCGTGGCCGAAAAGGTATACCGCGAGCTCATCACATGGACAGGGGCGGTCAATGCAGATAAAGATCATGAGGCTCGCCAAGGGATCCGCGATTTTATTGAGCGCCTCGCTAGCGATCTGCAATCAGATCCCACGTTGATTGCGAAAGTAGAAGAATTAAAGCAACAGTTCCTGTCCTCCACCCCGATTCACAATGCCCCGCAGCTGATGTGGCAGCATACCCGCGAAGGGATCATCACCGCGTGTTCTAATCCCGACTCCTTGCTGCGTCAGAAATTAGAAGAACTTGCACAGACATGGGGGCAACGCTTGGCTACGGATGAGGCTCTCCGCGACAGTGTGGAGCGCCGTTTTGAGTCTATTGCTGAATTCTTTGCCGATAATTATGCCACCGAGGTTACCGGTATCATCTCCGAAACGATTGAGCGCTGGGATGCTGACGAGGCGAGCGAAAAGATTGAATTGATGGTGGGTAAAGATCTGCAATATATCCGCCTCAATGGCACCTTAGTGGGTGCTCTTGCGGGCCTCGCCATCTATACAGTTTCTTATCTACTCTTCTAGGAGCTTGGTCTTTGGCCGTGGAATCCACTACGCTGGGGCTTGGATAGACTGTCTCTTTTGCCAAGAATGAGGGCGCTCGCGTGCTATATATTTCACTAATTCTTTCCTATGCCATTACGGGTGTGTACTGGGTTTTAGCGCTGTGCGCACTCATTGGTGCGGTCGAAGTGCTCTTTACGCGTGACGACGCTTTTACCGCCGCCGATCGCAAGCCCAAAATGATCTGGGCGGCTATCCTCGGTGGTTCCAGTTTTGCGGTGGCCCTGAGCCTGCCTTTCCTCTCGTGGATCGGTATTGTGATGACGGGCCTGTACTGGTTTGACGTACGTCCGCAGATAAAGAATATTATTTCCGGCAACTGGTAGATGAAGCGCTATACCACCTATCTTGATCCGCTTATAGTAGCTGCGGATATCCCCGCGAGCGGCGAGCCCATCTGCACCCCCGCTGGATTGATCGACAGTTCTTGGTCAGATAGTGCCGCGCTTATTGCCTATCCCAGCGGCAAGCACCATATGCTGGTCAAGGCAGCCGAAGCCCGACTGGCGGTAAGTCTTGGTGCACGTCTCGTTATAGTGGTAGCCGATCCGGGATTGGTTCATAAAAACCCCAATGCTTTCCTCACGGAAGCGATTATGATCCGCGAAGCAGCCTCCCACCCCACCACCATCGCGTATATGGTGGAAGCAGAACTACTTAATCCAGCGGATCTTAAAGCAATGGCACATCACGCCAAGCAAGCAGGAATTGATGCTTTGGTATCTGGAACCACCCAATCACACGCGCTCACCGATGAGCTCTTTAGCGAGTATCTGCCCACCATCAGTATGGGCCCTCAATCGCCAGAGCAAGCGATGATCTGGTTAGATACATCGTCTGCAGCCCCTTCTTAAGAAGGCCCCACAGTCGCGCAGGCCCAAGCGGGATGGCGAGGGCTCGCCCTCAACTAGGTTTAGTTCCATGCGCAGCAGTGACACCCGTGGATGTGACGGCAGTGGAACACTGTTGGGCACAAGAACTAAGTAGGAAAAAATCCCCTCGATTATAGCGAGGGGATGTCTGAGCTGGTGTTTTTAAGCTGGTACCTGCTCTTGTAAATCCTTCAAGGGAACGTCCGTACCGGCGAGGCGAAGGGACAATCCTTCGGGAGTAATCACAGCCTCGGTCACTTTCATCCGAGGACCAGCCACCTGAGCAATACCTTGATCAAGGGCCTCGGTAATGGCATTCGTGAGGTTTTCGGGGAGATCAAATCCCAATAATTGTGCATTTGTCGCCTCAAAGGTTAAATTACCTGCAACAACGACCGGTGTAAACGTCAGCACCGCAGCACCGCCTGTGAACTGCACATCAAAGGTGTTATCGGTGGCATTGGAGGAAAAACCCGTCACTGTGATGATCTGCTGCAGGAACTCCTGCGCTAGCGCCGCGATATCATCACTATCTGCCGGAGCTTCCAGCTGGTTCTCCGCCATACCCTTTTGAATCTGCGCTAAGACGAAATCATCGCTGAGAACCGTATGCATCTTAAGCGCCCCAATAGTGGCATCGGGATCTTGGCTCAGCGGCATATCGGTTATCTCAAGATTAATGCGGGGCTGTCCAGTAATGACCGGTGCTGCGCCTGAGATCCTACTAATACTGATGGTATCGGGGGCAGAGACTGCCAAATAGGGAATGCCGCCGCGCACCAAACCCAGGAGCAGAGGGGAGGAGCCTAGTTCCACGGTGGTTTCTTCCTTGGCGGTGCCGAAGGATGACGTCAATTGATCTTTGATAAACCAACGCATCCCACCCTCAGCAACCACCAAGGTCACCACAATGAGTGCGAGGATTCCGACGACAATACTCGTGACGAGCTTTCCCTTATTCATAAGATACTAGTGTGGTCGAAAAGCCTAAGATTTTCCACCCCATCACTACTCAACCACATGCCACGGCACCGATAAGATATTATCCCGGCGCATCCGAGGCCGAGGCACCTGAAATTCTGGGTGCTCTGAGCGCAAAATCTTGGAAGCTTCAAACCAACGCACTCGAGGCCCGAAGGGGGCGAAACCACTCGCTAGATCCCACGCTCGATCCGCTGCGCTAAGCAGTGAATGGATCTTATTGCCAGGGGTATTGCGGTGGATTAAAATCTTAGGCAGGCGCTCAGCGATACCCGAGGGGGTATCTAAACTCCATGGGTTCCACGCTAGAGTCAACGATTGGGGCCCCTGTGGCGAGAGCAGCACCCATGTTGCCAATCTGCCTATCTCATCGCAGGTACCCTCGATAAAATAACCCTGAGGATCGATCCGACCGAGTACCGTATCCCAAGCTGCATGGACCTGATTCACATCATATTGCCGCAACACATTAAAAGCGCGCGCTAGCTGCGGGCGGTGCCCGGCTAATTCAAATCCGCCCTGTTCGAATTGCACGCCATCGCGTGGGGGTAATACACGCGCCGGGTCGATTTCTAGCCCAATGACTCGCATTGCGGGATTAACTGTGCGCAGCCAGCGGGCCCACTCGCAGGTGGTCGTATGGCTGGCCCCATACCCAATATCGATAGCTAAGGGGGAATCGGTCAGATGGCATGCAGCGCGAATAGCGGGCTGATGAAAAGCCCATCGGTCGGATTTGCGCAGCCGGTTGAATCCGGTGGTGCCGCGCGTAATAACGCCGATGGGCTTGGAAGTCGTGAAATCAGCGCGCTTATTATGCCCGTGATATGCCATGACTTACAAAGATTTTAAAGATGAGCTGAAATCCATTCCTCGGTCAGCTTAGCCTCGTTATTGAAAAGTTCCGCGAGTGCCTCAGCGACTTTAGGTTCAATAGCAGGTCCCATAAAAGGAATATTCACATCCACTTCATTGGCGTAGCTCAGCGTGGTGATCTCGCCCTCGCCACTGAGGTTAATGGTGCCGCGGAAGTCTACCGGCGTCCCCTTAACGTCGGCAGTGTAATCGAGGTGAGAGTTGGCGGCATTGAGGGCACCAACAGTGACCACACGCTTAACCTTGAGTGCCTGAGAAATCATCGCACGCACGGCCTCAGGGAGAATCTCTAGAGGTAGCACCTCGTAGAGGGTGATTTCGGCGCCAGACTCGGTGGCACGGAATTCGTGGACCTCGCCAGCTTCGGGGGAGAGGTGGGCTGCAATATGAGCCCAGTAATCGGCGTTGGTATAGGCTTTGTGAACCTTCTCGGCGCCGTGATTGATAGTTACAGTGTTTTCACTACGCGTTGTCATGGCAATAAGACTACCCTTTAAAGGGTGAGTATGCCTTCTGACACCCTCGAATCTCTATCCCGCATCGATGGCGTTGCGCTTGATCAGCGCAGCTTCGCGGATCTCACCACCTTGCATATAGGGGGTCGCCCCCGCGCTACTATCAGTTGCCAAACTTCTGACTCAGTGGTGGCCGTGGTATCGCTTCTCGACGCCCACCACATTCCCTTCCTCATCGTTGGCGGCGGTAGCAATCTGGTCGTCGCCGATGGAGAATTACCAATCGTGGCCGTGGTAGTAGAAAGTGATACGGTTCGGATCGATAAAGAGACCGGTCAGCTCTATGCTGAGGCCGGCGCCTGCTTCGATGACGTGGTGGCCAAGAGTATCGCCGCCGGCTTGGGTGGTCTGGAGTGTCTCTCCGGAGTCCCTGGTTCTACCGGCGCCACTCCGGTGCAAAATGTGGGAGCCTACGGGGTAGAAATCGCCGATATCCTGAGCGGGGTAGAGCTCTATGACCGTATAACAGGCATTAGGGAGTGGGTGAGCGCAGAAAGCTTAGAGCTGAGCTATCGCTATTCTAATTTGAAGTTCACATCCCGAGCCGTTGTTTTAGCCATTACTGTGCAGCTGCGTACCGATGGTCTTTCCGCGCCGGTGCGCTTTGGGGAATTGGCTCGCCAATTGGGGATCGAGGAAAGCGAGGAGGAGCCGCGCCGCCCAGCTCACCTGGTGCGTTCTGCGGTGCTGACCTTGCGCGCGCGCAAAGGGATGGTTTACAACGAAAAGGATTTTGATACCTGGTCAGCGGGTTCTTTTTTCACCAACCCCATTGTCGACGAGCAGCAACTACGCGTAGTACGCCAGGTTTTAGGGGATGAAGCTCAGGCAATGCCGTGCTTTCCCCACGGGGACACACATTATAAACTTTCTGCGGCGTGGCTTATTGAGCGAGCGGGCTTTTCTAAAGGATATCCAGGTACAGGCCCGGCACGGTTATCGGATAAACATACCTTGGCCTTAACTAATCGCGGTGATGCGAAGGCCGCTGATATTGTGGCCCTCGCCCGCGATATTCAGGCTGGGGTCGAGGAGACCTTTGGGGTCATTCTCGAGCCCGAGCCGATTTGGGTGGGGATTTAGCTATTGCGCTCGAGGAGTGCATCGCGCACCTCGCGGCGCCTGATTTTGCCGAGCGGGTCGCGGGCAAGTTCCTCAAAGTGGTAGAAGGAGCGGGGCACCTTATAGCGGGTGAGGCGCTCGCGGCAGAAGGATTTCAACCCCTCCGGATCCAAGATGGCGCCGGGGGCGAGGGTGATGGCGGCAACAACTGATTCGGAGCCGTCGTCACGCGGTAGCCCCACAACGGCGCAATCCGTGACGTCGGGGTGCTCCGCCAAGGCCTCTTCAACCTCCGCGGGGTAGACATTAAAACCGCCCGTAATAATAACTTCCTTGATGCGAGCCACCAGACGAATAAAGCCGTCTTCTTCCATAATTCCCACGTCACCGGTGCGATACCAATCTTTATGGAAGCTTTCAGCGGTGGCTTCTTCGTTATTTAAGTAGCCAGCGAAAACCTGAGGGCCGCGGGCCAGGACTTCACCTTCGGTACCATCGGGCATCGTTTCGTCGAGGTTATCGGGGTTCGCGATGCGAACTTCGGTATCCGGCATGGGAATCCCAACATAGCCAGGGCGACGATTCGGATTCATTGGGTTACCTACCAAAACAGGTGAGGTCTCGGTGAGACCGTACCCCTCAACGAGCAAACCACCAGTGAGCTTCTCCCACTGTTCCACGGTACTCACCGGCAGGGAGGATGCGCCCGAGAAGGAATTGCGCACTCCCGAAATGGAGATTCCCTCGGCCTCCGCCGCTTCGGCAATTTTCTGATACAAGGTCGGTACACCCGGAACCCACGTGGGCTTAACCTTCTTAATCATCTGCATCACCAGCGGTATTTGCGGTGCAGGTAAAAGGAGGAGCTCACCACCAACATAAACGGAGAGGTTCAAGATAACGGTGAGCCCATAAGCATGGAAGAAGGGCAGTGCAGCGAGGAGACGCTCTTCTTGATCGCCTAGGCCTGGTACCCATGCTTTACCTTGTAAAAGGTTGGCAAAGAGATTGCCGTGGGTCAGCTGCGCGCCCTTCGGGGCCCCGGTGGTGCCAGAGGTATAAAGGATCACAGCTACTGATTCCTTAGTAACCTCTACGTTATCGAAGACATCCTCGCCATTGCCGCCGAGCGCAGTGCCAGTGAGCACACTCCAAGGAATGGTATTAGGGGCATAGGCATGGAGTTGATCGCGCTTTTTAATGATCGCTGGAATGGGGAGTTTGAGAGCATAGCGCTGCAGCGTAGGCATCGCGTGGATCATATTGACAGAGACAATAGTCTCCAGCGGGGTCGTACGGCGCAACTTCTCCAGGGTTGAACACACCTTATCCCACACGATTGCGACTCGAGCGCCGTGGTTTTTAAAGGGCTGCTCTAGTTCGCGCGCAGTATACAACGGATTATGCTCAACGACCGTGGCGCCTAGTTTTAAAACCGCAAAATAGGCGGCTACGTGTTGCGGGCAGTTTGGTAGTGCGATAGCAACGCGGTCTCCGGCGCGCACGCCTAGGGCTCGCAGCCCGGCGGCAGCGGAGCGCACCTGTTTATCCAAATCGCCATAAGTTTCGCGGCGACCAAAAAAATTGGTCGCATTTTTATCAGCGTTAACAGCAATGCTGTTGTCATAGACATCGACGAGCGTCGAGTTTTCGTAGTCCAGAGTGTGGGGGGTCCAGTCTCCGTAATACTGCAGCCAGGCCTTGCTTTCGAGAGCAGACATAGAAAGTGTCCTCTTCTTTCGTGGGGCACGGGTGACCGTGTCGTGAAATAATTGCTTTCCCCACTCTACAATAAAACATGACGCTTTCCTCATATACGCGCCAGATTTTATTTCCCTTCCAAATCTTCATATAAAACCATAAGCCCAACGCGGTCAACAGATACTACACTTGACGGTCATGCGCGTCGCCATGATTTCTATGCACACCTCCCCCCTGCTACAACCAGGAATTGGAGATGCCGGGGGGATGAATGTTTATATCCTCAATACCGCGATGAATCTCGCTCAACGCGGGGTTGACGTGGATATATTCACCCGCGCCATAAGGCCTAGCGAAGGCGAGATCGTAACAGTGGCACCAGGCCTCCGGGTGATCAATATCGCAGCTGGCCCCTATGAAGGGCTGGCTAAAGAAGAAATGGCGACGCAATTAGCGGCCTTTAGTAGCGGCATCGTGCGTTTTATTCGCGAGCATCATTCCTATGACCTTATCCATTCCCACTACTGGCTGTCCGGACAAGTTGGATGGTTGCTGCGCGAGGTCTTTGGCATCCCCTTAGTCCACACCGCCCATACCCTAGCCGCGGTAAAGAACCACGATCGCGCCCTCACCGATACTCCTGAGTCAGAAGCGCGCCGGATCTGTGAGCAGCAATTGGTTGACCACGCAGATCTCCTGGTGGTCAATACTGCTGCAGAGACGAAGGATTTGGTGTACCACTACGACGCCGACGAGGCCAAGATCAGGGTGATGACCCCAGGCGTGGACACCACTCTTTTCACTCCGGGAGAGGATCGGAATACTGAGAAGGCGCGCCGGGAGTTAGGAATTCCGCTCTATGCCAAAGTGGTTGCATTTGTGGGTAGGCTTCAAGAATTCAAGGGGCCCCATGTACTCATTGAGGCGATTGCCAAACTTATTCATGCCGATCCGCACCGCGATCTCTATCTCGTGTTGTGCGGTGGGGCCTCGGGGGCCGCGGCAAGTATGACGCAGTATCACGCGATGGTTGCTGATCGTGGCATTGCCCACCGAGTGCGGTTTTTCAGGCCACGGCCGCCGCAAGAATTAGTGAGTATTTACCGTGCAGCCGATATCGTAGCGGTGCCGAGCTATAACGAATCCTTTGGCTTAGTTGCCATGGAGGCTCAGGCCTCGGGTACTCCAGTGGTGGCGTCCAAGGTGGGCGGCTTGCCCATTACGGTCAGCGACCGGGAAACGGGAATCCTCGTGGAGGGGCATAATCCGGCTGATTTTGCTACCGCGCTCGCCACGCTGTTAGATGATGATTCTTTGCGCATCACGATGGCTCGGCGCGCCCACATCCATGCTCAAAAATTCTCTTGGGATCAATCGGCCGAGGTATTGGCGGGAATTTATAGCGAGCTATGCTAGGAGATATGACACCTTTAGAAGTGAGAGATCCTCGTACTGGCGAATGCGTCGGTCAGGTCAATGAATTAGACGCCCAGGCAGTCGACCGCGCATACGCCGTCGCCCAGCACGCACAAGTCAAGTGGGCTCAGGTTCCTGTGAAAGAGCGCGCAGCCATTATGATGCGCCTGCATGATTTGATTTTGCGCAATCACAATGAGTTATTGGATCTCATCCAACAGGAGACGGGAAAGAATCGACGCAGTGCCTTCGATGAAATTCTCGATGTTGCGGTGACCGCCCGTCACTATGCCAAAAGAGCCCCGTATCTGTTGCGGCGGCATGCGGCGCAAGGGGCTTTACCTATGGTGACCAAAACTCGCGTCGATCATGCACCCATTGGTGTCGTAGGTATTATCTCACCGTGGAATTACCCACTTACCCTCACGATCTCTGACGCCATCCCCGCCTTACTTGCTGGTAATGCGGTTATTTTAAAACCAGACTCCCAAACCCCGCTGACCGCTATCTACGCGGCTCGTCTCCTCGTTGACGCAGGCCTAGATCCAGATCTTTACCAGATCCTTCCTGGGCCTGGGCGTATTGTGGGCGATCGGATAGCTCGCGTCGCTGATTATCTTATGTTTACCGGTTCCACTCAGACCGGGCGTAGCCTCGGGGCGATCGCGGGGGAGCGCCTTATTGGTTTTTCGGCCGAATTAGGGGGCAAAAATCCCCTCATTATTAGTCCCGATGCCGATCTGTCGCGCGCGGTCCGCGGCACCATTGAGGCGGCCTTTTCTAATTCCGGTCAGTTGTGCATCAGTATCGAGCGGGTCTATGTCCACCAAGATATAGCTGATACTTTTATTCCCGCACTTGTGAAGAAAGTCAAAGAAATGCGCATTGGCGGTGGCGGCTGGGAAGAAGATATGGGTTCTTTGATATCTGCGGAGCATCGCACGCATGTGATGGAGTACTTAGATGACGCGCTCAGTCATGGTGCCACCTTATTGCACGGTGGTCCGCGCGATGACCTAGGGCCAGCATATCTAGATCCTATTGTGCTCACCGGAGTCACAGACAGTGCGCGGCTATATCGCGAAGAGGTCTTCGGCCCGGTTATCGCTATCGAGGTCGTAGCAGATGAAGAGACTGCCATTAAAAAAGCCAACGATACCCAGTACGGATTGAATTCGGCGGTCTTTGCTCGTAGTCGCACGGGATGGCGTATCGCCGGCCAATTAGAGTCTGGAACGGTCAATATTAATGAAGGTTTTGCTGCTGCCTTTGGTTCGGTGGATGCTCCCATGGGTGGATGGAAAGCGTCGGGAACAGGGCGTCGGCACGCTGATGACGGGCTATTGAAATATACCGAGGCTCGCACCATTGCTGAGCAGCGATTTTTCCCCATCTCTGGGCCTCAAGGGGTAGATCGAGAACGGTATGCAGGGTTCTTAATGAATGTCCTACGCTGGGGTAAGCATATCCTCTAAAGGCGTCTCCACCCGGCTCGGAGCACGATGAAGCCTACGGCAATGATCGGAAGAATTCCCTGGCCGCCAGTATTGGGGAGGCGGCCAGGGGATGACTTAGTCTGAGTTTCGGCTGTGCGCGCTGGAATTTCGATGGTGGATATTTCGCTCGGAATAGAGAAACCCCAATTGGTCTGATCAACGTCATACCCTGGGGGTTCCTGAGTCATGATCAGGCAGTAGGACTGGCCACTTACCAAGCTAGCGGAGGTGATCTCTGGGGCAAGAGGAGATGTGGTGAGCGGAAAGAGATTCAATGGTTGAGTACCGGGGATCAACTGGTAATCAGGGGAACAGCGGTAGAGATCGAAGAACGCGCCGCCAATCTCCTCGCCATTTTCATTGCGTACAATAATATCAATGGTGGGAGCAGCCGCTAAAGGTTCAGTATGTACCCGAATTGTTGCAGATTGACCTGCGGGAATGCTCAGTGGGAGTTGCGCGCTCTCAAAGCGCCCACTTAAAAAACCTACACCCGACGAGGAAACCTCCAGATAAGCCACGCTGAGCTCGGCAGGGGGGCGGAACTCAAAGGGGGAGAGACCGAAGCGGTTATCCACAAAGAAAATATGGTCTTCGCCTAAACCTGAGGCGACACCATCGAGATATATCTGCTCCCCCACACTGTAAGGCTCGGGGATATCCTGGCACGCAGTGGCGCTTAGCTCAACACCAAAACCAACTGTGAGGACCACGTGATTTTTAGCTCCGCACTCAAGCTGATTCACAGGCGAATCAAGCCGGCTAGTGAGGCGAATGCGGTAAGTGCGATTAGACAAGGGTGCAAGATCACCGCTATCGACTATATAACCCTCTTCTGTGGCGAGAAGATCAACTGCTGTGGGTTCTAGAAGCTGTACCCGCTCGAGCATGAGTCCTGGGCTTATAGCGGGAGTATCCACGAGGGTGAAGGGCTGTGTGAAGGGGGTGTTATTGCGAACAGATATCAGATAGTCGAAGGAGTAGGGGGCATCCTCTGCTTGTTCCAGGGCGATCTTCTCCACGCTGATGGGCACCACGCCGCTGAGATATTCAAAAGCCTCTAAGAATGCGCGATTTAATGCCACAAGCGGAGATTCACCACGAGGTGAAGAACTAGTTAACTCAGGCTGGGCATAAGCGACCCCGGTATTGAGACTCAGCGCAAGCAACAGACCACCAAGAAGGGTGCGTCGCAAACGGGACATGGGGCATCCTCGGGGTCAAGAGTTGGTCAATGCTGCCTCATGGTAACACCGTCACTCGTGCAGGTGAGGGAGGCGCCACCGGGAAAGTCATCCACTCCTTTTCATTGTGTACGACCAATACACTAGGTGGGTTAAACTTGTTGATATGACGCATTCAACTCCCCTTGATCTCGCTGCCGATCGCTATGTTCACGATATGGCGGCCCTCATCCCTACCCTAGCTAGTGCCTGGGGACTTGATGGCTATGAGGACCAACTGCAGGACTACAGCCCCGACTACCACGAGCAGGTATATCAGCGCACCGCCCGCATGCTGGCCGAGCTGGATCACCTCGACGGCGATCCTATAGCCAAGGCCACCATGCGTGACCGACTAGGGGTAGAAGTGGCCATGTCTGAGCAGGGCGAGGACCTAAGAGATCTCAATAATATTGCTTCCCCCATCCAAGATATCCGCGATACCCTCGTGCAAATGGGCGAGACCGGCCGAGCCGATAGGCTGCGCAAAGTTCCCCAAGCGCTTGAAGGCTATCGCCAATCACTCGCTCTTGCTGCTGATCGCAAAATGGTTGCAGCCCAGCGTCAAATCCACAAGGTTATCGCTGAAATCGATACATTGATTAGCGCTGACACCTTCAACGGTTTTGGGCCGGAGAAGGATATCAACAAAGCCTATGAAGCTTTCGCATTTCTGCGGCAGTGGTTAAAGGACGATTTGTTGCCCCAAGCTCCGCATACAGATGCCTTCGGTAGGGAGCGCTATGAACTCTTAAGCCACCTCTTCGTCGGTGCTCGTGTTGATCTCGACGAAGCCTATGAATGGGGAAACGAGCAGCTCAAGGACATCATCGCCCAACAACACGCGTGTGCTGCGGAACTCTATGGGCCCGATATGGATATCGCCACCTGTTTTGAGCGCCTAGACCGTGAGGATCGCTATACTCTCCGCGGTGTTCCGGCCCTGCAGCAGTGGATGCAACGGGTAGCCGACGCTGCCGTGAATGATCTAGCTGGCATCCACTTCGAGATCCCGCAACAAATGCGTACTATCGAGGCCTGCATTGACCCAGCTGGCACGGGGGGTATCTTCTACACCCAGCCCTCCGCCGACTTCTCTCGCCCTGGTCGGATGTGGTGGTCGGTCCCTGAAGGCGAGGACACTTTCCATACATGGCAGGAATTAACCACTGTGTACCATGAGGGCGTTCCAGGGCACCACCTGCAGTTGGGAACGGCCCTTCTGGCTCAGGACCGCTTGAACCTGTGGCGCCGGATCGCCTGCTGGAATTCCGGACACGGTGAAGGATGGGCCCTGTATGCAGAGTCACTAATGGCAGAACTAGGATATTTCGACGATCCGGGTTACCGCATGGGCTATCTTGATGCCCAACGTCTGCGCGCAGCTCGCGTCGTCCTCGATATCGGGGTGCACCTTGAGAAAAAGAACCCCGACGGAGGCGTGTGGGATTATGATTATGCGCGCGCCTTCTTACGCCGTCATGTAGCGATGGCGGAATCAGCCCTCGATTTCGAGATACACCGCTACCTCGGCTGGGCAGGCCAAGCGCCCAGCTACGCACTGGGGCAGCGCCTATGGCAAGAGCTGCGAGCTGATGCCGCTACAGCGGGAATGAGCGCTCCGGAGTTTCACGCGAAGGCGCTATCCGAAGGCTCAATCCCTATGGATATTTTGCGCCAGGCAGTGTTAGGGTAGCCGGGTTAGGGTAGCCGAAAAAGTCCGCGCACAATCCCAAAAATCACTCCCAGTACCCCCAAGATTCCAGCAATGATGCCGGCGATCATACCAGGTGTGCTGGGGGCTTTCGGTTGCGGAGAGCTAGGGGGCTTGGGCTGCGTAGTTGGAGTATTGGGCTGAGTAGTCGGTTTTTTTGGTGGCGCCGTTGGGATCTCAGGGTGGGTGGTCGGAACCGTAGGGTGGGCAGACGGGGCCGTAGAGTGAGGTGCATAAGGATCCTCGGTCTGCGGGACACTATCAGGACCTTCGTGAGACTTTATTATGTCTTCCACCCACTTCAAGTGGGGATGAAGTTCCGCATAATCCGCGAAGCCGGCGCTCGCCTTAAAACTTGTCGAGGTTACCCCAGCAACGGCGCCATCGATCACCAATGGACCCCCGGAATCGCCGCGGCGCGGCGAGGCATCATTTAAATACTGCACTTCGATGGTCGAACCACCAAAACCAGCAGGATCCATGCGTAGCCTCTTAACAGCGATATCAGCTTTTTTGAGCCGGTGGAGGGTACCGCCGCCCCAGCCATAGGTGATACCTAGATCGCGGAACTGGGCTTGTTTGGGATAAAGCCCAGGGTAGGTAGGTACCGCCATATTCTCACTAATGTGCAGAAGCGCAATATCGCCAAATTCTGGAACCGTAGCCGAATCCACGAGGTACTGCCTGGCCTGGGGGTCATCCTTGAATGGCCGGTTGAGCCCGTGATGAACCGTGCTGGAGTGAGCACAATGGCGCGCGGTGAGTACCCAATGCGGATGAATAATCGTGCCAGTACATACCCCAACCTGAACGACTGCCTGAGCAATGGGATCATCGGAACTGACTTCTACTCCACCCACCAGTGCATGAGCCACAGGCACGTGGCCGAGCAAAGAGGCGGCTAAGCCTAAGGCCACGATAGACTTCTTCACGTTCTAACCTTTCTCACCCGTTTGTGATTGCGGTTTTTGATCATAGAGCACTTATGCCATACGAGAAATATGTGGACACCAAGCTTCCTTCTTCCGCACCTACGAGACCTCTGCTGAGCTGCTCTCAGGACCCTCCTAGGGGATCGTGTAAAAGTGTTAAAAAGTCCACATTTGCCCGACATGTTGGTTTTTCGAGCTGACTTTGCGCCCATTTAATGGCACACTAAGAGCTATGGCTAATGGAAAACTAGTACTCCTCCGTCACGGACAGAGCGAGTGGAATGCGTCCAACCAATTCACGGGCTGGGTTGATGTCAACTTGACCCCTCAAGGCGAGGCCGAAGCAAAGCGCGGCGGCGAGCTCATGAAGGATCAGAATATCCTCCCCGACGTGCTGTATACCTCCTTGCAGCGTCGTGCTATTCGCACCGCACAAATTGCTCTCGACGCCAGCGACCGCCTGTGGATCCCCGTTGTGCGCGATTGGCGCCTCAACGAGCGCCACTACGGTGCACTGCAGGGCCTCAATAAGGCTGAGACCAAGGAAAAGTACGGCGAAGAGCAATTCATGGCGTGGCGTCGCTCCTATGACACCCCACCACCAGCACTCGATGATAATAGCGAGTTCTCCCAAGCACACGATCCTCGCTACGCACACCTGGATGAAGTGCCCCGTACCGAGTGCCTCAAGGACGTTGTTGCTCGCTTTGTTCCTTATTTCGAGGAAGAGATTTTGCCTCGCGTGAAGAAGGGTGAAACCGTTCTCATTGCTGCGCACGGTAACTCCCTGCGGGCCTTGGTCAAGCACCTCGACCATATCTCCGATGATGATATTGCTGGTCTCAATATTCCAACCGGTATCCCACTGGTCTACGAGCTTGATGCTGAAGGCACCGTGCTGAACCCAGGCGGCACCTACCTCGATCCTGAGGCAGCTGCGGCTGGTGCTGCTGCCGTTGCTGCTCAGGGCGGCAAATAATACTCCCTTGAAAGCACGAGGATAGTACGGCATGGAACTCCTCCTTGCTTTCGGCGCGGGCGTGGCCTTGATGGCCTTAGCCCGCGCTTTTTTCAATCCACCACCGCAGCGTGTGGTGGCCAATGATCACGATATCTTAGAGCGAGCCCCCATCGGTCTGCTCATTATCGATTCCGATGACCACCTCATCTTTGCCAATAACCTCGCGCGTCAGTTGGGGTTGGATACGCTGGGTATAGGACGACAGGGGAGTTCCACCATTCAGCTAGCTGAAAAGATTCTCCATATTGAGCGCTCTGACCTTGGGAACGCTACCGCGATATACGCCTACGATGATTCCAAACATCATCGACTCGAAGCAGCCCGCCGCGATGTGGTAGCCAATATTACCCACGAATTGAAAACCCCAGTAGGCAGTATTGCTTTATTAGCTGAGGCGCTACGCCATAGCCTTGACGAGCCGGAACAGGCAGAAAATTTCAGCCAACAGCTCTACGCAGAGGCACACCGACTCGGGGAGATGATCTCCGAACTCATTGCTCTCTCCCAGCTTCAAAGTGCACGTCCGGGAGACAATATGCAGCTTGAGCCACTCGATGAGATTATCTCCTTAGCCCTCATGCGCAACCAATTGGCCGCCGATAATGCCCACATCTCTCTCAACAGCGAAACTGTACCAGGGCTGAAACTTTACTGTGACGCCAGCCTTCTGGCCACAGCGCTATCTAATCTCATCTCCAATGCTATCCACTATTCCCCTGCTGGCTCCACGGTATGGGTGAGTACCATCTCGAATAATGAGGGAATAGATATTGTGGTGCGCGATCAAGGTATTGGGATTGCGCAACGCTATCATGAGCGTATTTTCGAACGATTCTTTCGCGTCGATGTGGCCCGTTCCAGGGCGACGGGTGGCACGGGACTGGGGCTGGCTATTGTTAAGCATATTGCCCATATCCATCACGCTCAGATACGTGTGGAGTCTGCAGAGAATAAGGGTTCAACCTTTATTTTGAGCTTTCCTCCAGGTGAAGGTAGAGGCGGTGAGCAATAATGACTACAGTTCTTTTGGTTGAGGACGAAATGGCCTTAGCAAGCCCCTTGATTTTTCTCCTGGAAAAGGAGGGGTATCAGGTCATCCACGCTGCCAATGGTCCAAGTGCGTTGGTGGAATGTGATACTCAAGCAATAGATATCGTGCTTCTCGATCTCATGCTGCCCGGGATGTCTGGGGTGGCAGTGTGTAAAGAATTGCGAGAAATGAGTTCCGTACCCGTCATAATGGTGACGGCAAAAGATTCCGAAGAGGATAAAATCCGCGGCTTCGAGGTGGGGGCAGATGATTATGTTACCAAACCCTTTTCTGCCAAAGAATTAGTAGCACGCATTAAAGCAGTGCTGCGTCGCGGTCCAGATCGCAGCGTAGATCGCAGCATAGATCGCAGCGAAGATCGTGGTGATCAGGTAGAGCGTGGCACGAGCAGGCTTATCCTCGATACTGATACCCGCTCTATTGTAGTGGACGGCCTGAGACAATCCTTAGCCCCCAAAGAATGCGAGCTTCTCGAATATTTTATGTGCAATCCAGGTAACGTTCTCACCAGGGGTTTGCTCATTGAGCGAGTGTGGGGCGCTGACTATGCGGGAGCGACTAAGACTCTCGACGTCCATATCAAGCGGCTTCGAAGCAAGATAGAAAAGGATCCCAGCAACCCAATTCACCTTATGACCGTGAGAGGCGTGGGTTATCGCTTCGAGCCCTAAGAGTAGCGGGATGGGTATAGAAAAGCCTTTCTACCAGCTCTGGTGACATGGTTTTCTCAGCCTCCAGGCGGGCATTTTCCCGCATGATGAGATGATTTTCGAGAATATCGAAGCAGGCAGTGCCAAGCAAAGCCAATAATTCTTCTCGGCAACTACGCCACAGCGGTTGGGTATTCTCATGGCAACCAGGTGCGGTCGTGCAATACCAATCGAAATCCTCACCACCATTGCCCCATCCGCGCCTGGTGTACTCAGTAATGGTGGTGCGCAGAATTTCCTGCCCGTCACTCCGCTGCTCGTAAGCATCAATTCCGCGCAGGGGAAGTTGCCAACACACTTCTGGCTTCACCACAGTGAGATCTCGACCGGTTGCACTGGCCCACTGGTGCAAGGCGCATCCAGTCCCAGAGGCCCACCCAGGACGATTGGCAAATATGCATGCTCCATCAATAATCGCTGTTTTTAAAGCGGGCTCGTTCTCGCCCTCCTCATTTTCTAATTCATCCCACTCCAACCACGGCTCTATAAGCTCGGGGCGATGATGAACATCATCAATGACATCATCGGTGGTATCAGGGCGCAATTGCCAGTAGCGGGCAGGCATCTGAGAAACAGCGTCGAAAAGCGCTACGCGATCATCCTCATCCGCGAGGAAGGCACCGTGATTGCAGCAGCCCACGGATGGAGCATCGCTTAAGATTCCGTGACAGCGGGAGGTCCCGAAGGCACAGCGATAATGCGATTCGAGCCATGTGAGGTCAATGTCAAGAATATGGAGGGGATCCTCAGGGTCGGTAAATTGCCACCATAAACGGGGAAAATCCGGTGCTAATTCCGCCCCCGAGAGGATACTTCGCCCGGCTGGACTGGTTCGGGGGAAGCCCAGATTAATCCGCGTATGCTCGTTCACACCCGCATATCCTAGACGCATCGGGGGAAAATATGCGATACGGGTGGGCTATGGCTGATAAAATTCTTGTGAATATATAATCCTCTGAGAGTTTCTCAACTAGGGCTATACTTGCACAAGCTCATGATAACGCGTTGAATAACCTAGAGATGGCTATAGGATTATGCTACCCAGATACCTAGAGCCGAGAATACTTGGGAAGGTAATGAAAGATGAGTGAGAAACAGCTTACAGTTGCTGAGCTCCTAGCCAGGGCCGGCAAGGAAGAGGCTGCCGAGCCCACCCGCCGGCGCCGCCGCCGCAGCCTCGACGAAGGCGGCGTCTCTGTCGCCGAACTAACCGGCAGCATCCCTAAGGTGGAGGCAAAACCCGCCGAAGCAAAACACTCATCGGAACCCCTCGATCCTGATCCTGAAGACACCCCCGTCACGGTAGTCGCAGAGGACGTTACCTCAACCCCAACGTCGACGGAGCCAGAGGTTATTGTTGACAACGTTAATACCAGTGTCAACACCGAGGACGAGGCAGATAGCGCAGATGAAACGGTGGTCCTCTCGGTGGTACGCGAGGATGAACCCGTGCGCCTGACCACCTCTGATTTTCCGGCACAGGAGAAGCAGGTGGCGGTTGCTGATCTCACTGAGAAAAAGCCTCCGGCTACTGGCTATGATGTCGAAGGCCAGCCCACCCCAGTCTTTGAAGAAGAGGAAGCGGCTCCCGTTGAGGAAGAGACCCGTTCTATCTCGGTGCTCTCTGTGATCCTCATGGTCGTTGTGGGAAGCATTATTGGCTTCAGCGTCTTTGCAGGTTTCGAATATCTGTGGGGTCATTTCAGTAAGAGCGTTGTCGGGGCACTTGCGCTCGGCGCAACCGCAGGTCTGGTAGTGGTAGTGAAGATACTGCGCACCTCACACGATATCTTCTCCATGGCGCTGGCAGCCGTGGTTGGCCTGGTCATTACCTTTGGGCCGTTATTAGTCGTTGGCTTCTAAGTTTCCATCCCCGCCTGAGATAAGAGGCGGGGTTTTTCTTAAGTGCATTTGCTTCAAATTTTTGGCATGGTAGAACCATGACATCTGTAGCAGTAGTTGGTGGCGGAAAAATAGGCGAAGCTCTTATTGCGGGGCTGATCGAGGGTGGCACGAACCCCAAGGATATTCACGTATCGAATAGGCGGGAGGAGCGGGGAACCTTTCTGCTTGAAACATACGGCATTGTCCCGTTTGACGAACCAGCCGCTGCCGTCGACGGGGTAGATGTCGCATTTTTGTGCGTCAAACCCAAAGTGCTCCTGAATATTGCCGACGAGATCTCTGATGTGATCTCCAATAATGACGCCACCACCGTGGTGTCGATGGCGGCTGGGGTCAGCTGCGCGGCTATCGAGGAGGTTCTGTCCGCCGGAGCACCGGTAGTCCGCGCAATGCCTAATACCCCGATGCTGGTTAACAAGGGCATGATTGCCTTGGCTCCGGGGCGCTTTGTCGAGCAGGAGCAACTAAACGAGGTGGTAAAACTCATTTCTGCGACGGGTCGAGTGCGCTTAGTGCTTGAACAGGATATCGACGCTGTCACCGCCATGAGTGGATCCTCACCGGCCTATTTCTTTCTCATGATTGAATCCATGATCGACGCGGGAGTGGCCTTAGGTCTAAGCCGCGATGCTGCCCAAGAGTTGAGTATTACCGCCCTGGATGGTGCGGCGGCCATGTTGCGTGAGACGGGCGCAGATCCTGCACATCTGCGCGCTAATGTGTCCTCCCCAGGTGGTGCCACGACGGCCGCGATTCGTGAATTTGAAGAGTCTGGTTTCCGAGGCATGGTCTACCGGGCAACGGCCGCGTGTGCGAAGCGTTCGGGGGAGCTAGGGTAATAGATACCCCTGCACAGACAATCCAAGCTGGCTCGGCTGTCGGACTTTACCGTGCTCAGCGAGGTTGATATGAAAACGAGGGGTACTTTTTTTAACTTCTGTTCGCAACAGTCACACCGTTCACGCTAGAATCGTAGAAGCACGTGCGTGTTTTGTTCTGCAGGAGGGGAAGCCTGCAGCGCGCTCGCCGCTGAAGGGTATAGGTTAACTATGGCTAGAGAAGAAAACGGAACCTTTTTAACAGTCGCGGAAGTCGCAGAAATCATGCGAGTATCCAAAATGACTGTTTACCGGCTTGTTCACTCCGGTGAGCTGCCAGCGGTTCGCGTTGGACGCAGTTTCCGCGTTCACGAAAAAGCGGTCAATGAATATCTGAATGCCTCGTATTACGAAGCAGGTTAATATCAGATATCTCAGTGAACCCAGTGCCTGTGAAGGCGCCGACGGCGGTGTATAGGTCTGCGCATGCAGTCTGTATACCGCCATTTTCGTCGTCCTAGATAAGTGCCCGACCCTCGGCAGCAGCCAAGATATGACCTGAGGTTCGATTTATAGAGCGATCCCTTGTTTGAAGCGTGGCTCGATCCGTGGCTCCATCCCTTGTTTGATTCATGCTCCGATCTTTGGCGCGGTAGTGTGATAACCGAACAAGTACCCCAAGTGCCCAAGGCGGAAACTGCCCTCTTAATTTTTGTTCATGGCTGATGCTCGGTATGATTGACACCATTCGTGTCAGGCAAGGCTTTTGCACGAGAATTTCTCGCGGATGCGGCATCGTATCTCCATGGGTGGCCACGGTTACTCTTTATGGCTGGGATGCGGTATCTTGTTGAGATTTTCACACCGCAGGGCGAAAGTGCACTTCGGACTGCTGGGAAGCATTCAGTCCGTGCAATGAGCCAGCAAGACTGACGTCGGAAGTACGTACATCCATCTAGTAAGCGAGGGAAACCGATATGGGTTCTGTCATTAAGAAGCGCCGCAAGCGCATGTCCAAGAAGAAGCACCGCAAGTTGCTCCGTCGTACCCGAGTGCAGCGTAGAAAACTCGGTAAGTAAAACGTCTGTCAAGATCCCTGCCCCAAGGCATCACCTGAAACGATTGGTGAAATCTTATGGGCAGGGATTTTCTGTGTCACCGTACCAGCTAGGATCGACGACGAGCTTTCCAGGTTCGCCACGAAAACAGGGCTGTGATCAGAGCGGGAGCACCAAAGGTGCGCACCGCCTTGCGTACACTGCGATAATCATATATTTCCCACCCATGTGCTTTGGAAATCTTGCGAAGCTGGCGATCGGGATTAATAGCCACCGCCGTACCCACCATCGACAACATGGGAGTATCGTTAACCGAATCAGAATATGCGGTGCACTGTTTGAGATCGATCCCTTCTAAGGTGGCCAATGCCGCCACCGCATGGCGTTTGCCGGGGCCGTGAAGAATATCACCGACGAGTCGACCCGTAAACTTGCCATCCTCCACCTCGGCAACGGTGCCTAAGGCTCCAGTAAACCCTAGGCGTTCTGCGAGAATCTGTCCTAGCTGGACAGGTGTGGCCGAGACGAGCCACACTTGGTGGCCCGCAGCTAAATGTTCTTCGGCTAGCTGCTTAGTACCTGGCCACATTCGATCGCTCATATGGGAATCGACGATCTCACGGCAGAGCTCGACTAGATCAGCGGTCTCTCGTCCTGCAATAAACTCCAGTGCCTGTTCTCGGCCAATAGCGACGTCCTTCGCAGATTCTTGACCGGTTACACGGAATTTAATCTGCTTCCACACCATCGGAATGATATCCCCGACTGTAATAAAGCGCTTGCGGAAAAGACCGATGGCAAAGACAATCATCGAAGACCCTTGTATTAAGGTGTTGTCGATATCGAAGAAGGCAGCCGCTCGCTCTGTAGGCGGGTGAGTAGGGTCCGGTTGCTGTTTTCTGCCTCGCCCCGCGGCCTCAAATGCTCCAGATACGGACTTTAAACCAGAGTCGTAGTCACTGAGCTCTAGTCCAAAGAGCTCGCTAGCTGCTAGAGCGGCCGCTGCTTCACCAGCTGTTCGTTGGGCTTCATCGTCGATAGGGGGGAAGGCTTGCTCTTCGAAAAAACGCCGCATATTGCCGCGCGTGCTGCTCCAGCTCGCCAGAAAATCTTCGGGTCGCTGGTGCCACTGCGGGTTTCCGGAGTGTGAGGGTGAAGGGGCATCGCCTGAATGAGATGCAGGTTGAGGGGAATTCATTGCGGGTAGTCACTACCTTTTGGGGCTTGGTGAGGTGCTGATTAACGCTACTATCTATCATGCCAGACACACGTATATTCCGCCGTAGCCCTTGTACTAAGCCAGTTGATAGTTTGATTGATACCAGCCCGTGGGGTGTAGCGCATAGGAAGCACAAACCAGCTGCTCTTCCTCAGCCTAAAAGTATTAGGCTAGGAGGTATTTAAAGAAGATTCCGTGGGGTCATCAGCGCGGCATAAAAATGGGGAGGATCTATGGCATCGAAGGTCGAATTGATGGTGCGCAAGCAGTGTGGCTCGTGTGTGCGGGTGCGGGAGCAAATACGTCCGGTTGTACAGGCGGCTGGTTTGGAATTATTGGTCATTGACGTGGAAACCGATCGCGAGCTTTGTGCTGAGTTCTCGGATCGGGTGCCCGTTGTGGTCATCGACGATGAGGAATTTAGTTGCTGGGAGGTGGACAATAGCGACTTAGCCAAGGCTTTGTTGTAAAAAAGTGCGTGATATGACAAGGTTAAATAAACCTTAAATATGCAGGAATTATCCATCTAAAGTTGGATATCTATCGTGCTTTTGGCGGATGGCTACGCGATGCACACCAAAGCGAACGTGGAGAACAGAGAAGGGATAACAGGCGATGAGTGTCCTCGTTGTGGGATTATCCCACAAATCAGCGCCCGTCTCTTTGCTGGAAAAATTAAGTCTTGATCCCGAGCACCGCGATCGCATGGCTCACCAGCTTCTGGCTCGAGACTCAATATCCGAGGCCATGATCATTTCTACGTGTAACCGAGTTGAGGTCTACGTCGTTACTTCCTCCTTTCATGGTGGAATCTCGGATATTGTGAGTGTTCTCCAGCTCAATTCAGGGGTCGATTTCGACCAACTGCGTTCCTCTCTATACGTGCGTTACGATGACGCCGCAGCCGAGCATATGATGGTGGTGACCTCCGGCCTCGACTCCATGGTCTTGGGGGAACAGCAAATTATTGGTCAAGTCCGCTCCGCCTACCAAGCCTCAATTGCTGCTGAGAGCGTTGGCCCGAAATTGCACGGCCTAGTACAGGCCTCGCTCCATACGGGCAAGCGCGTCCACTCCGAGACGGAAATTGATGCAGCTGGAGCCTCAATGGTGTCCTTTGCTTTTGAGCAATCTCTTGGGCATCTGCAGGCGGAGGATTTTCGAGGGAAAACCGCGCTCGTCTTAGGGGCGGGTGTCATGGCTTCCCTGGCCGCCACGCACCTTGGCAGACTGGGCATTAACAAGCTCATCATCTCCAACCGCACCCAATCGCGCGCGGAGCGATTAGCTGAGCATGCTCGCGAATCAGGGGTAGAGGCTGAGGTTATTGATTTCGGCCTGCGTACTCAAGCTTTGCGCAAAGTTGATATTGCTGTTTCAGCCACGGGCGCCCAAAACTTCACCATTACCGCTGCCGATATCCCTGCCATGGACCAGCGTCAATCAGAGCTGCTTCTTATCGATCTCTCCCTGCCTCGTGATATCGAGGATGCGGTGACCGAAAGAGGAGCCAGATTGGTCAATATCGAACGCCTTCACGCCATTCGATCCGACCGTGGATTTATTCCCTCCGACGCCCAAGCTCAAGCGATTGTTGCGGAGGAACTCAAAGCCTACTGCTCTGAGCAGCGGATCAAGGATGTCGTTCCCGCGGTGACGGCTCTCAGGCGCCACGGAGCGAAGCTTGTTGAATCCGAGATGGCCAGGCTGCGCTCGAAAGCAAGTGGGCTCGATGTCCAAGAGCTGCACGAAGTTGAGCGATCAATGCGGCGCGTCGTGGATAAATTGCTCCACCAACCCACAGTAGCCGTGAAACAACTAGCGGCTGAATCTCGGGCCGTCACCTACGAAAGTGCCCTCCAGGAGCTTTTCGGGGTCGCACCAGCCGGTCGATCCATTACGGTCGATCTCGACGCGATGCCGCTCAATGAGGAAATAGGAGCCTAGAAATGTTGACAATCGGTACCCGAGGATCGCTACTGGCCACCACGCAGTCTGGCCATATCCGAGATGCACTGCATCAACTGGGGTACCACGCAGATCTTCGCATTGTCACCACACAGGGGGACGTCAATATGGCCCCAGTGGAAAGAATCGGCGTGGGAGTATTCACCCAAGCCTTGCGTGATGCCCTCGCCCAAGGAGACTGCGATATCGCTGTTCATTCTTTTAAAGATCTCCCCACCGCGCCCGACCCCCGTTTTTATTGTGTGGTTCCTCAGCGCGCTGATGTCCGGGACTGTCTCATCGCTCGCGATGGCTTAGATTTCGCAGCCCTTCCCGAAGGCGCTGTGATCGGAACCGGCGCCCCGCGCCGTATATCCCAGTTGCGGGCGATGCGTCCAGATATTCAGACCCGCCCCTTACGAGGCAATATTGATACTCGCATAGCCAAGGTGCGCTCTGGGGAACTCGATGGCGTTGTTTTAGCATATGCGGGGCTGGCGCGCGTCAATAGGAATAACGAAGCTACCGATATTTTTAATCCTGAGCAGTTTATTCCCGCCCCTGCGCAAGGCGCATTGGCGGTCGAATGTCGCGCAGACGATCAGGCCGCTATTGCTGCTATTTCACAGCTAGCAGACCACCCCGCTACAGCGTGTGCTCTCGCTGAACGAGCGGTTTTAGCCCACCTCGAAGCCGGCTGCACGGCTCCGGTGGCCGCCTATGCTCGTCTAGAGGCAGATACTCTCACTCTTGTGGGAAGTGTTACCCGACTCGATGGCGGCCTCACGCTGCGAGCCCACGCAACCGGGGCTGTGGATCAGGCTGCGAACCTAGGCGAAGAGGTGGCGGCAAAGCTCTTTGCTCGTGGAGCCGCGTTGCTCCTCGATTAGGACTTAAGACCATTATGATGCCCGCAATCGTGGTGCCTCGAGCGCTCGGACAGGCACAAAACATGGTTAACGCCATCGAGCACCACGGCATGCGCGCCCTCGTCGTACCCATGATTGCCATCAAACCTACCTGCGATCAACAGGTCTTATCTAAGGCATTACAAGGCGCATATGAGTGGGTCATTTTCACCTCCACCAATGCTGTTGATGCCTGCCGCGAGGCCTTACCTCTCCATGGAGTGAAAATAGCGGCCGTCGGCGTCAAAACCGCACGTGCGCTCGAAGAACTCGGCCAATCGGTTGATGTAGTTCCGCCCGCACAGCACTATAACGCCACTGGACTGCTCACTATTTTTCCTCCCTTTTGTGCACAGGGCACACACCAACCCCAAGGCGCAGGGAGAGTTCTGCTGCCTCGAGGCAACCTGGCGAGCCCAGAACTACCCGCAGGGTTGACCTCGCTGGGATATGAGGTGGACTGCGTCGAAGCCTACCGAACCGTGGAGGCACCACCGCCCCCACCAGAGGTGCTAGAGATCATGGCGGCAGGCGACTACGCGGCAATCTGTTTGAGTTCGGGATCGATGGCTCGACATTTTGTTAGTCGTTTCGGTCTTCCACCACAGCGGTGTGTTGTGGGCTGTATCGGTCCCCGCACCTTAGCCGTGGCCGAGGAGCTCGGACTACACTCCACAGTGATGCCCCCTGTTGCCACTGTCGACGCACTGGTTAGGGTCACCATCGACCAAGTACGATCAAGGTTGAAATTCGAATAATAATGAAGGCTTAATCATGACCTCCCACTATCCACAACGCCGTCCTAGGCGGCTGCGCGTTAATGCCACGATGCGAGATTTCGTTGCAGAAACAACGCTGCAACCCGCAGATCTCACTTACCCGCTCTTTATTGCCCACGGTCTATCTCAACCTCGTGAGATCAGTTCGATGCCAGGCCAATATCAACACACGATGGACTCCTTGCGCGAAGTCGTCGGCCAAGCGATTGAGTGTGGTATCCGCTGCATTGATCTTTTTGGAGTCCCTGACGAAGGTAATAAAGACGCTCGTGGCACGGAAGCGAGCGACCCGGATGGCATCCTCAACCGAGCAATTTCAGTGCTCCGCCAGGAATACGGTGATGATATCCTCATTATGGCCGATACCTGCCTTGATGAATTCACCGATCACGGTCACTGTGGAGTGCTCACTGAGAATCAGTGGGGTGAGATGATCGTTGATAATGATGCTACTCTTCTTCGTTATAAAGATATGGCGGTATCGCAGGCGCGAGCCGGAGCGCATATTATCAGCCCATCGGGAATGATGGATGGACAAATCCGCGCGATCAGGGAGGGGCTTGACGAAGCGGGCTACCATGATGTGGCCATTATGGCCTACTCCGCTAAATATGCATCTGCATTCTTTGGGCCATTCCGAGAAGCCGTCGGCTCCAGCCTGGTGGGGGATCGGCGCGCTTATCAGCAAGACCCCGCGAATGCGCGCGAGTCGCTGCTTGAAGTCGATCTAGATATAGCCGAAGGTGCCGATTTCGTCATGGTAAAACCAGCCATGAGTTATCTCGATATCGTACGGCAGGTAGCAGATCGTTCACCTATCCCAGTTGCCGCCTACCAAGTCTCGGGTGAATATGCGATGCTACACGCGGCAGCCAGTAACGGGTGGCTCGACCTCGATGCCGTGATGATGGAATCCCTGCTCTCTATTAAACGTGCAGGCGCTGAGCAGATTTTGACTTATTTTGCGTTGGATGCGGCAAAAAAGCTCCGTAACTTTTAAACTGGAGAGACAAATTTATTGGCTTGCGGAGCCACGAGAGTAGATTTTGAGGAATTATGAGCGAACCGGGATCAAAACCTGAATTAGTGGCTTTTGCGATCAAACTGTTAAGCGGCATTTTTCTCATCGAGATTCTCCACCAGATTATCGCCACAGTGGGCGCTATCATCCACCGGGATACTCTTATCCGACAAATTCAACAGGCTTATGCGGATTCGGATGCCGGCCTCAAACCCGGCCCCGCGATGCTCGATCTCCTTGCAATAGTCAGTATTTGCTTCTCGGCCTTAGTTGCTATCGCTCTCGTCGGAGTCTTTGCGTGGTTTGTGACCACCTTGTCGCAGCGGGGCAAGCGATCTGCGATGGCCCGACGATTGCTTATTTATGTATGTATATATCTCAGTGTTCGGGGAATTTTTGTCTTTGCTGTCACTGAGGCAAGTGCTATGTCCTTAGTGCTGTTAGCAATCAACGGCAGCTTACAAATTCTTATCGGTGTGGGAGCAGCCTTAGCGGTTTATCTTTTAGGCCGAGAAGAGATGCGTCGCTGGGCTGAGGATGACACTAACTCCACGCCCCTATCGTCGATTCGGTCATAGAAAGGCGTATATAGCGGGTGGATGAGGCCGCCGCGGTGTTCCTTATTGTCCTTTCAGCACCCATCAGAGCCCCGCAGTTTCTCACGGTGTTCTCCAGTGCCGTGAGAAACTGCGGGGTTTTGCTATGACTATAAGATTTTTCTAAGTATTTAGTGAGCTCCCAGTCCTGATAAAAAGTATTTGAATATAAATACTCTTCAACCGTGAGTGGTATCACAAATATATTATGCTGTGAATAAGATCCCCAATATCTAGTAGCATATCAGCAAAAGCGCAGATCAGACCATAGGTGAGTGGAAGAAAGAGGTCCGTTTCTTCGGCCTTTTCTGGGGATGATATAACTAAGAGCCTTAGCCGGTGTGCATAGTTATTTCCTATTTGTTACCGTGGTCTTCACAGAAAACTTATTAACTACAGGAGCTCCTGAGGGTCGACTGATTGCTTGGCTCCACGAGCAACCAGCTCGACCAAGACGGGGTGCGGATATCGCCCTCATACAGGCGCTCCGAAAGAAAGGTTCACGATGACGCAAACCTATGGCCGTCGCAATGCGGGGAAAAACCTCAGTGCTGGCAAATTCCGCACAGGGCTTTCCGCAGCTGCAATTATCGCCTTAGCCGCAACAGGCTCCCTGAGCGTCCCAGTGATTGCTGAGGAGAACCCAGCAGCTGATGCGCAGGTTGAATCTCAAAATCAGGATGCACAGACTGATGCGCAGTCTCAGGACGCTCCAGCAGCAGACGCTCCAGCGTCGGATACTGAAGCGCAAGATACCCAGACGCCGGATGCTCAGACTCCACAGGGTGGCGAAAAAGCGCCAGCTTATGAATCTGCTCCAGTTACGGAAGATATCAACGATCTCCCCGAAGGCCTTCGCGACCTTATCGGTGGAGCAAATGACGAGACCGATACCGACAACGATGGTATCCCAGATGCTTATGAGGCCTTCTACGGAACCAAAGTGGGCAATCCTGATACCGACGGTGATGGCATCCTGGATGGCGACGAAGTTCTAGGAACGCACAATCAAACATTCCCTACCGGTTATTTTCCTGATACCCCCGGCTCAACCAACCCTGCCGATGCCGATACCGATAACGACGGCACGAGCGACGGTGTGGAGCTTAAGGTTAAGTACAACGAGGTCACCGGGGAGACCGAAACGCTCGACGGTGAAAAGACCGACCCCAACGACAGCACCTCCGGTGCTTTGACTCTAACTTTGCCCGACGGTGAGGATACCGACAACGACGGCCTCCCCGACGCCTTCGAGCTAGAAATTGGTACCAAGATCGACAACGTTGACTCCGACGGGGACGGGATTACCGATTACGATGAGGTCTTCGCAACCGTGTCGAACGATCTCTTCAAGAATCATTCCTTCAATCCGGAGTGGCCAGCAGGCAATACCGACCCCAACAACGCAGATACCGACGGAGATCTGATCCCCGACGGAAAAGAAATGCAGGTCAAGGTCCGAGGCAATAAAACCGTTGACGATGGCATTCCGGGCACCCTACCTACCGACCCAAACAAAGCTGACTCGGACGGCGATGGCCTCACCGATAAAGAGGAGCGGGACTACGATACTGATCCTTGGGAAGCAGATACCGATAATGACGGCATCGGTGACGCCGCTGAGGTGAAGGGTCTACTCTCGGATTTCGAGACCAAATTTGATCCCTCACGTCCAGCGGGCAATACCAACCCTAAGGATCGGGATACCGACAAAGACGGAGTGCTCGATGGTATTGAATTGGGTACCTACGTCGATGAGGCAACGGGCCAGACCTTTGTGAACCCTACCCTCGATCCTCGCTTCTTCACCGATCCAAACGTACAAACCGTCGATACCGACGGTGACGGCCTAGCGGATCCCGTAGAAGAGAACTTCGGAACCAACCCTCAGGCGAAGGACTCTGACGAGGACGGAATTGATGATTTCTCTGAAATTGCTGGTACCTTCAACCCCTTCAAGGATCAACACGCAGACGGCATCAATTTCCCAGGGAGCACCAACCCAACTAATAACGATACGGATGGCGACGGTATCCTAGACGGTGAAGAACTGAAGGTTCGCTTCGATGAGACCGAAGGCCGCAGTATCCAAGATGAATCTGCCTTCGGTGAGTACACCAACCCTAATCGCGATGATCGCGTGGTGGATACCGATGGTGACGGCATTCCCGACGACGAAGAGATCGCAATCGGAACTGACCCACAGCTGGCCGACACCGATAAGGATGGCGTTAATGATCTGGACGAGCTAACCGGCAAATACGGTGAGCCAACCGATCCCCGCGATCCAGACTCCAAGCCCGCGACCGCTGTACCTGAAGAAGCTCCTAGTGTTGAGCTTCCTGAGGGCGAAGTGCCGGAGACCGCTGTACCTGAAGAGGCTCCTAGTGTTGAGCTTCCTGAGGGTGTAGTGCCGGAGACTGCTGTTCCTGGCGAGGCTCCTAGTGTTGAGCTTCCTGAGGGTGTAGTGCCGGAGACCGCTGTACCTGAGGAGGCTCCTAGTGTTGAGCTTCCTGAGGGTGTAGTGCCAGAGGCTGCTGTTCCTGGCGAGGCTCCTAGTGTTGAGCTTCCTGAGGGTGTAGTGCCGGAGACCGCTGTTCCTGGCGAGGCTCCTAGTGTTGAACTTCCTCAAGGCGAAGTGCCGGGGCAAGATAAGACCGGTAGCGCCGATATTAAGGATCCGAAGTTCTGGACTAACCTTCTCGGTGGGGGCGCCATTGCCGCAGCAGTGACTTTCGCTATCGCAGCGCTGGTATCTCTGATTCCTGGTGGTCCTGTTGCCGGAACCTGGCCTCAAAACCGCCACGCACCTTTTGATTGGACCCGCCCATTCCCATGGCTGCGTCCTATCGTTGATTCCTTCATGAAGAACTTCACTAATCCACAACGCTAGGATCAGGAAGTCCTAATACAGAAGATTAGGCGATGACTTTGGCTCTGAGCTGCTGATGAAATAGCAGCCCAGAGCCTTTTCATTTCTCTTAGCCTGCTTCAGAAAGGCGGAGTTCCGAGGAAAGAACGCCCAAAGGAAGCTCACGAGGTCAATCTTCAACTCAGCCCCATGACCCTGTAGTGTGTGAGGAGTGCCTCTGGGAAAGCTGGGGCTTCGTCGGTCGGGTGCCGAGTGATGGGGAGCTTTTTTCTCCCGCTGAATAGGCTGTGAGACAGTAACGGGTTGGAAAATTATGGATCAAAACGATATTAAGGCCATCGATTCACGGGTTCTTGATGCTATCGCCTCGGCGAAGAAAGCAGCAAAGCGAGTAGGAATCTCGTCATTTACTCTTTCGGATATCAACGACCCCGAAGAGGCGGCGGCCGCTGCCATTAGTAGTGGACGCACCTCTTTTGCCTTCGAGCTCAAGGGATTAGAAAATGCTGCTTCCGTAGCACCGCTAGAAGAAGCCATCAACGACATTGAGGGCGTTGAGGCACGCATCGTTTACACCTCATCCATGGCATGGGTGAGTGCCATTCGCACGATCGATATCCAAGTTATTGAACAAGTCTTTGCCCGCCACGGGATTACTGCTCGTCTCACGGACTCCTCGATTCGACGGCGCATGGCGTGGTCGGATGTGGAGGAGGGGAGAATCTCCCGCTCGCAACTGCGACAGCGTCGTCGGCAGCAGCGGATGTCACGGGGGGCGCGCAGGCTCGCCGAAGAAGAGCAGAAGGATTTCGCTCTTGCCCGCAGAGAGGGTTTTCTGGAAGGGCCGGATCGGCATATCGAGCCCCAAGACCCCACAGATGTACTTTTCACAGCACGAAGCCTCATCACGAAAGCTCGGCTGATCGTCTCATTATTGCTCACCATCCCCGTGGTAGTGATCAGCTACGATTCGACCCTGCAATTCGATTACTGGCAGTGGGTGCTCGCTCTCATTGCATTTCCTGTTGTTACCTATGGCGCTTACCCCTTCCACCGGGCGATGCTCGGCGGTTTCCGACGCAGCATGTTCGCTCTCGATGCTGCGAGTTCCCTCGCTATTATCGCCGCATATGTTTATTCCGTCTTGCATATGCTGCTGAGTTCGGCAGGGAGCCCGAGCTATCGGGTGAGTTCAGAAATTCTCACCGCATCTCCCGCCGCTAATGATTCCGGGGTCTTCTTCTTCGATGTCGCGTGTACGATGACCCTCTTCCTGCTAGCGGGACGCCTACTGTCACGCAAAACCCGAAAGAACTTAGTTGATGAGCTCGCCGAGTATCTTCCCGCTGCCCGCCAGACGGCCCTGCGGGTAACCAAACAACGCACAACTGGGGCAGTCAAAGAAGAGGAAGTTGCAGTTCAGAAACTCAACGTGGGCGATGACCTCATCGTTGCGGCAGGAGATATTATTCCTGTTGATGGAATAGTTATCGGCGGATCCTCCACCATCGACGGTCGAGCCCTCGGGATCGGCCACTTCGATGTCAAAGTTAAAAGTACCGTGTACGCAGGGTGCATCAACGGAGAAAAGAACCTGAAAGTACGCGCCATCGCAACGGGTCACCGCACCTGGTTAGTAGCAATAGCGCGGTGGATTCGGCGTTCGGGTCTTCATCAAAATTATTCAGATGCTCTCGCTACCCGTTCGGCATCGCTACTCGTTCCAGCAGCAATTATGGGCGCGGTGACTGTCTTTTCCATCTGGGCACTGCTCACCAACAATTACTATCTCGCCACCGCAACGGCCCTCTCTATGATGGGGTGCGTGGCGCCGGTATCCCTAGCTGTATCCGCGTCGGTGGCTACCCGTCAGGGAATTGAAGCAGCAGCGCGCCGAGGCGTGCTGATTCGAGATTCTGCGACGGTGCGTCGCCTCGATATGGTGGACACGGTTATCTTCAACCGAGTGGGTGCCTTAAGTGAAGGCGAAATGTCAGTGGAAACGGTTACCGCGAATGCGGGAGAAAATGCTGACCTCGTGATTCGCGTTGCCGGAGCCCTGTGTATGGAGAGTGAACATCCCGTATCGCTGGCTCTGGTGCGAGCAGCCCGGGAATCTCGGGATACGTCCTCTGATGATTCTATCCCGAGTTTGATCGAGGTGAGCCACCAATATATTGATGAACAAGGTAGCTTCGGGGGTGTCGTAGAGATTCCTATGCGCACCGCTGATGGGGGCATGGAGATGCGTAGCGTAGAGGCGAAACTGTGGCGCCCGCGTAATCTCTCTGATGTCAAGGGTCGGTTGGCTGCCCCCGCTGTCTCTGGGGGCACACCGCTCGTCGTTCGGTGGAAGGGGCAAGATCGCGGCGTTATTACATTGCATGATGAGGTAAAACCCGATGCTAATGATTCCATTGAGGCCCTCGAGGATCAGGGCATCGACACCATGATGCTCAGCCGTGATACCTATCCGGTGGCGCGTCGCTACGGGGATATGGTTGGAGTATCGCATGTGTTGGCAGGCATCCAGCCGGGAAATAAACCCCAGACGGTGCGCAGTGTGCACAACCATGGCCGGGTAGTGGCCGTTGTCGGCGATGACTCGGCTAAGCGTTGCTTTAGAGCTGCCGATGTGGGCGTGATGGTGGGAGCGATGGCGAGTATGCCACTGCCTGCAGGGCTGGAAACGACCGACGCTAATGTTGTCCTCTTAAGGGGTCTTACCGAACCGATACCGTGGCTCTTTACCGGAGCCAAGCGCATGAATCGCCTCATTAATAACAATTTTCTTTTAGCCTGGACCTATAATATCGCTGCTATGACCGCTGCTGCTCTCGGGCTTTTACATCCTATGGGTGCCACCATCTTGATGCTCGCAGCATCCTTGATTATCGAAGCGCGGTCGATGTGGATTAAAACTTTTTAGGCAAAACTTACTTTCCTAGGATTGTCGGCTGTGTCATACTTTCGTATATGATCTCCCCTCGCCGACGCAATATAGACAGTGCTCCCTTTATGCAGGCTGCTCGTGGCCTGAAGCCATCGCACCGCCCCGTCTGGTTTATGCGGCAGGCGGGGCGCTCACTTCCTGAGTATCGGAAACTGCGGGAGAATACTACGATGTTGGACTCCTGCTTTAACCCCAGTATGCTCGCTGAAATCACCATGCAGCCAGTACGCCGTCACGGGGTAGACGCTGCTATTCTCTTCTCCGATATTGTGGTTCCCTTAAGGGCGGCGGGAGTCGGCGTGGAAATTGTGCCAGGTAGAGGGCCCGTCATGGATCAAGCGATCCGTAGTGCTGATGATATAGCGGCGCTTCCTATCCTCGAGGGCTCCGTGCCGGAACTCACTGAGGGGATTGGTATCATCCTCGACGAGCTCGATCATACTCAAGCCCTCATTGGTTTTTCGGGTGCACCTTTTACCCTCGCGAGCTATCTTATCGAGGGCGGTCCTTCACGTAATCACGAGAAGACGAAGTCCATGATGCATCACCAGCCGGATATGTGGCATGCACTTATGCGGCGTCTGGTGCCCACCATCAATGCTTTTCTCGATACCCAAATAGCAGCAGGCGTCGATGCGGTGCAGCTGTTCGATTCCTGGGCCGGTTTCCTCAACGAGCGGGATTACCGCGAATTTGTTCTTCCCTACTCCCGTGAAGTTTTCGAGCATATCGCTGACGCCGGCATACCGCGTATCCATTTTGGCGTAGGCACAGGAGAAATCCTTGGCGCCATGAGTGAAGCGGGGAGCGAAGTGGTGGGAGTTGATTGGCGGGTACCGCTCGATCAAGCCGCCCGGAGAATGTGCACCCCAAAGGTGCTACAAGGCAACCTTGATCCGGCGCTCCTATTCGCCGGCGATACAGCGGTGGAGGCCGAGATCGAGCATATCATTGCCCTAGCAGATCACGCTATTGCCGCTGGTCATGCAACCGGCCATATCTTCAATCTCGGCCACGGGGTGCTCCCAGATACCCCACCAGAAGCGCTCAGTCGCGCGGTCGATATCATCCACGCCCATGCCTAATATTCACGTGCATGCGGTACACGGATACCGTACCGCTCAAGGTGCACACCCACAGTGAGCACTCATAGGTAGAATGGGGCCAAATTACAAGGATGCCAGATACTTATAAGAATTCGCGAGTCCACCCTTGACCCCAAGGCTCGCAGAGTGATTTCGGAAAACAAGAAAAACAAGGTAGTTCCATATAAAAACCCTCGAGCCGTCAAAGAGAGGCGCTCGTAGAAATACTTCAGCCCCACGTGATCGACGGCAGCACAGTGGTGGTTCTATACGCTAAGAGAAAGGCTTGAATATATCGTGCGTGTCGCTATTATCGGAGCAGGACTGGCTGGATTAACAACGGCGTGGCAGTTACATCAAGAAGCCCCCGACACCGAGGTTGACATCTTCGAGGCCTCGGATCGCATAGGCGGCAAACTCTATACGGTTCCCTTCCACTCCGGACCGACAGATATGGGTGCGGAAGCCTATCTGAATTTCCGCGCGGACGCTACGGACTTCTTCAAGCAACTCGGTCTCGCGGACTCCTTGGTCTATCCCTCCGGGCTTCCCTCTTCGTTTTACGCCGCGGGCCAGCTACACGATATGGTCGACGATACAATCATGGGTATTCCAGCTGCGAGTACCTCCATTAAAGACCTTATCGATGCGGAAACAGCGGCCCGCATCGATGCAGAGGACCAGGGGCCCGGGATCGAGTGGGAAGTGGATGGACCTGATATTTCACTCGGAGATCTGATCAGTCAGCGCTACGGCGAACTCGTGAATTCTCGCTTGGTATCTGCTTTACAAGGAGGGGTTTACTCGGCCCGCTCAGAAGATCTTGGTATTAGAGCCACGTTGCCGCAGTTGGCGCGCACCTTCGATGAAATGGCGTTGGCCGGAGAAAAAATCAGTCTCAAGGCGGCCATTGAAAAGATCTTGTCCCAACGCCAGCGCAATAACCGCAATAACCACGAACGCGGATACCGCCCCCATGTATTCGCGACCTTTAAAGGTGGCTATGCGCAAGTCTACGAAACGCTTGCAGAGGCGTCACAGGCACGTATCTACGTTGATGCCTTTATCTCCGGCATCACCGATTCCGCACAGGGATATGCACTGCGAGGAGGTGGCGAGGGCTATTATGACGCCGTCGTGGTGGCCACCCCAGCACCAACCACATCCTTATTATTAAAAACAATTGCCCCCGATATCAGCCCCCACTTCAGTACAATCCCCTTGGCTTCCTCGGTGGTCGTCGGGATGAAATTCGCCAGCGATCGGGGTCTCCCGGATAATTCCGGGATTCTGGTGGCAACCGATGAAGTAGATATTAAAGCCAAAGCCTTCACTTTCAGTTCCAAGAAGTGGCCTCACCTAGGTAGCCGCGGAGGCGCTCTAGTGCGAGCCTCTTTCGGGCGCTACAAGGATGATGAGATTTGCCGGGCAGATGAGGATGTCCTTGTTGACCACGCTCTTGCGGATCTCAAGAAAATCACCGGCTTTGATGGCATTGCGGCAGGGCTCGACGAAATCTTTGTACAACGCTGGTTCGGAGGTTTGCCTGTGTACGGGCCGGGGCATCTAGAGACCGTCGCTGCGATCACTGAGGGCTTGGCGCACTACCCGGGTCTTTATGCAACCGGTGCGTGGGCTCAGGGTGTGGGGGTGCCGGCGGTTATTGCTCATGCGCGCGGCGTGGCGCACACCATCTGTGGCAACGCTGAACCCAACCCCGCTCTCGCTGAGTCTTAAACTAGCCTGAAACTGGTATTGAATCGCTGATACTGGCTTACACTGGCCTAAAAAGCTTGAAACAGAAAGAAAACACGATGACCCAGAAAACTACCCGCTCCGCTGAACTCATGCGTCGCGCCGAAAAACTCATCCCCGGCGGAGTTAATTCCCCAGTCAGAGCCTTCGGCTCAGTGGGAGGTCAAACCCGCTTCATTGAACGCGCCTATGGTTCCACCCTTGTAGATGTGGACGGTAACGAATACGTTGACCTTGTTAACTCCTGGGGGCCCATGCTCATGGGCAATGCCCACCCCGAGATTCTCGACGCTGTCAGCACCGCCATGGCCAAGGGCCTATCCTTCGGTGCCCCCACAGAGGCCGAGGTAGAACTTGCAGAGATGATCATTCAACGAACCAGCGTTGAAGAAGTACGCATGGTCAACTCCGGCACCGAAGCCACCATGTCTGCTGTACGCCTAGCGCGCGGCTTCACGGGTGCGGAAAAAGTCATTAAATTCGACGGCTGCTATCACGGACACGTGGACTCACTGCTAGCCGCCGCCGGTTCTGGAGTGGCTACGCTTTCTCTGCCCGATTCACCAGGGGTGACTGGTGCGAGCGCTAAAGATACTATCGTCGTCCCCTATAACGATATCGCGGCAGTGCGCACTGCCTTCGAAGAACACCCGCACCAAATCGCCTGCGTGATCACCGAGGCGGCCGCTGGCAATATGGGGGCGGTGGCGCCACAGAATAATTTCAATCAACAGCTCAAAGATCTCTGCCATGAATTTGGGGCTGTGCTGATTATCGACGAAGTTATGACTGGTTTCCGCACCTCTTATTCCGGCTGGTACGGGGTTGACCATGTAGCGGGCGATCTCACCACCTTCGGCAAGGTCATCTCAGGAGGCCTGCCCGCTGCAGCTTTCGGTGGACGCGCCGATATTATGCAGCACCTAGCACCCGTTGGACCCGTCTACCAAGCGGGCACACTCTCGGGTAATCCGGTCGCAATGGCGGCGGGCAAGAAGTCACTCGAGCTCGCCACCCCAGCAGTCTATGAGAAGGTAACCAAGCACGCTGATCTGCTGCATTCTCTCATTTCCCAGGCGCTTGATCGGGCCGGAGTTGAGCACCACATCCAGCGTGCCGCTACCATGCTAAGCGTTCGATTTGCTCGTGGTGAGGGCCACAATTTCGCAGATATGAAAGCCGCCGAAACCTTCCGTTTCGCTCCTTTCTTCCACGCTCTTTTAGAACATGGCGTTTATGCGCCACCGAGTGTCTTCGAAACGTGGTTCTGCTCTGCAGCTCTCAGCGCAGATGATTTTGAGCGCATCGAGAAGGCACTGATCCCAGCAGCTCAGGCGGCAGCAGCGGCGGATAAGGTAAATTCATAGCCTGCAGTGTATTAACGAGAAAGGGCCATAAGCTATGACAACAACCATCGTGCACCTCGTGCGTCATGGAGAAGTATTCAATCCGGAGCGAATCCTCTATGGGCGGCTGCCGGATTATCACCTCTCAGCTCGGGGGGAGTCGATGGCTCACGCGACGGCACACTCGTTGTCCGGCCACGATATTTCACTGATTCTTTCCTCTCCACTAGAGCGCGCCCAGGAAACAGCCGCCCCAATTTCCGCCATCAGCGGGGTTGAGGTGAGTATCGATGAGCGCCTTTTAGAAGCCGGTAACCAATTCGAAGGTCTGCGAGTAAAAAGCTGGCGCTCGGATCTGCTGCACCCTCGCTATTGGCCTTTAATGACTAATCCGCTTCAGCCCAGTTGGGGTGAGCCTTATCATGAGATTGCCGAGCGCATGATGGCGGCCGTTACCTCCGCTCGGGAACAGGCCCATGGTCATGAGGCGGTATTAGTGAGCCACCAATTGCCCATTGTGTGCGTGCAGCGCCACGTGAATCAGCAACCTCTGTGGCACAACCCTGCACTGCGTCGCTGTAATCTTGCGAGCGTCACTTCTCTCGTCTTTAGTGATGACGTCCTTATCGACTATCGCTATTCGGAACCCGCGTATGAGATCTAGAACAAGGCATGATCCTTTCGCACTGGTAGCTCTTGGTGGGGTACTAGCGCTGCTGCTTGGTGCCTGCGCCGATGATAGCCTTGCTGGAAAAGACGCCGTAGCGGTGGGCGGAACCTTCCAATTCCACTCACCCGGTGGGCAAAAAACCATCACCTATCCCGAATCTGAGCGCGCACAGATAGCAGATATCACTGGGCCATCAGTCATCGATGACACGGAGATAAGGCTTTCAAATTATGCTGGCCACATCGTCGTTATCAATGCTTGGGGCCAGTGGTGTGGGCCCTGCCGTACTGAAGTCGACGATCTTCAAACGGTGCACGAATACCTCACTAAAGAGGGGGGTACGGTGCTCGGCATCAATATCCGCGATAATAAGCAGTTGGCTAAGGATTTTATGCTCGATAATGGCCTTAGCTATCCGAGCATCTTTGATCCACCCTTTAAAACGGCGGGCTTATTAGGCGGGATTCCCGCCTCGGTGGTACCCACCACCATTATCCTTGATAAGCAGCACCGACCTGCCGTTGTATTCTTGCGTGCCATCACCGAAAAAGAATTAATGGAGGCCATTGCGCCCCTGGAATCAGAATAATGCAGCTCAATATTCTCTCCCAAGGCATCGGGGAATCTTTCGCCACAACAATTAGCTCAGGTCCTTTAATCGCAGGCCTCATCGCCGCAATGATAGCGGGACTTGTCTCCTTTTTAAGCCCCTGCGTCTTGCCCCTGGTACCAGGGTATATCAGCTATCTGGCAGCGCTTGTCGGCGGCGATATCACTTTCGACGCCCACGGGCGCGCCGTTATAACCAAAGGCTCGCGGATGACAATCGCCTTCGCGGCGATCTTATTCATTGCAGGTTTCACGATTATTTTCGTTCTAGCTACTGCTAGCGTCTTCGGTCTCATTGGAGTCTTGGCTTTAAATAATCAGTGGTTAAGCAAGATCGGCGGGCTTATCACCATAGTCATGGGGCTAGTTTTCCTCGGCAAGATACCATTCCTGCAAACAACGCGCAGTCTCTCAGCTGGGCACTGGTCTAGCATTATCGGCGCCCCAATCCTCGGGGCAGTATTTGCACTCGGCTGGACACCCTGCTTAGGCCCAAGTCTCGCGGCCATTATCTCCATCGCGGCTGGCACCGAAGGGGTGACAGCCTTACGGGGAGTAATCCTCATTATCGCGTACTGCTTAGGGCTAGGTATTCCTTTTCTCATTGTGGCACTCGGCTCGGTACGCGCCATGGCGGGCCTCGATTTCTTAAGCCGCCACGCTGTGATCATCCACCGACTGGGCGGTATAGCCCTTATTCTTACGGGGCTGGCGCTTCTGAGTGGATTTTGGTCCGTTTTCATTAGCTATATCCAAGTGCTGAGCTCCAATTACGCGCTGCTACTATAGAGAGCCGAAGAATGAATAAGAAAGGGTTGTCATGGTGAAAAAAGCGTGGCAGTGGCTGACAAGCATGCGCACAGCACTCGCACTATTATGCCTCCTCGCCATCGCCGCCATCCCCGGCGCCCTTTTGCCCCAGCGCTCGCTCAATGCCGCCAATGTTGACGAGTACCTCATCGAGCACGGACGCATTGCTGAGATCTATGACCGCCTACAACTATTTGACGTCTTTTCCTCCACCTGGTTTAAAGCCATAGCCGTCCTGCTCACCATTTCCCTGATCGGCTGTATCATCCCGCGCAGTATTGATCACTACCAGGCCATGCGCACCCCACCAACGAGGGCGCCGAAAAATCTGCACCGGCTACCTCTGCATGGGCAGGGAGTTTTTATAGGAACAGAAGCTCAAGCCCTCTCAACGGCACGTGCGGCACTTAAGGGCTGGAATATTGCTGAGTATTCACCCGCCGACGATCGCGCCCATATTCGCAGTATCGCGGCTGAAAAAGGATATATCCGGGAATTCTTCAACCTCATCTTCCATATCGCTCTTGTGGGTATGCTCGTCGCCATGGCCATTGGCCGCATGGTGTACTACGAAGGGCAAGTTATTATCATCGCCACCGATAAACCAGGTATCAATTCCCAGTTCTGTAATACTGCCACCGCCAACTTCGACTCCTTTCGCGCCGGACCGCTTTTCGATGGTACTGGGCTTCACCCCTTTTGTTTCACAGCCCATAATTTCGTGGCCGATTATCTACCCAATGGCCAGGCCGAAAATTTCCGCTCTGATCTTTCCTATGCCATCGGTGATGATATTTTCCGCGATGAATCCACGTGGGCATCGACCACCCTCGAGGTCAATCACCCCTTAAGAATCGCCGGCGACCGCATTTACCTCCAAGGCCATGGCTATGCCCCCACCATAAAGGTGATATGGCCAAATGGAGAAGAACGCACCCAAACCGTGCAGTTTAGGCCCGACGACCCCACTTTCTTCCTCTCCTCCGGCGTGATGCGCTTCGACCCACCGGTAGGAATGTATGACGATCTTTTTTCCCGCCGGCAGAATCAGCTGACCATTCAAGGGCTCTTCGCACCCACCGCGGCGTGGAGCGGGGAGAATAACGATATCTTGGCCTCCCGTTTCCCAGAAATGCGCGATCCGGCGGTGGCTATCGATATCTACCGCGGCGATAACGGGCTCGATTCCGGACAATCGCAAAGTATCTTCGCCATCGACCCCACCTTGATGAGCTCAGGGCAGTTACAAAAAATTGAACGCGTCAACCTCGCCCAAGGGGAAGACATTACCCTCGATGATGGCACCATCATTCGCTTTGAGGGTGCGGAGGAATTTGCCAATTATCAAATAGCCTACGATCCCACCCAGATCTGGGTTCTCCTTTTCACCCTAATATTCCTTTCGGCCCTGGTTGGATCGGTGACCATCAAGCGCCGCCGCATCTGGGTGCGCGTGCATCCTCAAGATAACGGCACGGTCCTCATCGAGACAGCCGGGTTGGCGCGCACTGATCGCGCCGGGTGGGGTGAGGAATATTATCGGATTCATCGTCGCATTCTTGGGCTCGCTGAGCCGGAGGATGAGGACAGCTAGGCTTTATCTTTGGGTAGGCTGGCGGCTATAGTTGCAGCAAGTTTAAGGACCAAGAAACGAGGTAAGCGGGATGAATATTAATTACACGCTCGCATCTTTTTCAGATTCCGCCTTTTTTAGTGCGGTGGGCATCTATATTCTCGCTCTCGTGCTGTCAGTTATTTACTATATGAAGGCGCAAACCGTTGTCGATTCCCAGCGGGAGGCGAAAACAGTAGCGGTGCGAAGCAAAAACTCCGCCGATACCTTCTCTGGTATGACCCAAGCGGTTGTATGGCTGGGCATTATTATCCATGCCACCTCGGTGATTTTGCGCGGGATATCCGCGGGCCGATTCCCTTTTGGAAATCTGTACGAATATATCACCGAGATCACGCTGTTTACCATGATCATTGCGGCGATTTTCCTGCGCAAAAAAGAGATGCGGGCCCTATGGCCGTGGATTATTACTCCTGTGGTGGCGCTGCTCCTATTGGCCAGTTCCAAGCTCTATGCTGATACCGCTCCTGTGGTTCCGATCCTGCAATCCTACTGGCGGCCCATCCACGTGGGTACCATCTCTATTGGCGGGTCTATCGGTATGCTCTCCGGTGTGGTGTCGGTGCTCTATTTGCTCCGGATGGCGCAACCCAAGGGCCAGGAGCACGGTTTCCTGGGCGCCATAGCCCGGCCACTACCAACGGCACGAGTCCTTGATGCCGTAGCCTACCGCACGGCTATTATTACCGTTCCCCTTTTTGGTTTGGGAATCATTTTAGGAGCCATCTGGGCCGAGGCCAGCTGGGGACGGTTCTGGGGCTGGGACCCTAAGGAGACGGTCGCTTTTATCACCTGGATCCTCTATGCAGCGTATCTCCACGCGCGGGCTACAGCCGGCTGGCGAGATACCAAGGCGGCGTGGATTAATATTCTGGCGCTAGCCACCATGATTTTCAATCTATTCTTTATCAACCTAGTGGTATCCGGGCTGCATTCTTATGCCGGAATCAATTAGAAATAATCGCCGATAAAGGGCATGAGCCTGGCGGAGTGGGCGTTATGGGCGAGCTCATAATATGCCCACTTTCCTTTTTTCGTGCGCGTCACCAAAGACGCCGCCATCAGCTTTTTCATATGGTGGGTGATCGTGGGGGCGGAGACCCCTAAAACTCCCGTGAGGTGATGGGCACATATTTCTTGGCCCGCATTGCTGGCAACTATGAGCAAGATTTTAAGCCGGGTGGGGTCGCTTAATACCTTAAATATCTCGGCGGTGCTGTGCGTGAGCTCAGCGTTGGGTATACGCAACGGCGCGCGGCGCGCAGATTCAGGGCGAGACATACCTCCAATTATAAAGGGTAGCCTAAGTTAAGAAAAGCTTTTATATATCTTCGGGATTGTCGCCATCCATCCGCCGCTGCTTCGCTCTTTTGATGCGTTCAGCCTCTTCTTGAGCCGCTAATTCCTCGGCGCGGCGCTGCTTAAAGCGTTTCTTTTCTAATTCCCACAGAAAAGCCTCATCGTCGTCGGGGCCTTTAATTTCTCGCGGTGGATTCGCCGTTGATACGGTGCGCTGCCATGAGCTGGGGCCGAAGGCCCGCCACACAATATAAATAGCCAGGATTAAGAGTAAGAAGAGAATAAAGCGGCCCACGGTTAGAAAAACTCACCTCGTTGATCTGGGGAATAATCACGGTCTGCCTGTATTTTACCTGCTTTATCACCCGAGGAGGGCATAAGGTAGTCTTAGAAGATATGTCACAGCAACCAGATGCAGCGATCCGCCGGTCCGCGGTGAAAAACCTCCTCTTATACGGCCTCGCTAGGCTTGCGCTTTTTATTCTGCTTACGGCACTCATTCAAATCATTGCCACCATGATCGGGGCCCTAGTGCCCATTTTTATCTCCGCCATGCTGGCCTTGTTGATCGCTATGCCGTTGAGTGTTTTTGTCTTCAAAGGGCTGCGGGTGAAGGCCACGACCGCGGTCGCCCAGTGGCACTATCAACGCAAAGCCTATAAAAAGTGGGTCCAGGACGAACTCGCCTCCCGCTAAGCGCGCTAACTACTACACTGCGGGAGGATAAGTCCGAGCGCCGTCAAGAAGCTAAAGAGGATCATCGCTTTGCCCGTGCCGGCAAGAACAGGGATGAGATCTTTGCCCATGGCGTGTGCGCGCACCGGCGCGCTCGCTGTCCATAGAAGTGGAACGATGCCCACACTCACAAGTGCCCACGGTTCAATAAAGGATAAGAGCAAAGCCCCGATGACCGGAGTGCTGGCGAGAATATAATAGAGAACCCGGGTGCGACTATCTCCTAAACGCACTGCAAGGGTGATCTTTCCGGTTAACCTATCAGAGGGGATATCGCGAAGGTTATTGATCAGATTGACGCTCGCAGACATTGCCCCGATGCTGACCGCAAGAATAATTCCCACTATGGTGATGCGACCAGATTGGGTGAATTCGGTGCCCAAAACGGCCACCAGGCCGAAGAAGATAAAGACAGCTACTTCGCCTAAACCACGATATCCATAGGGGTGAGTACCGCCGGTATAAAACCACGCCGCTAGAATACAGATCACCCCAATAAGGATGAGCCACCACGCGCTTAATAACGATAGGGTGATACCGGCGATCCCGGCAATACCGAAAGCTATAAAAGCAGCCCGCTTAACTAGGTGGGGACTAGCGAGTGCGCTTCCAACCAGCCGCATAGGGCCGCTACGTTGATCATCGGTGCCCTTAATGCCATCAGAATAATCATTGGCGTAGTTCACTCCGACAATGAGAGCCCAGCTTACGATGACGGCCAAGAGAGCACGCCCGAGATTAAAACTGCCTGCCATTGCCGCGGCGGTAGACCCGGCAATGACGGGGGCGAAAGCATTAGCCCAGGTATTGGGGCGGGCGCCGCGGAACCACTGCTGCAATGTAGGAGAGGACATAGACTCTATTGTTGCCCGCGCCCGCACCGAAATTCAAACCCGTTAGCCCAGATCATGCATAAATTTCTCGCGTACCATAAGGCGATCGATCTTACCGGGGCCCTTCAGTGGTAGGGACTCTACCCGCGTGATCTGTTTCGGCAACTGCCAGCGCGGCATCTCATCGAAGGCCTCAATAATGGTCGCTGGTGAGGCAGTACCTGTATAGGCTGCCACAATGGCTTCGCCGAGGCGTCGATCTGGTATCCCTACGACGCACACGGCACTGACACCCTCGATATTCGCGATCACCTGCTCGATGACCTCGGGGTGAATTTTTAACCCCCCGGAATCGATAATGGTATCGATCCTGCCGGTGACCGTTAATAGGCCATTGTCAATAAAACCGGTATCAGAGGTGAGGAACGAGCCGGGTGAAAAAAAGGCCGGAGAATCGCTCATATTTCGATAACCACGCGCAACCATCGGCCCGGAGATAGCAATGCGCTCGCCGCGTAGTTGAATAGTGACCCCAGGTAGTGGGCGCCCATCGTAGACGCAGCCGCCTGAGGTTTCCGAGGATCCGTAGGTGCGTACCACGGTGATCCCGAGACGGCCTGCAGCCTCGTAATCAGAGCGCCTCAGAGGAGCTCCGCCGACTAAGACGGCATGAAAAAGCCTTAAGGCCTCAATACCGGCGAGGGTATCCATGGCTTTGAGCAACTGCATGGGGGTGAGCGCGGTATAAATGCGACCCGGGAAGTGCGCCAAGCGCTCGGCCTTTAGGGCAAATTCCTGGATGGAAAAGCCGTGGCTGAGATCAAGAAACTCGGGTTCATATCCGGAGACAATGCTGCGCACCAAGACCTGCAACCCGGCGATATGGTGTGCGGGCATGGCCAGCAACCACGCTCCCTCCCCACCAAGGTATTGATGGGTGGCATCGGCGGAAGAGATGAGGTTTGCGGGCGTAAGTTCCGCCCCCTTCGGGGTTCCCGTGGACCCTGAGGTAGCCACCACCACGGCGACTTCGGGGTCAATGGGTGCGCCCACTCTACAGTGCCCACGCAAAATCTCGTTCTGGCTTAAGTCAGGGCCACAAGGAAGAATGCTCATTTGGCCGCTGAGCGCCTCTTCTAAGGAGCTCATCAAAGGCAGCGGATCAGCTGGATCAACTGTTATGGCGCGCAAGCGAGAACGAGACATAGGGATTCGCGATCTAGTAATAGTAGGGGAAGGAGGACCAATCGGGGTCGCGCTTTTCTAGAAAAGATTCCTTACCTTCTACTGCTTCATCGGTCATATAGGCCAGGCGGGTTGCTTCACCGGCAAAAACTTGCTGCCCCATGAGTCCGTCGTCAGTGAGGTTGAAGGCAAATTTCAACATCCTTTGCGCCGTCGGCGATTTGGAATTGATTTCCCGACCCACCTGGATGGCCTCGTTTTCTAGGTCCTGGTGATCGGCCACAATATTGACCGCCCCCATGCGCTGCATGGTCTCCGCATCATAAGTGCGGCCCAGGAAGAAGATTTCGCGGGCATATTTCTGCCCCACCATTTTCGCTAAATAGGCCGAGCCGTAGCCGGCATCAAAGGATCCCACATCGGCGTCGGTTTGCTTAAAGCGTGCCTCTTGGCGTGAGGCAATGGTCATATCGCAGACTACGTGAAGGGAGTGACCACCGCCGGCAGCCCACCCGTTCACCACGGCAATAACGACTTTGGGCATGGTGCGGATAAGACGCTGCACTTCGAGGATATGCAGCCTGCCACCTTCGACCTTAGTTCGCGCCTCATCGACGGTATCTGCGGTTTCTCCCGAGGCATAGCGGTAGCCTGAGCGCCCTCGAATACGCTGGTCCCCGCCGGAGCAGAAAGCCCATCCACCGTCCTTGGTTGAGGGACCGTTTCCAGTGAGCAAAATAGTGCCAATATCGGGGCTGCGCCTGGCGTGGTCAAGAGCTTGGTACAGTTCATCGACAGTATGCGGGCGGAAAGCATTGCGCACCTCGGGGCGATTAAAGGCAATACGGACGATTCCGTATTCGCGACCGTCGCCGGTGTGGCGGTGATAGGTGATATCAGTAAAATCTTCGAAACCTGGGACGGTAGCCCATTGGGTTGGGTCGAATGGTTGGCTGGTGCTCGGTGCAGGGTTTTTCTCCATAATGCCTATGTAGTCTAGTTGCTGGCTTAATCCAAAGTCTATGAAGGGCGCCACCCCCTCATATAACCGGTGAGATCGACACCCGGACGGGCATAACAGACAGCAGAAACAGGGCTGGCAGGAAAGACAGCACGAGCGTGCCAGGGCAACGCTGACTATATAAGTCACTACTGCCGACAAGGGGTGAGCTGATATGACTTGGCCTTGGGGGAGTAGTCACAAGTGACTACTCCTGACTACTCCGGGCTCGCGGCTCGCCTGCCCCCAGATCATCCGAGTACTTCAGAGCTATCATGGATTCTATATCTCCCCACGGCCCGACTCGAGGGGGCTCAGCTTAGCGACACTGCTTGACGACACTGCTTAACGGCACTGATGTTGTCCTTAGTATTGCCTCGCTATAGTAAGGGGCATGACCGTATCTTCTCCCAGTGATATCTCAGTCGACGAACTCATTGAGCGCGCCCATATTGTGAGCCTGCCCATGAGGGTACCTTTTCGCGGTCTCAACCACCGTGAAGCAGTGCTGATCGAGGGCCCTGAGGGCTGGGGGGAATTTTCACCCTTTATCGAGTATGAACCTCATGAAGCCGTTCAGTGGTTGCGCTGCGGGATGGAGATGGCCTTCCAGGGACCACCACCTATCAACCGAGAACTCATCGCTGTTAATGCCACTATCCCCGCCGTTGCAGCCGCGGAGGTTGAGGGGGTGCTGGCCCAATTCCCGGGCTGTACCACTATTAAGGTGAAGGTAGCCGAAGCGGGGACCAGCCTGGATCAAGATTGCGAGCGCATTCAACGGGTGCGTGAGTTAGTTCCGCACGCCAAAATCAGAGTGGATGCTAATCGTGGCTGGAGCGTTGCGCAGGCGCTAGAGGCAGCGCACCGGCTGGGCCCGCTCGACTATATGGAGCAGCCGTGCCACAGTGCCGCTGAGTTAAAAGAGCTGCGCGAATTGCTGCTGCGCAGTGGACTTATTGTTCGAGTGGCCGCCGATGAATCCATAAGGCGCGTGGAGGACCCGTACGATGTGGCTGAAACCCGGGCTGCCGATGTAGCTGTGGTAAAGGCCGCTCCCTTGGGGGGACCTCGCGCGGTTCTAAAAATCGCAGAGTTCTACCGTGCCCGCGGCCTTGATATCACCGTCGCTAGCGCCCTCGATACCGGGGTGGGCATGAATGCTGGGATCGCTGCGGTCGCCGGTTTGCCCGTCTTTTATGACGACGATGGCTTCGAGGTTCCCCCGGCTGCCGCTGGATTGGCAACCCAGCGGCTTTTTGTCGCTGATATCACCGCTGAACGCCCGCTGATCGACGGCCATATGAGTACCGAATTACTCGAACCCGATATGGACCGAGTAGCGGAATTTAAAGCCTCAGCTGACCGTCGAGATTTCTGGATCACGCGTCTAACTGAGTGCTTTGAGCTTCTTTAAGCCGAGTGGGCCACCAGAATTTTTCACCGATAATTTCCACCACAGCGGGCAGCAAGATGGTGCGCACAATCAGGGTGTCAAGCAGCACTCCGATAAAGATGATGACGCCAATTTGTGCCAGCGCCACCAGGGGAAGTACTCCGAGAGCGGCGAATACGGCTGCAAGAAGGATACCAGCTGAGGTAATGACTCCACCGGTGGCACTCAGTGAGCGCATTACCCCGATACGAGTGCCATAGATCTGTGCCTCCTCTTTGGCTCTGCTAATGAGGAAGATCGAATAATCAATACCTAAGGCCACCAAAAAGACAAAAGCATAGAGCGGGGTCAAGCTATCAAATTTCTCAAAACCGAAGACGGCTGTGGAGATCCACCAGCCTATGCCAAGGGCTGCGAGATTAGTGAGCAACACCGAGAAGGTCATAACCGCTGGTGCAATAAGAGCGCGCAACATGACAGCAAGCACGATGAAGATAAGCAGCAAAATGAGCGGGAAGATGATCATGCGATCGCGAGCGGCGGATTCTTCTGCGTCGATGAGTTGCGCATCAACCCCACCGACGAGTGCATCAGTTTCGCGCACTGCCTCGCGCACCTCATTGACATCTGCCCCTGAGACATTGAAGACACTCCACTGCTCGGCGGGGCGATCAGGGCGCACCACATAGCCTTGATTCTGAAGTAATTCAGAGACTTTTTGCGGCTCTTGGGTGATAACGGTGAGGGGGGTGGCGTCTTGATCGGGGAATGCCCGAGCAAGATCTGCGGCGGCACTAATAGATTCTGGAGTTGTAACGAACTGATTGCGCTGATCCAGGCCGGTTTCAATCGCCCCTACCCCCAGGCTTGCGAGGGAGAGAAAGATCAGCGAGACCACTGTGACTTTAACCGGCTGGTGCCCCACATACTGTCCGATCCGATCCCAGAGGGAGGAGTGCTTGTCTTCGTTGAGGCCCGGGCTGCGCGGCCAGAATATCCACCGCCCGAAAAGTAGCAAGATGCCAGGAAGGGCGAATACCGCGAAAATGAAGGCCACGATTATCCCCACCACCGTCGCCAAGCCGAGCCCGCGCGTGGTGGGAACAGCAGAAAGAAGCAGGCAGGCCACGCCGATAATCACGGTTGCCCCGGACGCCGCAATAGTTTTCACCGTCGGCGCCCACGCATGGGCCATAGCGGCGAAGCGGTCCTCGTGGCGGGTCAGTTCATCGCGGTAGCGCGAGATAATCAGCAGGGCATAGTTGGTGCCAGCACCGAATACCAGCACCGAGAGGATACCTGAAGTGGAATCATTCCACACCATTCCTAAAGCGCTTAAGACCCAGGTATAGGCGGTGGCAGCGACACGGTCGGCCACCCCGATCACGAGCAGGGGAATCAGCCACAGCCACGGGGAGCGGTAGGTCACAATGAGGAGGATGGCCACGATAATTCCCGTCACTGCGAGAAGGAGGAAATTAGCGCCAGAGAAAACATTAGCCAGATCTGCGCGGATTGCCGCAGGCCCGGTTACTTGGGCCTTGATGGAGGGGTCGAGAGACTGAGTTTGGGCGCGGAGGTCTTTAATGCGAGCGTTATTGTCCTCGGCTTTAACAGCTGGCACGGTCACAGGAATGAATGCGGCTGTGCCATCTTTATTGGGAATAGGTGGGGCCCCGAGCTCGGCGGCGAAGGGGCCCACCACCTGGAGATCGATGGCTCCTTGAGTCGATTCGAGGAGAATGAGGGCGGGCAGGGTTTCTTCGCCGGGGCGGGAGTCAAGAACCTGCGCCACCGTGGTGGAGTCTTTGCCGTCGGGTAGGGCTTGTTGCGGGGCGGTGGGTTGTGCACTCGGTCCAAAGCTGATGATGGCAATTCCTAACAGGATGACCACCAGCGCTAACTGACGAAACCGAAGGAAAACGGATGAATTCATAGGATCAAGATTAATTGAAATCCGTTAAGATCATTCGCTAGGAACCTCAAGAGGCTGCTAGCTGAGCGGCATTATGAGCCGCTAATTGAGCTCTAACGTGCGCACAATGGGGCTCAATGTGACCAGCTGCGGGGAGGTTAGCGCCTTTATGCTTGCGGGCATTAGGATCGATCGCATGAATAATGCGGATCTTTCTAGCCCTGAACTCGCCCGCGAGATTGCGCGCGAGTTAGCGCGGCACCTCACCGATATTGTGATTTGCCCAGGCTCGCGTAATTCCTCCCTCTCTCTAGCGTTGATTGCGCGCGGCGATATCCGCATCCATTCGCGTATCGACGAACGCTCTGCCGCTTTCCTCGCTCTCGGCATGGCGCGCGCCACGGGCCGCCATGTGGGAGTGCTCATGACCTCAGGCTCTGCCGTAGCCAACTGCCACCCAGCGGTGATCGAATCGCTGCATTCCCATACCCCGCTGGCCATCATCTCAGCCGATCGGCCGCGATATCTGGTGGGAACAGGAGCTAATCAAACTATTGATCAGCACCAGATTTTTGGCCAACCCACGATCGACATTTCAACCCAGGCTGATATCGGCGCCCTCGATACGGCTTTCGAGCACACCTTTGTCCATATCAACTGTCATTTCGCCCAGCCCCTGGTGGATTCAATGCCTCCCGGGGAACCCCCGGTAGAAAAGGTGCAGGGAGGAATTAAACGAGTCGACCATGGGGAGGTTACTCTTGACCTCTCCAAGCGCACCCTCGTCATCGCGGGTGATGAAGCATGGCGCGTCCCTGGGCTCGAAGACGTGCCCACCATCGCTGAACCCTCCGCACCGGCACCCTATCACCCAGTGCACCCCCTAGCCGCCAGCCTGTTCCATAGCACCCACGTATCAGCAGATGGGTACGTGGTGGAAACTAAGCCAGAACAAGTCGTGGTGGTGGGTCATCCCACCTTGCACCGCGACGTAATGAATCTGCTTCACGATGAAAGAATTGAGCTCATTATCCTCTCGCGCACCGCGCAGCTGACCAACCCGGCGCGCCGGGAGGCCCAGTGCGGCAGCCGCATTAAAACGACCGGTGAGGTCAGTGCAGAGTGGATAAAAATCTGCCACGCCGCCAGCGAGCTCGCCATCGAGGCGGTGCGGGAGGCCATCGCCCACCCCGACTACGGCTTTACAGGGTTGCATGTGGCCGCAGCGGTAGCGGATTCCGTTGGGGTAGGCGATACCCTCTTTATCGGACCCTCCAATCCGGTTCGAGATATATCCTTTGTCGGTGCCCCCTTTGACGGGGTGGACCTGTATACCCCACGGGGTGCTGCGGGTATTGATGGCAATCTCTCGCAGGCAACCGGTATCGCTTTGGCCGTACAGGCGCGCGAACCCGATCTCATTAGGGCCCCGCATACTCTGGCTTTGGTGGGTGATATCACTTTCCTCCACGATTGTGGGGGGCTGCTTACTCCCGTCTATTCACCGGTAGCCGAGAATTTCACCATCGTGGTAGCTAATGATGATGGCGGGGGCATTTTTGAAACCATTGAGGTGGGCGATCAATCCTATGCCCCAGGTTTCGAGCTCGCCTTTGGTACAACCCACGGGGTGGATATCGAAGCGTTAAGTGCAGCCTATGGCTATGACTATGAGAGGGTCGATTCTTTAGCGGAGTTATTGCGTGCCCTCGATGATGCCGGTGAGCAGCCGGGAATAAAGATCATTGAGGCGAAGACGGTGCGCGATACGCGCCGGGTGATGCACCAAGAATTGCAGCAGAAGGTTCGTTTTAGCGCACGGGACTAGACTTAAGCGGTATGTCTGGTCGCTTGAGTGCTCGTCGCCCCGTTTATCATCCGGCTGTCGCGCGTCGAATGAGTAGGCGTGTGCTAGTTCTGATTTATCTCGCGGCTGTTATTGGGTGCGTGGCTATGCTCATCGGCCCCATGCTCAATGATTATGCGATTGGCAAGGATCCAGGCCGTGCACTGGCGCGAGTGACTTCGGTATCGGCGTTGGAAACGGCAATTGAATACCAGGATGAAGAAGGGGTTTATCATTCTCCGCGCACGGGTTTGCTTTATCCATCTGGTTTGGGTGTAGGGCAGCGGGTATGGATCACCTACGCCCGTTCTAATCCTGAGCTGGCTAAAGTGGAAGGCCGCACCTGGACGCTGGCCATTATTCCAGCATTCAGTGCGCTGGTAGTAGTGCACATTATTGCGGCTTTGCTTTTTGCTTTCCGACGTTTCATTTTGCGTCAATTAGCAGCCAGGCGCTAAGAGCTGCTGCGCAATCGTGATCCGCCCTTGTTAGACTTTAAGGCGTGGCTAAGGCAAATATGAATAAAAAACCCCTCGATGTAGCGCGCATGTTCGATCAAGTGGGGGAGAAATATGATCTCACCAATACGGTTTTAAGTTTCGGCCAGGACCGCCGCTGGCGTCGCCGCACGAGGCAGGCCTTAGGTATTGGCCCAGGCGATAGGGTTCTAGATCTCGCCGCGGGGACCGCTGTGTCCACCGAGGAGCTGGCCAGCTCCGGGGCGTGGGTTATAGCCTGCGATTTTTCCCAAGGAATGTTAGCTGCCGGAGAGAAGAGGGCCGTGCCTAAGGTCTGCGGCGATGGTATGGCACTCCCGTTCCCCGATGCCACCTTTGATGCGGTGACTATCTCCTACGGGCTGCGCAATATCTACGATTACCAAGCCGGTTTGCGGGAGATGGCACGCGTGACCAAACCAGGGGGGCGCTTGGTGGTCGCGGAGTTTTCTACTCCGACGCTTCCAATTTTCCGCACCTTCTATATTGAGTATCTCATGCGGCTATTACCGGCGATAGCTAAGGTTGTGTCCTCGAACCCTGACAGTTATGAATACCTTGCTGAGACCATCAGGGCGTGGCCCAAGCAGAAGGAATTAGCCAGCGCTATCGATGCCAACGGGTGGAGTGACTGTACCTGGACTAACCTCACCTTTGGCATTGTGGCTTTGCATTGCGCCTATAAGCCAGCGGAGGCCAGCTAATATCACCCAAGGCCCACCCAGGGCCTACCTGGGGCTACCTGGCCTACTCAGGGCCACCCAGTCCTACCTAGATCTACTCAGGGCCTAGGGTGTGGGCACAGTCGACGACCACAGGGTAGGGGCGGCGGAATAACGTTTGATGGCAGCGCCTGCGCTACGCCAGAGCCTGGCAATAAGGTCTTGATCCTCAGGGGTGACAAGGTTACCCATAAGACGCGCCGCCGCGGGCATGAGCATCGGGCCCAGTGGCCGCCTAAGGCCAATTGGGCCAAGATAATCAAGCAAGCGGGGATAGGTTAGTAATTTCGCAGCAGTTCGCGCAAGGAGGAAAGCTTCACCGTAGTGCTGACCGAGGAGATCTGGCCACATCAGCGTAAAATCCTTGGCCTCATCGAGGATTCCAATGGCATACTCCGCTGATTCCATCCCGTAGTCAATGCCCTCTCCATTGAGCGGATTAACCAAAGCGGCGGCATCGCCGATGAGCATCCAGTTCGCTCCAGCCACATTAGACACCGATCCACCCATGGGTAGAAGGGCGGAGGCGATATTCTCCGGATCTCCGAAACCCCATTCTTTTTCGCAGGAAGAAATATAGTGGGAGAGCAATTTCTTGGTATTGATCTGCGCCGGCCTAGACTCTGTTGATAGTGCGCCACATCCCACATTGGCATATCCGTTACCAAGGGGGAAGATCCACCCGTAGCCAGGTTGGGTGACGCCATCGGGGCTGGTGAGTTCTAAGTGGGAGTGAATCCACTGTTCATGAGAATATTCGGTTGTGCAGTAGGAACGCGCTGCGATCCCGTACACATTATCTTTATGCCACGTCCTGCCCAGCAATTTTCCGAAAGTAGAGCGCACGCCATCGGCGACGATGACGAAGCGCGGGCTAATAATAGTTCCGTTTGAGAGTTCCACTTGGCTAATCCGCGAGGAGGAGAACTCCACTTTTTTAGCCGCAGCCCCGGTAATGGTGCTAACCGCTTCCTCTGTCTGAGCTTTGGTGAAAAGAAGGTGATCGAATTCGCGCCGGGGCATCGCTGAGCCTTGATCCCCGAAGCTGCCATCCGGCCACGGGGCTGTGATATCGCCGCCGAAGCCGTGTAATTTCAATCCCTTGGAGTGGTAGCGGTCTAAGATCTCCTCGGCCAGTCCGAGGGTTTTTAGTTGCGTAATAGCCCGCGGTGTGAGACCGTCTCCGCAGGTTTTATCGCGCGGGAAGTCTAAGGCGTCCACGAGGATGGTGGAATAGCCTGCGCGCGCGGCATAGAGGGCGGCGCTTGATCCGGCGGGTCCAGCGCCAATGATGAGAATATCTGTTGCTAACCTTTTTTCTTGCACGTTCCCATTCTTGCAAGGGTTCTAGCCCTTTAGCCACCCCACGGATATGTAAAGGGCCGAGTTTCGGCTACGGTTGAGGGGTTAGTTGGATAAAGTGGTGTGGTGATATGAGAATTTCTTTAACTTTCCTGTCCTCACCACTCTTCGCACCGGCTGTGACAAAAAGAAGGTAGATAAAGCATGAGCAACCGTGCCGAACTTCGCCAACATACTGGTGATTCTGCTATCGGTACACGCCTCGATCTGGGAGATAATGCTCTCAACGAGCAAATCGCCGAAGGAATGGTTCGAGTCGAGGCCACGCTGCGGGCAGAACTCAATAAAGGCGAAGATTTTGTCACCGACAAAGTCATGCATTTAACTAAAGCGGGCGGCAAACGCTTTCGCCCCATGTTTTCGTTACTAGCCTCCAATTACGGGCCCAACCCCATGAACGATGATGTCGTCAAAGCCGCCATCGTTATTGAAATGACGCACTTGGCTACCCTTTACCACGACGATGTGATGGATGAGGCAACTCAACGCCGTGGGGTGGAATCGGCCAATGCACGGTGGACTAATTCGATTGCCATCCTCGCCGGCGATATCCTGCTTGCTCACGCTTCGCGGCTAATGGCGGAATTAGGGGCCGATACTGTAGCCCACTTCGCCAAAACCTTTGGTGGTCTCGTGACCGGGCAGATGCGAGAAACTCTCGGTGCTGGTAAGAGTAATGCGGTTGATCATTATATGAAGGTCATCGACGAGAAAACGGGCGTTCTCATAGCAGCGGCGGGCTATTTGGGGGCCCTGCACTCCGGTGCCGATGAGAGGACCCTAAAAGCTGTAGAAGCCATCGGTTCCGCGATTGGTATGATCTTCCAGATCGTTGACGATATTATCGATATTTTCTCTGATTCTTCCCAATCCGGTAAGACGCCGGGGACGGATCTGCGTGAGGGAGTATTCACCTTGCCGGTGCTCTACGCCCTCGAGGAAGATTCTGTAATCGGGGAGGAATTACGCCTCCTTCTTACTGGCCCTTTGCGTAGCGATGAGGAGATCGCCCGCGCCTTGACACTACTGGGAAAGTCGAAGGGGCGTGACAAAGCGCTTGCGGATGTTCATCGCTTTATGGCGGTGGCCGAAAAGAATCTAGATTTATTGCCCCAAAATTCCACCACCGAGGCGTTGCGCACGCTAGCGCGCCTTACAGTGGCGCGCGTTGGCTAAGGTTGGCTGTTCTCCCCAGAGAACCTGAGAATAGGGTTGTTAAGGTGGCGATTTGTAGTTTGCTAGCGGGTATATAGTAAGGTACTTAAGCGCACCACGAAAGTGTTGCACGCCAGGTTGCCCGAGCGGCCAAAGGGAGCGGACTGTAAATCCGTCGGCATTGCCTACAGAAGTTCGAATCTTCTACCTGGCACAGATTCAAACCCCACCGTTTGTTCACTAACGCGGTGGGGTTTTTCTTATTATCTTCATTTTTGATCCGATGAGCAGGCGATTTGTTTTCTAGCTTGGGATCGGGTTAGAGTATTCGCAGTTCCCGAGACGATCGATATGGTATTACCTTTTTATCGATCCTGTTCTTGAGATCTGCCCCCTTAGCTCAGTCGGCAGAGCGTTTCCATGGTAAGGAAAAGGTCGACAGTTCGATTCTGTCAGGGGGCTCTGTTTCTTTGTTTGAACCCAAAGAATCAGGTATGGCGGTGTAGCTCAGTGGTAGAGCAAGCGACTCATAATCGCTGTGTCGCGAGTTCAATTCTCGCCATCGCTACGGTGACGAAGAAAAAACACTTTATCGTGTACTATTTTCAATATCACTAAAGATAAATAGGGGCGTAGTTCAATTGGTAGAGCAACGGTCTCCAAAACCGTAGGTTGCAGGTTCAAGTCCTGTCGCCCCTGCAAGATGAAAAAGCACCATCCTTCCTCAAAGAGGTTGGTGCTTTTTTGCTTCCGTAACCCTCTCTGAACTGGGAGGATGGGGATAATTTGTAAAAAATTTAATATATCTGTAATCTGATCCACGCTGCGACTAAGAGCACAGATACATGATCTGTTTGTTCCATCGAAGCAGTGCCCCCTTAGCTCAGTCGGCAGAGCGTTTCCATGGTAAGGAAAAGGTCGACAGTTCGATTCTGTCAGGGGGCTCTTTTTTATTGCCCCCACCCCTTGTTAAGCATGGCCTCCATTTATGCCACCGGTAGAGCCCTGATGGGCGCTCGACCTCCCCGTAAGGGTGAGAGTAATGGGATAGCAGTGGATCTTTGATATAGTTAAGCTCTTGCGGGTGGATGAATATCCACGCGACGTAGCATTCTATATATTTCCAACTAATAAAATTTTTTTGAGGAGAGTCGCGTGAGCGAAGATAAGCCAACGCCAGGCGGTGCCGCACGCCCTACGGGTAAGCGTCAGCTGACCGGTGTCAGCACAACCTCCACTGCTGATTATGAGAAAAAGCAACCGCGGCCAGTCGCCGAGGCCGCAGAGCCGACCTCCTCGAAAGCTAATGCAGTTGTTTCCTTCCTGCCTGAAGTAGGCTCGGAAATGAAGAAGGTGATCTGGCCAACCTCACGTCAGATGGTTAACTACACCCTCATTGTTTTCGCTTTCCTCATCGCCTTAACCGCTCTTGTCGCTGGTGTGGACTTCCTTGCAGGCTTGGGAGTTGAGAAGGTTCTCACGCACCGCTAGGATCGTTTTTAGTAGTACATAACCTAATACTTCTCCCGCCGTAACCTCTAAAAATAGAAGCGAAATAATAGCTTCCAATTCGAGGTGAGGGCGGGATAATTTTTCCCATACCGTCCCACACCGCCCCATACTGGGGACGTGGGACACGCCGCCACGATAATCAAGCTGCGGCGTAGGCTCCCACGATTACTCTTTATAGCAACTCATATAAAAGCCCAATTGAAAGCGAGAAGATGACCATGAGCGATGAAACTCCAGATACCTTCGGCGATGTATTTGCCGAAGCAGAGGTTGAACTGCCCGAGACCACCCCGGAACTGGTAGAGCCTGCCTCGCAGTCCCTCGACGAATTAAGTGAAACCCCCGTATCAGAAGGCGCGGACGTCCCCGGTCATGAAGAGGGCGATTATAAGGCTCGTCTGCGTGCTTTTACCCGCGAACTGAAAAAGCAACCCGGCCGTTGGTATATCATCCAGTGCTATTCTGGCTACGAAAACAAGGTGAAAACCAACCTTGATATGCGCTCTCAGACCCTCGAGGTAGAAGATTCGATCTACGAGATTGTGGTTCCGGTGGAACAAGCGGTGGAGATCAAAGATGGTAAGCGCAAGGTAGTTAAGCGGAAATTGCTACCAGGCTACGTTCTCGTGCGCATGGATATCAACGATCGTGCCTGGTCCGTGGTGCGCGAAACCCCGGGTGTGACTTCCTTCGTGGGCAATGAGGGCAATGCCACTCCGGTCAAGCACCGCGATGTTGCTAAATTCCTCATGCCACAAGAGTCTGCTCATGCTGCGACCGCCGCCGAAGCTGAGGCCGAGGGAGAGATGGTGGTGGAGATGCCACTAGACACCTCCAAGCCCGCGGTGACCGTGGACTTTGAAGAAGGCGAGGCTGTCACCATCCTCACCGGTGCGCTCGCGGGTGTATCTGCCACTATTTCTTCCATCGATGCAGATAATGCAAAGCTGCAGGTTCTCGTTTCCATCTTTGGCCGCGAAACCCCAGTGGAAGTCAATGTGGACCAGGTGGAAAAGATTAGCTAACTCGCTCTGGCTCACTCAGTTAACTCCGTTAACTTGGTCAACTTGGTTAACTTGGTCAACCCCGCACCGCCACGAACGTATAGTGATCTAGGGAAAAGATCAACGCTTTGGCCCCGCCTCTATGGTGGGGCCAAAGCATATATGTGCTGGGCTTTGATAAATATTTCACTGACCTGTAGAGTGGTATCCCGCGTGTCTTTTGATGCGCATACACCATAAATTTTAACCGGTGGCTTTGAGCGTTGAATAATCCGTCAAAGGCAATTCTTCGCGGGGCATCCGGGCGCAAGTGGGTATTACCATCACCATCTTGGGTAATACATCCCCCACACGTTGGTCCTGTGGATTCCTCAAAGACCAGGGGTGCTTAGCGTTAACATAGGAAGTAGGTAGTAAAGATGGCTCCAAAGAAAAAGAAAAAGGTCACCGGCCTGATCAAGCTACAGATCGAGGCTGGCGCTGCTAACCCAGCTCCTCCAGTTGGCCCAGCACTTGGTGCTCACGGCGTCAACATCATGGAGTTCTGTAAGGCTTATAACGCTGCCACTGAATCTCAACGCGGCAACGTTGTTCCTGTGGAGATCACCGTCTACGAAGACCGTTCCTTCGACTTCAAGCTCAAGACCCCACCAGCAGCCAAATTGCTGCTCAAGGCTGCGGGTGTGAAGAAGGGCTCCGGTGTTCCTCACACCGATAAGGTCGCTTCCGTCACCATGGATCAGGTGCGCGAGATCGCCCAGACCAAGATGGAAGACCTCAACGCCAACGATATCGAGGCTGCAGCCAAGATTATCGCCGGCACCGCCCGCTCCATGGGCATCGAGGTTAAGTAATACTTTCCCTCTTTAAAGGTGGTAGGAATAAGCCCTAGAAGTTTTCTTACCACCCTTCACCTGGAGTCCTCCTCTAAGGGCTGAGGTGATAAATATTTGTATATACAGTGGAAGGGCTCGCTTCGGCCCACTCACCACACCATCCTCATATCTATCGAGAGAAGGATCTATCATGAGCAAGTCATCCAAAGCTTATAAGGCCGCCGCGGAAAAGATCGTCAAAGATCGTCTGTACGAGCCACTGAAGGCCCTCGAGGTTGTTAAAGAGACCTCGTCAAAAAACTTCGACGCTACCGTTGACGTGGCTATCCGTCTGGGAGTTGATCCCCGCAAGGCTGATCAGCTTGTTCGCGGTACTGTTTCCTTGCCACACGGCACTGGTAAGACCGTGCGCGTCGCCGTCTTCGCCGCAGGCGAAAAGGCTACCGAGGCAGAGGCTGCCGGCGCTGATTTCGTGGGCACCGACGAGCTGATCCAGAAGATCACCGACGGCTGGACCGATTTCGACGTTGCCATCGCAACCCCCGATCAAATGGCTAAGGTCGGACGCGTGGCTCGCGTACTCGGCCCTCGTGGTTTGATGCCAAACCCTAAGACCGGCACCGTGACCACCGACGTAGCCAAGGCCATCTCGGAGGTTAAGGGCGGCAAGATTTCTTTCCGCGTGGACAAGGCTGCAAACCTTCATGCTATCTTGGGCAAGGCCTCCTTCGATGCAGAGAAGCTCGCCGAGAACTACGGCGCTTTGATTGATGAGATCAACCGCTTGAAGCCTTCCTCTGCTAAGGGCATTTATATCAAGAGGGTCACCGTGTCCTCTACCTCTGGCCCTGGTGTTCCAGTGGATCCCTCCATTCAGAAGAATTACCTCGGCTAAGAACTAAAGTTCTATAGCTCGGTTTTAAAGCCCTCTCCCTGATCGGGGAGAGGGCTTTAATGGTGAATCCATTAAGACCATAAGGGGGTTGTATGTGGAGTGGGGGGCGCCCTTGTGATCTCTAGTCAACATTGCCCCCGGTTACTCCGATGTATTAAGAGAACGTTGAGCGTTATCTGCCCGGGAGTTTTGTTCATTTCGTTGAGCTTGCTACGACCATCGAGCGCAGTGTGGGCGAGTCGATGCTACCGACAAAAGGCCGCTATGCGGGTTCTGGTCCCCGCCCTCAGGAGAACCTCGAGTATGTGGCTTTGCATAGATGTGAGTGGACCTAGGGATAGATGCGCTACTGCGATCAGCCACCTCTGGTTGCACTGGTTCAGGCTGGGCTATTGCTAGTACTGAGAAGCCTGAGCAAAAAATCAGCTCATAGTGCGGTGTGCCTGCCCGCACGTCGAGTGCCTTTCATAAGCCACGCTAAGAGTGTCAGTATGATAATGATTGCGGCAGCTATGAGGGCCCACATCCACCACTGCCACACTATTTGAGAGGCTTCGAATACTTTAGACTCGTCCTTATCCATGGGTACCCGGTGTCCCCGAACTAGCAGGCGGTGACTATTAATTCCGTAGGGTGTACACGTAACAAGAGTGACAAAATCACGACCGTTTTCGCGGCCGAGATCATCCAAATGATCAGGCTCTACAATTTTGATCATATCTACTTGATATTTCAGTTTGTGGCCGGATACCGCGATATAGAAGACCTCACCCTTTTTGACGTTGATTAAGTTATCCCACAAGGTCGCGGTTTGAATCCCAGTGTGTGCGGATAATACGGAGTGGCGATTGTCGCCCCCGATCGGTAGATCTGTTCCAAATAGGTGCCCAACACCGCGGTCAAGGGCATGTGGTCCAGTGCCGTGATAGATGGGTAATTTTGACTTGATCGACGGAATCATGATCTGGCCCATGGCATCAGTATCCGACAATTGCGATAGATACTGCAGATATTGCTGGTATGCCGGGGAGGTTTCGTCCGCTATAGCCCGCCACGCGTCTGTGAAGCCAGAATTGCCTGTGCGCTCCAGGTTGTAGCGGAGTGCATCCTCCCATGCGGTATCGAGCACCTCAGGAGGGGCCGCCTTTTCCAACTTGGCATATTCATCAGCTGCTTGCTGCTGCTGCCAGTTATTCCACTGAGTAGCCACGACGGGGTAAACCAGAACGCCTACTCCGATAAGAATTAATATAACCGCGAGAAACATTTTGACATTGCTTCTTTTTGGTGGTGAAGCATTACGTGAGCGGGCCTTCGGATCGTTGTGCGCAGCTATTTGAGCCATATATGAAGAATTTACCCAATAAAGGGACGAAAATATAGGGCTTCACACTAGATATTTTTCTCTGTCCACTAAATGCCCGCTCGTGGGGTAGTAGATCTGCGGTCAGGTGGTGGAGTTTTAAAAAGGACAATGAGCTGCGCCGAGAGCTAAAAAGATACCGGCGTGCAGTGACAAGGTGCGCGATGGTGAAAAATCAGGTGGATTGCTCTGACATGGTGCAAATCTACAAGGGGTGGGTTCCAGCAATCACTCATGGCTGCACGCATCTCCTGACGTGCTGTGACCTGGCTGTACTCGTCGTAGGGTTCATTGGATTTATATGCCATACTCTTCGGCGACTTGAGGGGGAGCCGATATCAGGTGAGCTTTGGCGTCGATGCGGTAAGGCCATCTGTACTCGGTTCACATCGATGTGCGCGGCCAATTACGGGTACATCAAGACCATCGTGGTAACCAGTGACGCGTTGAGTGCGTTGGTATCTAGCTCGTATGAACAAGGCTAGTGCTCTAGCTATTCCCTGTGCGTCTTTGAACAGTGGTGGTTGGAAATATGTGCATACGTTGCTGGACTCTCTGAGATCAGGGGCGGGGGTGTGCCCTGGAGGCATATACATAGCAGGGGAAGGTGGACAGTCTTGGCCTGTTTGTGTGCACTCTCCTCAATGGGGGGCTGCCATAGCGGCCAGGTTAGGGGGGGCGGTGTGGTGAAATCCTAAAACCTCATGCTGTCAGGGGATTTGGCTGGTGAGGAGGCGGGTTAACACCCCCGAAATATAAGTGATTCTCATCACAAAGTAGCACATTACGCTACGTGTAGCCAATATGCTACCTGAGTGTAGTTAATATGCTACCCACGGCCTTGCCCTTCCACCGCAGCTCATATCGATCTCACTATGCAGATCAGGTTTGACGTTGGGGAGGAGGGGCAGACACAAGTTCCTCTCGTTGGGTGATCACATTTGCACTCAATCCACTGATCTAAGGACAGTTCACATGCACAAATATTCCCGTACGGCCCGCTCCGTAACTTTCGCGGCCATCGTCGGCCTCTCGCTCGGTATATCAGCTCCGGGTGCCCTAGCCCAATCCAATACTGGCGGCTCAAATTCTGGAGCCTCGACCTCTGCGAGCGCAGCCCTCATTGACCCCACTCAAACCGGCTCACTGACCCTGCACAAGAAAAAAGATCCAGAATCGCTTGGAACCCCAACGGGTAACGCTGATGATCAAGTCAAGGGCGAAGCCCTCGATGGTGCGGGCTTTACAATCTACAAGATCAAAGGTGTTGACCTCACAACCAATGAGGGACTTAAAAACGCTGCAGGCCTAAACGTCGCAGATTACCTCAGCGGTGAGGAAGCCGATCTTAGCAAGGTAGACAAGGTTGGCGATGAGGTCATTACTGGCGCAGCCGGCGTTGCCGGTCAGGCTCTGTTCGAGAATCTGGAACTCGGCGCTTACCTCGTGGTGGAAACCACCACTCCAACGCTGGCTGGAGTTACCTTCCGCAAGGCTCAACCTTTTATCGCATTCATTCCAATGACACAGGATAATGCCGGTCAAGGTGGAACCAGCTGGAACTACAATCCTATTGCATACCCTAAGAACTACTCGTCGAAGAAACCCATTAAGGAAGTCGTCGACTCCGGAATGAATGCAGGCGATACGATTGTTTATACAATCAAAGCCTATGCTCAAGCAGTGGGTGCCAAGCAGGATCGAACCAAATTTGTCATCACCGATGAGCTCGATGCGAAATTAACCCCACCCGCTGCGGATGCAGTCTTGGTTGCAGGTTTTACCGCTGGTACTGATTACACCGTGACGGTAACCGGAAATCTCGTGACTATTACCTTCACACCTGCTGGCCTAGACAAGCTAGCGAATAATCAAGAAGTTGTGGCAACGATTCCTGCGACGGTCAAAGACGATACAAACGGAGTTGTTGAAAACACCGCGGATGTTATCGAAAATAAGCCAGGGACGAATCAGGATAAAGAGCCTCAGACAACCGATAAGGTGAAGACCTACTACGCGGGTATCACTTTCGAAAAGGTTGAAGCTGGCAACACAGACAACAAGCTCGCTGGCGCAGAATTCCGAGTCTATGGTGTTAAGAACGGTCAAGAGTGCTCGAAGAGCGCGCTGGATGCTGACCTGCTCGATATCGCACAGATCAATAAGGCGGACGCTATTGCAACCTCGGACAGCAATGGTGTGGTGACTTTCAACGGTCTACACGTCAACGATTGGACAGATAACTCGGGACAACCCAACAAATATGAGTCATATTGCTTGGTTGAGACAAAGTCCCCAGCTGATTTTGAACTGCTCGCTGAGCCTATTGAGTTCACACTGACCAAGGCTCAGTCAATCCAAGGCGATCTGGTTCCAATCAACGGCGGCAAGATTGAGAACTTAAAAGATACGACCCCAGAACTACCGATGACCGGTGGTTTCGGCGTAGGTATCCTCGCTGCCTTTGGTGCTGCGATTATCGCAGCTGGTGCCTGGTTAGCTCGACGCACCTCACCCAAGGCCTAAAACAGGTCAAAGGTTGAGGCCATAGGCGTCAACCACACGCACTGAAGGTGAGAAGGGAGCTCGCCACCACCGAGCTCCCTTCTCACCCGGTGCACCAGCAATTGTCTCATTCAGAAAAATAGCAGCGTATCCACACCATTTATATCGGTGGGTCTGCGCCATATGGGGAACCACATTGACTCAGCTTTCGCTTCCAGATCGTAGTAATTCCTACGGTTTCCTTTCAGGTTTTAGGCATATCCTACTGCCAGCACTTCTCGTGCTCTCGGGGCTGCTTATCATCATTTACCCAGTTGTTTCCACAGAATGGAATAACTGGCAACAAAGTCGCGCAGCTGCTCAGTATGCAGAAATACACAAAGATATCCCAGCACCAGTTATAGACCGCGAATGGGAAGACGCTCACCGCTACAACGAAGAGCGTGCAATCGGCCCCATCCTAGACCCATGGATCGAAAGATTCATCTCAAATAACCCAGCATATGAGGATTATCTTGAGCAGCTTCACTCAGTAGACGTAATGGCACGCCTGACCATTCCCAGTATTCGATCAGACCTCCCGATTTACCACGGAACCCAAAAAGATACCCTGTTGCAGGGTATAGGCCATCTATTCGGGTCGGATCTCCCAGTTGGTGGTGCGGGATCACATTCGATCTTGACCGGACATACCGGACTCCCAAATGCCACACTGTTTGACAATTTGAAAAACGTTAAAGAAGGCGATTCCTTCTTCATTCAGGTGGCTGGGCATCAGCTCAAATATCAAGTTGACCAGATCCGAACGGTGCTACCGAACGAAGTCGAATCTTTAAGAGCCGAGGATAACAAGGACATGGTCACCCTAGTGACCTGTACGCCCTACGGGATCAACACCCACCGTCTGCTCGTACGCGGACAACGAATGCCCCTCCTTGAGGAAGATCGAACCCTGTTGAACTCCCCCCAATCGGGCGCACGCCAATGGTGGGTGTATGCGCTCAGCGCGATCTTCATCTTCGGACTACTCATCCTTGTGTGGTGGTTGATTCATGAAAAACGTCGCTTGAAATTCCAACAACTAAATCACAACAACAATATTGACTATGAAGGCGAACTGTAATGGACGAGTATCTTATTAAACCTGCACGTATTGTGCGGATAGGCGTACCCCTTGCTACGGCGTGTGCGTTATCTGTCGCAGCAACTATAGGTTTCGGTGAACCTGGGTGGGTGAGTTCGCCGCAGGCTCATGCAGCGGTGACTGGTTTCGCTAATCCTGCTCCTGCTGCAGATACCATTGACCTTGATCGTGATATCACCGTTGAAATAAGGATTCCGTCTAATTCGGGTCTGTCTGGGGAGGGGTCTGCGGGGTATACGGTTACGCTCACCAAACTCGATACTGATCCGATTAATACGACTCAGGGGTATACCAAAGCCGCTCGGTTGAGTGTTACTCAGGCTAAGAGGCTTGGTCAAGGTGATAGTTATAGCGAGGTCACAAATGCTCAGGGGACAGTGGTATTTAGTGGTTTGAAACCTGGCGTATATCTTTTTAAAGCTACGCCTCCTGCTGGTGGTGGCCGCAAGACACAAGAAGATGTCATCGTTATTCCCATTATTGATAAGCAAGGGGAGTGGAGTTATAACCTCGCTCTTGCAGCGAAATTTGAAGTACCACCGACTCCGACGCCAACACCTCCACCGTCACCTCCTGTAACAATTACTCCTCCACCACCTGTAACGAATACACCGCCTCCCCCTAGTACCACGACACCTCCGGCGCCACCGGTGAAGGGTATGAAGTCTCTGCCGATGACGGGTGCTGGGGTCATTGGTCTTGTTGGGTTGGCTGGTCTGTTGATTCTTGCGGGCTTTTGGGTGCTCGCGGTGAATCGGAGAAGAAATTCACAACAATAAAACGTCGTGGGCACGAGGTGGGCTTGGAATGCTCTACCTGTTAGTGCCTTGGTGTGGTTATAAAACTCAATTCATGGCACGAGCGGATGGTTATCGTGATCCGTTCATATTAAAAGGGATACAGAATGAAGAATGGTTTAGCGGTTAAGGTAGCGGTGTTGGTTGCTGCGGGTAGTTTGATAGGGGTGACCAGCCCGGTTTTAGGTCAACAGGTCACCGAGAGTGTGGGGGGTGAGGCAGTGCTTGATGAGGTTGTGGTGTCTACGAGCGAACCAACCCCAACCAGCGACTCCAACGCGCCCGAACTTACAACGACTGAAGAAATCACCGACGAAGGTGAGACTCCGCCTGAAGAGGGTGAGTTCGTAGAGCCCCAAGACGTCGATATTAACGAAGATAGCGATGAGCAAGTACCCTCTTCTGATGACGATACGCAGTTAGAAGGCGCGAGGACCGTTGCGGGAAGAGTCCTCCCAGATAGTGAAGTAGCCATCGTTAGAGTACGTGCCGGTTCCGACCGATTATGGGACGGCCAAACAGCATCTAATGCAGGAGCCAGTCGTTTCTCGAAGTATTTTAGTCCACTAGCTGGCGTTACTTTGCAGGTTTACCGCGGTAACCCACGATCTCAGGTTTCCTCTATGACGAAGGCGCTAAGCTACGGAGAACCCCTGCGTAGAGTAAATGAAGATTGGGCTAGCTGTACGACGGACTTCACTGGCTTCTGCGATATTAGGATCCCGGTGGGCAGAGAAAGGGGAAGGATCCCCACAAACGAAAGAGTGTGGATTAAACCAGTGGCCGTGCCCATAGGTTATAACCTCATTGACAAGGTCCGCACGGGCCCTTCCGATAGTGGAGATCGCCTCTCCCGCCTGCAGAGCTATGCGCAGCTCACGCCTAAGCTGAAAGCCGGAGTGGTGATAGAAGCTGGTGATGGTTCTGACAAATCAGAAACATTCATGCGCGCTTATGAGTCGAATTGGGAGAGGAATTATAGCATAACGGAAAGTCATCGCTCATCGAGCGGAAGTTTCATTATCCCCAAGGAGAACCCACGCTTAGGGAAAAAGTGCGGCCTGAATTTCGCCATCGTTGGCGACCTCTCTGGTTCCGTTAAGAGAGCTGGGAAAACTGATGACCTATCCCGAGCGATGATAAAACTCGTCAATACCATGGAAGGATCCGGAGGTAACGTTTCCATCTTTTCGCTAGGTTCTGATTCACCGGCTAAACCACCGTATAGGCTGTTTGGTAGGCCCAATATCAAGAACCTGCCGGAACTCTACGATCTCAACGACCCAAGTCAAACGCAAAAAATTAAAGATCAGATCCGTGAATGGGGCAAGTACACCGATAGTAACGAGGGGACTAACTGGGATGCTGGTTTGATGGAAGTATCCCAGGCTCAAGAGGGCCGTACAGGCGGCCCGATTTATGATGCAGTTCTCTTCGTCACCGACGGAAACCCCACGACGAATAGGCTCCCGCAATATTCGGAGGAAAATAATCAGGGTGGATCCATGACCGATTTCATTCGCGTGGAAGCCGCAATTGCTTCTGCGAACCGCCTCAAAGAACAGGGTACCAAGATAATCGGCATCGGTGTGGGAAGAGGAACCACGGGTTTAGATGGTGACTCTGAGTACAACCTGCAGTCGATATCAGGCTTCACTCGATACAGCGATACGGCGAATAACGCAGATAGGTCCGATTATTTTTTGCTCAGCGATTATGATGAGATCCCAGATACGCTCCGATCGATCGTCTCCTGTAGTGCCAGTGTGACCGTGGAAAAGCACATTCTGGATGAAAATGGTCAGAACCCAGAAGCTGGTGTTGGCTGGGACATTGTGGGTGACGCAACGGGTCCGGGTGTGCAGTTGAACTCTCCGCGTGCCCAAAAGACCGACGCAGACGGTTTAGTTTTCTACCGTATTGGCCTAGAGGACACTACAAGCCGTGCGGAAGTCAGTGTGGCGGAGGTGCAGCAAAGTGAATGGGAGCTGGTGAAACAGTCTGATTCGGCTGCCCAGGTGAGAAATGCCTTATGCTACGACAGCAATGATCCGCAGCTACAAGAATTACCTGCATCGCGATATTCAGATGACGGTGAATTTGGATTGCGGATTCGTGGTATAGAAAACGGCGAGCATATTCGGTGTGTGTATCAGAATAAACGGACACCGTCCCCTGCGATCGTGGAGATCGAAAAGCAGGATGCTCAGATGCAAGGTCTTGCGGGTGCTGTATTTATGGTCGCAACCGATAGTGCAGGAAATAGCCCCGTTGCTGGGCTGGAGACTATTACGGAGGACCCTGCTGGATCTGGCCGCTACTCCTTTGAGTTAAAACTCGGTCAGTACTACCTGATCGAGACGGTCTCACCGTCTGGATACAGTCTCTTCCCGGAGTCTGTCGGTTTTGAAGTTTACAAAGATCCTAATGATCAAACGAAGAAGGTCCGCCTTCTCGACGAGGCGAAAGACGGCACTGTGGTGACGGTGGATCAAAATAATACTCTGAAATTGGTAGTGATGAATGTTCAGTCAGGAACCTTGCCAGAAACTGGTGGACAGGGCCTGTGGTCGTGGCTCCTCACATCCCTACTACTGATTCTCGGTGGAATATTCTTAGCGAAGCGACGCGCTTAACGCACAGATAATTGGCAGAGCATATGAAGGATACCCCTCTTCATATGCTCTTTCTTTTGCTATAAATCTTCCCGGTTCTCCTCACCCAGAGATACTCCGGGGGTCTGTTGAAGGGTTTTATACGGTTGCGTACAATCCATATCAAACTAGTTGCACTGACCGCCGCCGTTAGAATTCCTGCAATAGAATCCGGCCAGTCAGTCGAGATAAACCACGGGTGGTCAAATAAGCGCTTCGTATATATTGCGTGCAATCTTTTTATAGTGGGCTACGGGACGGGGGTCTGCAATCGCTTCTACCCGAGCACTTCGGTCAAGCTGGCTAGTATTCGATCCTAGCCACCGGCCGTGAGTTTCCAGTGTCAGCGCAGCGACGGCGGTGGGTAATCGGGGGCTGCTATCTGTTTGCTTCGTATGGATCTGGAGGTGTATAAGACATATGCAAATCGCACCGATAGTTTGGTATCTACCCGGTCGTACGGTATAGTGCCAGATGAAGTTTGAAAGCAGGTGAGAATTACCTCGCTTGTCGCTCAAGTTTCACCGTAGACCGTCGGTCAGCGTTCGCGCTTGAAAGTATCGAAAAGCTTTATCGCTTGAGATCGGCCCACGCAGGAGTCACTTTAGAGCTCATTTCTTTCCCATTTGTGGGAATTAAGTGTTGCGCCCTGTGCTCTTGTACGGGGCTTTTGTCTTGTTCTAAAGAAAAAGCTCCGGCGGATAAACCTTTGAATCAATAAAGAGGAAAGGAGGCGTAGTAATGGCTAACCCGAAGAATGATGCTGCCCTGAAAGCTCTCAAGCAGAGCTTCGCAGAGCACGACGCATTTGTGCTTACGGAGTACCGTGGCCTGAGTGTTGCTCAGACCACCGAATTGCGTAAAGCTCTCGGTGCTGATGTCCAGTACAACGTCGCCAAGAACACCCTCCTCAAGCTGGCAGCTCAAGAAGCTGGCATTGAGGGCCTCGATGACCTTTTCACCGGCCCAACCGCTATTGCCTTCATTAAGGGCGAAGCTGTTGACGCTGCCAAGGTGATGAAGAAGTTCGCTTCTGACAACAAGGCATTCGTTGTTAAGGGTGGCTACATGGACGGCAACGCCCTGAGCTCCGCTCAGGTTGATGCCATCGCTGAGCTGGATAACCGCGAGACCACTCTCGCAAAGCTGGCAGGTGCCATGAAGGGCAACTTGGCAAAGGCTGCAGGCCTATTCAACGCTCCCGCTTCCCAGGTTGCACGCCTCGCGGCTGCACTCCAGGAGAAGAAGGACGCTTAAGAGGCATAGCGTGTAAAAGCGCTGCTTCTTGAAATATATAAACACTTTTTAGGGATATCGGTTTATTGGATGTCCCACCCACACCGAAAGGAATACCACCATGGCTAAGCTCACCAAGGACGAGCTCATCGAGGCTTTCAAAGAGATGACCCTTATCGAACTCTCTGAGTTCGTTAAAGAATTCGAAGAGGTCTTCGAGGTAACCGCTGCTGCTCCTGTTGCAGTTGCTGCTGCTGGCGCTGCTGCTCCTGGCGCTGCTGCTGAAGAAGAGAAAGACGAATTTGACGTTGTTCTCGAGGATGCTGGCGCTAAGAAGATCGGCGTTATTAAGGCTGTTCGCGAGCTCGTCTCCGGCCTGGGCCTGAAGGAAGCTAAGGAACTAGTTGAGGGTGCTCCTAAGGCTATCCTCGAGGGCGCTTCCAAGGACGACGCTGAGGCTGCTAAGGCTAAGCTCGAAGAGGCTGGCGCAAAGGTTACCCTTAAGTAATCTTCCAGCTTTACTTATTCCCCACACAGGTGAGATATTTCACTTGGGTGGGGATTTTTCGTTTTGTTAACATTTAGCGATCATAAGTAGAGCCGGGAATCTTTATTGCCGGTACCTATAATACCTGTTTATATTCCGTAAATGACAGGGTAGATTTTCGTGAATAAAAGCTCTTCTAGCAGTGTATTCGTATCTCCTAATAGTTAATGACTTTCACTGTTTTTCTCTGGTTGGAGACAGTTAAAGCGAGCTTTACATGGCGCGCACGATTGTATTAACATTCCCCGCAGACGCCAACCGCCGAGACTTATCCCATCGTTATCGAGAGCGGTTTGGCTCTATAATTTCAACCGCACAGGAGCTCGTTTCTATCTGGAATTTTAGGACTTTTAGGAGTCGGAGCTCCTCTCGTAGAAAGATATCTATATGAAAATGCTTAAGAACGCTTTGGCGATTTCTTTGGCTGCAGGCCTGATGACCGGACTGCCCATGACAGCTGTGGCGCAGAGCGGTGTTCGTTTCGGAGAACTTCAATCCCTGCCGAAGAACACACCTGACCACAGCCTGATCATTCACAAGTATTCCAATAACACTCCAGGTGAAGCGGGTAACGGCACCGAGATCGACACCCGAAATCTGGGCGATGCCCTAAAGGGTGCGAAGTTCAAGATTGAAAAGGTCAAAAAAGACTCGATCGACCTGACAACAAATGAAGGTTGGAAGAAAGCCGAGAAAGTTTCCAAGGGCGCCGAACCTCTGCGAGATAGTGACTTTGAGACTCTCCCTGACAAGGATGAGCAGACAACCGGTGAAGACGGCGTTGCTAGATGGGACGGACTTCCACTCGGTCTCTACCGAGTAACGGAGACCGAGGCTCCAGTGGGGCACCAGATCTCTCAAGAGCCGTTCTATGTTGCTCTCCCAACAACCGATCCAACTAACCACGATGAATGGTTGAAGACAGTTCACGTTTACCCCAAGAATACCAAGCGGGACGAAACTACTAAGACTGTCCAGGATGAAGCAGTTAGGCTTGCGGGTGATACTACGACTGGACAAAGCGAGGAATTGACCTACAAGATCACCTCGCAACTGTCGGCTGGCAAGGACTACACCAAGTACGTGGTATCTGACTTCTACCCCACTGATCGCCTAGAATACGCCGGTGATAATCTTCTGACAGTTGAGCTTGCTAATGCCCAACTGGATGGTAGCAAGTATGAGGTAACCACGGGTACGGTTGATAACAAGTCCTACCTGGTCATAACCTTCACAAAAGGCGGCCTTAATGACCTGAATAATAACAAGACCGCTCAACTGGTTATCACGCCAACCTTCACAGTGAAGCAGAATACCGATCTTGATAATGTAGCTCCTATCATCAACGAGTTCAAGGTCATTCAGATGCGTGATGGCCAACCAGAGCCTCCGAACCCAGAGGATCCGAAGGTTCCTCCTGTAACACCTCCAGGTACTCCTACTCCAGACCCTAAATATCCTAAGTCCTTCTACGGCAATGTAGACATTGTGAAGAAGAACGCTGATGGTCAATCCCTTGGCGGTGCTGAATTCTCTCTGTACGTCTGCACCAAAGATGGCGTGATCGATGGACAGGCAAAGCCACTTCGCGAAGAAATCAGAGCGACGGATGACGTTGAGATTAAGGGTCTCCTTGCTAATGACTACCGCAACGGCCAAGCCGTTGCTGAGAATGATCGTGATGCTTATTGCTTGGTAGAGACCAAAGCACCTGTGGGTTATGAACTTTCAGCCCAACCGATCCGGTTCCAAATCTTAACCAATCAGGGGGCCGATGCTGAGGTCGCTCTTGTATCCCAAGATGTTGTGGACACTAAGAAGAATGGCGGCTTCAACCTGCCACTTACAGGTGGCGCCGGTGTCATGTACCTGCTGCTCGCCGGTGGTGCATTCTTGCTGGTTGGTCGCGGTTATTCCGCCTATAGCAATCGTCGTAACGCCTAAGTCTCAAGACTTCAACGTTGCTATTTGCTAGCTGAAGGCTTAAGGGGCTAAGCCCAAGCGCTTAGCCCCTTACCTTCACTTTTCACGATCTTATATAAAATAACTTAAACAAACCGAAGGCGTCACCTATGACTGTAACCGCCCGCCATAGGGCCCCTCACGCCCCTGCCCCGCGCAAGCGCGTCTCCCCAGTCTCGGTAATCTTCAGCGTGATTGGTCTCATCCTCTTGCTGTACCCAGTGGTGGGGACCATCTATGAAAATTCGCAGCAAAGCCACCAAGTCCAGGCATATTCCTCACAGGTAGGTGCCGTAGACAAACAAGAGCTTTCCGCGGAGATCGAGCGAGCCCGGGAATGGAACGCTGAGAAGCAAGGTGGTCCTATTTTGGACCCCTGGTTACAGCGAGTAACGCAAGATAACGTCGAATACCAAGAGTATCTCGAACAGCTCAATCTGACCTCTGTGATGGGACGTATATATATCCCATCCATAAAATCTGATTTGCCGATCTACCACGGCACCACCGAGACGGTTCTATCCAAAGGGATAGGCCACCTATTCGGCAGTGGATTGCCAGTGGGCGGAGTGGGTAACCACACGGTTCTGACAGGTCACACGGGTTTATCGGTGGCTACCCTCTGGGATAATCTGATCAAGGTCAATGTCGGCGATGTTATTTACCTCGACGTCTCCGGTGAAAAAATGAAGTATCAGGTACGCCAAACCGAAATAGTTTTGCCTACGGAGACGGATAACCTCCGCCCCGTTCCAGGGCAAGACCTCATAACACTTATTACGTGTACCCCCTACGGCATCAACAGCCACCGCTTCCTCGTTCACGCGGAGCGGGTGCCCATGGAGCCTGAAGATGAGGAAGAATTTCAAACGATTGACACGATTCGTCAACCATTGCAGTGGTGGATGTATGTTGCGCTAGCAGTAGCGCTCATCTTCATGATTTTGATGATTCGGGAGTTTGTAAAAGCGCGCCGCGACAGCAAAAAAGCGGAAACCACTACCGGCCTGAGCGAAAGCGCAGAAGGCTAAGGATAACGAATGCTACAGAAAACGAAACGCCACCAAGGCCGCCGACTCTTTGCGGCCTTGGCCACGGTGGCTTGTATGACGGTCACCACCCCGCTAGCAGTTGCCGCAGACGGCGGGCCATCGCCTTCGCTTATCGACGCCTCGCAAAAAGCCTCCCTCAGTATTCATAAAAGCGAGGGCGACCCCGTCATGCAATACGGGGATCCGTCGAATCCCAACGCACCTAAAAAATTGGATCCACTGGAAGGGATCAAATTCTCAGTGCAGAAGATCAACGGCGTTGATCTCACCACCAACGACGGCTGGCGCCTAGCGGAATCATTTAAGATAGCCGACTTCTACCAGAGGGGAAAAGAGTTCTCTCGCCTGGCACCTAAAGTAAGTGAAGCCACCGGCGCAGACGGCATAGCCCGATTTAATAATCTCGACCTGGGCCTCTACTACGTCACCGAGGAAGTGGATTCTGCTGCTCGCGGGAATTTTACGGTTGTGTCTCCCTTTATTGTGGCGGTGCCTACCACCAGTAAAGATCGCAGCGGTTGGGACTATAGCGTGACAGTGAACGCTAAAGATCAAAAGATCACGGGACGGTCTTCAAATAACCTCAGCTGCGTAAACCCAGGCGATGATCTGCAGTACGGAGTATCGACCACGCTGCCTGCTCCCGAACGCGATGGACGAATCTCTACGTTCAAGGTCTCTGTACCGCTCGAGCAATCGCAGACGTATATTCCTGATAGTGAAGAGGTATATTACGGCACTTACCATAATGACAAGAACCCAGTGCGTCTTGAGGGTGGGGACTACACCATCGACGCGGATTCAGGCAATGTTGTACGCGTAACGCTCACCGATAGCGGGTTGGCCAAGGTTAGCGAGGTGCGATTCGGTAACCCTGATGCCCACCTAACGGTGCTATTCAAAGCTAAGACCTCGCGCGATGCCTCTAAGAACAAGGATCGTATTAGCTTCCGCGGCTATATCACTCCTCCTGGTTACCCGGATTTCGATCTGATTGGCCGGTATGGTGTGGCAACCGATGAGGCGTCTGTGAAGGTGCCGTGTAGTAGTCCGAATATTCCAATAGTGCCGATTCCTATTCCTATTCCTCCAATTGACCCACCAGGTAACCCTCCAATTCCCAAAGATCCTCCGTCGCCAGACGAACCCCCGAGGCCGAATGATCCCAAAAAGGGGATACCCAAGATTCCGGGAAATCTAGCCTACACAGGGGCCAATAGCCTACCCATAGCCATCTTTGGACTGGTGCTCTTGCTCGTGGGCATTGCAGTACTTCGTCGTAGTTACAAAAGGAACTAGTTTATGAAAAACTCTCTATCTCGTTACGGCAAGGCCCTTTTTGCCTCAATGCTAGCGACTGGGTTGCTTGTGACCGTAGCTCCTTTTGCTCAATCGGCAGAGGAGATGGCTGGCACTTCCGAGATTGCTCAGCTATCAGACGCCTCAATCGAAGGGGAGCCGACTCTTGTCGAACAAGAGTCTCTCGCAGAGAATTCTGAGAACAGCGAAGGCAACTTATCCGCTGATTTCACGAGTCGAACCATCTCAGCAGATGAAGAATCTGGACTCGTTGTTCGTACGCTCGAAGGCGTGATTACAAACGTGCCGGAGCTGCAAAGTTCCCCCGATTTTCTCCTGATTCAAAAACTGGGAAATAACGATCCAGTAAAGGAAATTATCTCTGCTTCATTCGGCGACACGGAGGCAAGCGGTGATATCTTCGAGCTTGCCTCCGACGAACTGGAAAATTCGTTCGGACAATCTCAAGAGGATGCAAAGTTTGGGCAGGTTCTTCGTCTTTATCTAGATTCCACCAATGCGGATACGCCCACTGAAATCCAGCGCGGCGACAAGTTCTCTATTACGTATACGGTGATGGGAGTCGAAGAAGATGCCCATTGGAAGCTACTGACAAGTGAATTCTTGGATAGCGTACTCGGCGACTCGCCCCTCAAGCTATCATCAGTCTCGGCTGGCCCCAAGATTGAGTACACAGTCACTGATCTAAAAACTGGTGAATATAAAGGACGTAAGTATACCGAGCGCAGGGTATCCGGGCGGATTGTAGACGACTCGGGGATCCGCCCCAGTTTTCCGCGTGTATTCTTTGAGTTCCAAGGGGTTCCAACGGACTTTTGGGAAGCCCAGTCTCGAGACAGGGGGCCCCAGGAAAAACCTAGCGATCCCAAAATAGGAGGCATAAGAGTTCATATCTATGAAGAAGCAACCGGAAACGTAGTTGATTCTCGAAACCACTACATTTATACCCCTATGCAGTACGAGCGCAGCTTTGATCTAAATGCTGCCGATAGAGACCATGTGATCGTGCAGCTCGTAGATGACCAGCGTAGAGCCACAAATGGACGATTGAGCGGTAAAAATTTCGAATTTGTTTACCGGGATTTTGGGCCAAAAGTGCGCTCAACTTGGAAGATTTTGCCTACAGATTCTGGCTATACAGAAGCTGCTGCAGCACCAAAACCCGGCGGTTTTGACCGGGTCTCGGCGGGCCGAGATGCATATCAGCAGTTCATCGAGAGAGATCACCTCCCTTCCGAGCTCCTCGGTGCTAGGGACGAAGACGGGGAGGTAGAGGATTACCGGTACCCAGTTAAAGAAGTCGCACCTCGTTCCGATAATCCCAGTTTCCCAGGCCCTAATGCGGGCAGCGATAACGTAACGACAGATGGTGGCATATCTAGAAAGATAATAAACAACCCAGGGTGGTGTTCTCCTTTCCATCGAAAACCCGATCACACGACTATAAATTTTTCGCAGGAGCGGCAAAACAATTCAAGGGGGGGAGAGTGCCAAGTTCTGAACTATGGTGAGCAAGGTCGTTTCTATAGCCGGGAAAATGTTCAAACAGCGACCTACAATCGAAACACTCGCCTATCCTACCGTTCGCAGGAGTTTACGATTGGCGGTACAAAGGGCGGAGTGCTTTACGGAGTAAATTTCGGTGTCTTCGAACCCTTGCGATATGCAAGGATGGGCCCCCCCGACTTAGGAATAGTCAGGGGAGACGCCCGTAAAGCCTTGAATTTTCAAATCCTCGATATTTTAGACACGACTGACTGGGTGGTCACCACGGACCTGAAAAATAACTATCACGGCAGTTATATCCTAACTCCTCACCCAGTTAAATCTCGCGGTAAGTATATTGATGATCCGCGAAATAAAATGGGCATTCGAGTATCGACTTCCCAACGGGGGAAGTCCAAGGTTGAATTCCTGTCACCCGAGGGTATTAAATTTTTTATTGATAGCGGCAGAGGAAGTAGCGCAGTAGACGTTACTCGTTTGGGGTTGAAAATCCCCCCAAACACCCCAATGAAAATCAGCTATGGGACTAACGAGCGAGAAAGTGTGCTAAGGAATGACTTAAAGTTTGCGCGGAATGGATTTTTGGTGCCCTATTGGGGGAATGTCTCTCAACCAGATCCAACTGAGTTAGAGGTATCGAAAGCCCCAATCGCATCGGAGTCGAATGGGGTAGACATTTTCACCTACGACCTGACGGTGCGAAATGATAAAGCTGAAGCGGGTAAGCGGAATATTAGCCGCGAATATCTGCTCTACGACACCCCAGATTTCGCCAAGGCTGAGAAGATTATCAAAGTGGTTCAGGTTAAGTCTGGAGGCGAAACACCCCTAGTAAAGTCCGGAGATGGCAAAGGATATGTGATCCCAGGCGAAAATGGTAACACCCATGTCATCGAAGCTGGAGCTACTCAGACTTTCCGGATCAAAGTCTATACCGAATTAGACGCCGAAGCGCTAAATCCGTCTAGATTGGCATGCCAACCAAAACCCACACCTGGAGATGGTGCATACAACAAAGCCCGTATCGAATACGGCCAGTCGGAGGTGGCTGAGGCGGAAGCGTGCATTGACATTGTCAACCTCAAGATCGCTCCGCCGCGGGTGTCTAAGGAAGTTTATGGCAACAGAATTACGTGGCGTCCGAACGGGAATGAGGAACCATTCTACCAGGCCACTTACACGGTAACGGTGGATAATAAGGCTGAGGAAAATCAAACTAATGGCCCAGTTGTATCCACAGATCGGGAGATCTACGTTGATCGTGAACTTACAGTCGTAGATTCCCTCGGTTTTAGCGAAGACGTTGATGTTTTTAGAGTGGTGCTGATCGATCTGGACACCAACAAAAATACGGTGATAAGTCCAGTCAACGGACCGCTAGTACTGCAGCACGGTGACGTGCCGGGCAAGGTAAAAGTCCGAGCTGGTGAGACATTGGAGTTCCGGGTGCTTGTCCAATTTCGATTCCAGCCGAAGCTCATCTCTGGGGTATCTCCGAATTCCCTTAAATGCGCGGCGGGGGGACGTGGAAATGGCGGCTTCAATAAAGTTACTGTAGCGAAGGAAGGTGCCGGCACAACCGAGGATCTCACAGCTGAAGCTTGCATTGATCTCCCTCTACCTCCGCTGGTGGTGAAGGAGGTTTTTCGAGGACCACGGGAGAATGCGTCGGGCAAGCTCGAAATCGAGTATCGCGTTAAGGTTACTAATCCCAACGACAGTACGAAGATCGGGAAATTGAAACTAGTGGATCAACCTCGTTTCTCTCCTAGCGCTAGGAATATTTCCGTCGGAATCAGAGAAGACTCGGCTTCTTCATATCAGATGAGGCCGGCAGATAATCACAAACTGCCAAGTGATGTGTTCGATCTGGACTCTGGTGCGTCGAAAACCTTTTTCGTGATCGCAGAATTTGATAAGCCTCAGCTGCAGGATAAGGCAAGCACTACCTTAATCTGTGACCCCCAAAACGGTGGCGGCCACGGACTTTTCAACGAGGCCACGGTGTCAATCGGCAGTCGGTTGATTGCTCGTGACGATGCCTGTGCCGATATTCCGGCTCCAGAGGATCCGTTGACCAGCCTAGTGCTTCAAAAGGTGGATACCTCTACAGCAATTATTCCGTTGGAAAAGGATTGGCAGTTTAGCGTTTATCGGGCAAATGATTCATGGGAAATTCAGGGGGATGCGATCAACTTCACCCAGACCAATGCGGGGGATAATACGCGCCAGACCGAGAACATTATCGGTCTGGGTAAATACATCCTGATCGAAACCAAGGCTCCGCAGGGCTACCAACTTCTCGCGCAACCGGTTGAACTCGAGGTTTTCCTTGACGGGAATCAGCTCAAGGTGCGTCAACCTCAGGGGCGAGTGAACCCCGCCGCGGAAGTTACAGAACCGAATATCATCAAGGTAGCTGACGTTACTACCGGTGAGTTACCTCGCTCGGGTGGCTTCGGGGTGTTCTGGCTCCTTATCGCTGGCGCTGGTCTTTTAGGTGGCGCCTGGTGGTTTAATCGCCGTAAAAACTAGACCAGGAATTTCAATATAATGCTCCCCTTCCACTGGTAGGGGAGCATTATTGTATGACCGCATATAAGCGCTCCCAAGGGATTATTCGAAGGTGTTATAGGATGGTGCACATGCTTCCAAAGTCACGAATCTTTAGTGTTCTGCTGCTCGGCTTAGGCTGTGCGCTGCTTGTCGGCGGATTACTCCAAGCCCAACTAGGACGCTTTGACGCCAGGCTACCCCTTGACCCCACCCGCTATACCTGGACCCTGGTGGATCCTGAGGCAACCATTTCTGATCTCACCCTGGAAGCAACCGAGAAAGCGTCCGTGACAAAACAGGTAGAAGCAAGTCTGATTCGTCCCAGCGACGAAGATACGGCCACCATTAGGCTCGCCACCTCAGTGCGGCGCACTGGGCTGGACGATCTAGAGGGCCTGCATACCGCAGCAGTCTCCACCTATACCTTCGACCGTATAACGGGTGAGATTCTGAGCCCTATCCGTGTGATTGATCAATTAGCGGGAATCCCTCGAGATACCGATACTGACGGTGTGTGGTGGAAATTCCCTACAGCAGCTGAGAAAACAAGCTATATGGTCTTTGATGAGACTCTGGCTACTAGCTACCCTGCCGTCTATGAGTCGGAGGTAGAGGAGGATGGGCGCACCATGATGGCCTACCGCCAGATCATTGACCCGGAGAAGGTCAATGCGGATAGCTCTGGTTTGCTCACCACCTTAGAGATTGATGGTCAGCCGGCTTATCTCGAGCACGCAGCCGAGCGGGTATTCTATGTTGATCGCGAGAGCGGGGTTGTGGTTGATCTCAAGGAGAAGATCACCGATATATACCGCTACGCAGATGGTGCGCAAGCAGGAGTGCTCCTTGATTTTAATGGGCGCATGACTGAGCAGACTCGAGAGGACCTTCGCGCGGCTGCGTCGGAGATTTCCCGCAGCGATTTTTGGAGGACTTTTAGCTATATTCTTGCAGCACTCGGTGCCCTCTCGATTATTGTCGGTGGTATTGGGGCTTTCCGCCGCGGGCGTGGCTAAGTTGCTTTTAGCGCTAGGACTTCTCTACAGTGTGGTTTTGTTGCCCATAGACTCTGTTCATGGGCTTTACATGGTGTCCTCGGTGCTCTATACTTGACCTTTGCCCTAGGACACTTGTTCCTTTTTTACAGACCTTAGCTGGTCGGCTTTTTGAAAAAGCTGGATAGTTGAGGTCTTTCGGTGTTAGCACCAGCAGGTTTCTTATGGCATTACCGAAATTGCTCAAATACTAGCGGTTTGTGGTGGCCAATATTGCGGGGCCGCCATCCGCGTGAGGTGCTGGAAGGACCCATCTTGGCAAGCCCCCGCCCACTCAACTCAACTATACCAGGGGCTCCCGAACGTAAATCGTTCGCGAAAATTAATGAACCTATTGAAGTCCCTGGTCTTCTTGATATCCAACTGGAATCGTTCTCTTGGCTGATCGGCGCGTCTGATTGGCGCGAACGACGTCAAGCTGAATTAGGCGAAGGGGTCCCAGTGACCTCTGGCCTGGAGGATATCCTCGCAGAGCTGAGCCCAATTCAAGATTACTCCGGCAATATGTCTCTCTCCCTCTCTTCACCACGCTTTGAAGAGATGAAGAATACTATTGACGAATCCAAAGATAAAGATATTAACTACTCGGCGCCGCTCTATGTCACCGCCGAGTTTATTAACAACGAAACCGGCGAGATTAAATCCCAGACCGTCTTCATCTGTGACTTCCCGATGATGACCGAAAAAGGTACCTTCATCGTCAACGGCACCGAGCGTGTCGTGGTCTCACAGTTGGTGCGTTCCCCTGGTGTTTATTTCGATCAAACCATCGATAAATCCACCGAGCGTTCGCTGCACTCAGTGAAGGTGATCCCTTCTCGCGGTGCATGGCTAGAATTCGATGTGGATAAGCGCGACACGGTCGGTGTGCGTATTGATCGCAAGCGTCGTCAGCCCGTCACCGTCCTTCTGAAGGCACTAGGCTGGACCACCGAGCAGATCCAAGAGCGCTTTGGCTTCTCTGAAGTGATGATGTCCACGCTGGAATCTGATGGTGTCTCCAATACTGATGAGGCATTGCTGGAGATTTACCGCAAGCAGCGCCCCGGTGAGCAGCCTACGCGTGATCTCGCGCAGTCGCTGCTTGATAATTCATTCTTCCGCGCCAAGCGCTATGACCTCGCAAAGGTGGGCCGCTATAAGGTTAACCGCAAGCTGGGCTTAGGCGGCGACAACGAGGGTTTGATGACCCTCACCGAGCAGGATATCGCGACCGCAATTGAGTACCTCGTGCGCCTGCATGCCGGTGAAACCTCGATGACCAGCCCCACGGGTGAGGTCATCCCGGTAGAAACCGATGATATTGACCATTTCGGTAACCGTCGCCTGCGTACCGTCGGTGAGCTCATCCAAAACCAGGTGCGTGTGGGTCTGTCCCGCATGGAGCGCGTGGTCCGTGAGCGCATGACCACCCAGGATGCGGAGTCAATCACCCCAACCTCCCTGATTAACGTGCGCCCGGTATCTGCCGCGATCCGCGAATTCTTCGGAACCTCGCAGCTCTCGCAGTTTATGGATCTGAATAACTCTCTCTCAGGGCTTACCCACAAGCGCCGTCTCTCGGCGCTGGGACCAGGTGGTCTTTCGCGTGAGCGCGCCGGCATTGAAGTCCGTGACGTCCACGCCTCTCACTATGGCCGTATGTGCCCCATCGAGACCCCCGAAGGCCCGAATATTGGTCTGATCGGCTCCTTGGCTTCCTACGCCCGCGTGAATGCCTTCGGCTTCATCGAGACTCCATATCGTAAGGTCGTTGACGGAGTTGTCACCGATCACGTGGATTATCTCACTGCGGATGAAGAAGATCGCTACGTGGTGGCTCAGGCTAATACCGAATATGACGAGAATGGTGTCATTACCGAAGAGCGCGTGACGGTTCGCCTGAAGAAGGGCGATATCCAGGTGGTATCCGGCAAGGATATTGACTATATGGACGTCTCCCCACGCCAGATGGTCTCAGTGGCTACCGCCATGATTCCATTCCTTGAGCACGACGATGCTAACCGTGCTCTGATGGGCGCGAATATGCAGCGCCAGGCTGTGCCACTCGTGCGCTCTGAGGCGCCGTATGTTGGTACCGGTATGGAGCTGCGCGCCGCCTATGATGCCGGCGATCTGGTGATCAATAAGGCCACCGGCTATGTGGAGAATATGAGCGCTGACTTCATCACCGTGATGTCAGATGATGGCACGCGCGAGACCTACCTGCTGCGCAAATTCGAGCGCACCAACCAGGGAACGTCCTATAACCAGAAGCCGCTCGTTGATATCGGAGACCGTGTAGAAAAGGGCCAGGTTCTCGCTGATGGTCCTGGTACCCATAACGGTGAGATGGCCTTGGGTCGGAACTTGCTGGTGGCATTTATGCCATGGGAAGGCCACAACTACGAGGACGCTATTATTCTCAACCAGCGCTTAGTGGAGGAGGATATTCTTACCTCTATCCATATCGAGGAGCACGAGATCGATGCTCGCGATACCAAGCTTGGGCCTGAGGAAATCACCCGCGAGATCCCGAATGTCTCCGAGGACGTGCTCAAGGATCTCGACGAGCGCGGCATTGTGCGCATCGGTGCCGATGTTCGCGACGGCGATATCTTAGTGGGTAAGGTCACCCCGAAGGGTGAGACCGAGCTGACTCCGGAAGAGCGCCTGTTGCGTGCCATCTTCGGCGAGAAGGCCCGTGAGGTTCGTGATACCTCCATGAAGGTGCCACACGGTGAGACCGGTAAGGTTATCGGCGTGCGTCGCTTCTCCCGCGAGGATGATGACGATCTCTCGCCAGGCGTCAACGAGATGATTCGCGTTTATGTTGCCCAAAAGCGCAAGATTCAAGACGGTGATAAGCTCGCCGGCCGCCACGGCAATAAGGGCGTGGTGGGTAAGATCCTGCCGCAGGAGGATATGCCTTTCCTCCCTGATGGAACCCCAGTGGATATTATCCTCAATACCCACGGTGTGCCGCGTCGTATGAATATTGGCCAGGTGCTCGAAGTTCACCTCGGCTGGCTGGCTGCTGCTGGTTGGTCGATTGATCCGGAGGTGTTGGAAAACGCCCAGCTTATGGAGAGCCTGCCGGAAGATCTCTACGATGTAGAGCCCGGTACGCTGACGGCAACACCAGTATTCGACGGTGCCACCAATGAGGAAATCGCTGGTCTGCTGCGCAATTCTCGCCCCAACCGCGACGGCGATGTCATGGTTAATGGCGAGGGCAAGGCCACCCTCTTTGATGGTCGTTCTGGTGAACCATTCCCGTACCCCGTGGCCGTGGGCTATATGTATATCCTCAAGCTCCACCACCTGGTGGACGAGAAGATCCACGCTCGCTCTACTGGTCCTTACTCCATGATTACGCAGCAGCCACTGGGCGGTAAGGCTCAGTTCGGTGGCCAGCGCTTTGGTGAGATGGAAGTGTGGGCGATGCAGGCCTATGGCGCCGCCTATACCCTGCAAGAGCTCTTGACCATCAAGTCTGATGACGTGGTGGGTCGTGTGAAGGTCTACGAAGCCATTGTGAAGGGCGAGAATATCCCAGATCCGGGTATCCCCGAATCCTTCAAGGTGCTGCTGAAAGAATTGCAGTCACTCTGCCTCAACGTTGAAGTCCTCTCCGCCGACGGCACTCCGATGGAACTGTCCGGCTCCGATGAGGATGACTTTGATCAGGCGGGTGCCTCGATGGGCATTAACCTCTCGCGCGATGAGCGTTCCGACGCCGATAGCGCCTAAGAATGCTAGGTCTGCCACCACTCAGGTGCACTCTCAAAGGGTGTTTATGTAGTGGTGGCGGGCGGACCGAATCACCACCACAAGAAAAAAACTTTTTAAGAAAGGGAGTTACGTGTACGACGTCAACTTCTTCGAGGAGCTCCGCATCGGCCTAGCCACCGCCGACGATATTCGTCGCTGGTCAAAAGGTGAGGTCAAGAAGCCCGAAACCATCAACTACCGTACCCTCAAGCCCGAGAAGGACGGCCTATTCTGCGAGCGCATCTTCGGCCCCACCAGGGACTGGGAATGTGCCTGCGGTAAATATAAGCGAGTGCGCTACAAGGGCATTATCTGTGAACGCTGCGGCGTTGAAGTGACCAAATCCAAGGTACGCCGTGAGCGCATGGGCCATATTGAGCTCGCTGCTCCCGTCACCCACATTTGGTATTTCAAGGGTGTGCCCTCCAGGTTGGGATACCTGCTAGATCTTGCACCTAAGGATCTCGAGCGCATTATCTACTTCGCCGCCAATATCATCACCAGCGTTGATGATGAGGCTCGCCATTCGGATCAGTCCACTCTGGAAGCTGAAATGCTGCTGGAGAAGAAAGACCGTGAGGCAGAAGCCGAGTCGGAGATCTCCGAGCGCGCCCAGAAGCTCGAGGAGGACCTCGCAGAACTAGAGGCCGCTGGCGCTAAGGCAGATGCGCGTCGGAAAGTGCAAAACGCGGCGGAAAAGGAAATGCAGCATATCCGCGAGCGAGCACAGCGCGATATCGATTTCCTGGACGAGATCTGGCAAACCTTTGTCAAGCTCGCCCCGAAGCAAATGATTATCGATGACAAGATCTACGAAGAGCTTGTTGATCGCTACGAGGATTATTTCACCGGCGGCATGGGTGCAGAGGCAATCCAAACCCTGATCCGCAATTTCGACCTCGATGCTGAGGCCGAGAAGCTGCGCGAAATTATCAATAATGGCAAGGGCCAAAAGAAGATGCGCGCGCTCAAGCGTTTGAAGGTCGTGGCGGCTTTCCAGCGCTCCGGCAATGATCCTGCGGGCATGGTGCTCGACTGCATTCCGGTGATCCCCCCAGAGTTGCGCCCCATGGTGCAGCTCGACGGTGGTCGCTTTGCCACCAGCGATCTCAATGATCTCTACCGCCGCGTGATCAACCGCAATAATCGCCTCAAGCGCATGATCGATCTGGGTGCGCCTGAGATCATCGTGAATAACGAGAAGCGTATGTTGCAAGAATCCGTGGATGCGCTCTTTGACAATGGTCGTCGCGGTCGCCCAGTGACTGGTCCTGGTACCCGTCCGCTGAAATCGCTTTCTGATCTGCTCAAGGGTAAGCAAGGTCGCTTCCGCCAGAACTTGCTGGGTAAGCGCGTGGATTACTCCGGTCGTTCCGTGATTATTGTTGGTCCGCAGTTGAAGCTGCACGAGTGCGGTCTGCCGAAGCTGATGGCTCTCGAGCTCTTCAAGCCTTTTGTGATGAAGCGCCTGGTGGAGCACGATTATGCGCAGAATATTAAATCAGCCAAGCGCATGGTGGAACGCCAGCGTCCAGAGGTGTGGGATGTGCTGGAAGAAGCCATTGCGCAGCACCCTGTGATGCTCAACCGCGCACCGACGCTGCACCGATTGGGTATTCAGGCTTTCGAGCCCAAGCTCATTGAGGGTAAAGCTATTCAGCTCCACCCCCTTGCCTGTGAAGCTTTTAACGCTGACTTCGACGGTGACCAGATGGCTGTGCACCTGCCGCTATCGGCAGAAGCACAGGCTGAAGCCCGCGTGCTCATGCTCGCCTCTAATAATATTTTGTCCCCAGCATCCGGTAAGCCTCTGGCTATGCCACGTCTGGATATGGTCACAGGTCTCTACTACCTCACCATGGACAAGACGGAGGAAGAATTCGGTGGCCAGGGCGCCTATAAGCCAGCAACCGCCGAAGGTCCGGCAACGGGCGTGTACTCGAGCGTGGCCGAGGCCATTATGGCCTATGACCGCAAGGAATTGGGTATGCAGGCCAAGATTAAGGTCCGCATCTCTCACCTGCGTCCGCCAGCAGATATTGAAGCAGAGCAGTTCGCCGACGGGTGGGAGAAGGGCCAAACCTGGCTCGCCGATACCACCTTGGGCCGTATCTACTTCAATGAGCTTTTGCCCTGGAACTATCCCTACCTTGAAGGTGTGATGGTTCGTAAGGGTGGCGGCACTGACAAGATCATGCTCGGTGATGTGATTAATGATCTCGCCGCTAAGTACCCCATGATCACCGTGGCTCAAACCATGGACAAGATGAAGGATGCTGGCTTCTACTGGGCTACCCGTTCCGGTGTCACCATCTCCATGGCTGACGTGCTCGTGCTCGACGATAAGGATGAGCGTCTCGATAAATACGAGGCCGAAGCCCATAAGATCGAGCGCAAGTACTGGGAGCAAGGTGCTCTGACGGAGCGCGAGCGCTATGACCGGTTGGTGGAGCTGTGGAAGAATGCCACCGATGAGATCGGTAAGGCTGTCGAGGATCTCTATCCTGATGACAACCCGATTCCAATGATCGTGAAGTCGGGTGCTGCTGGTAATATGCGTCAGATTTGGACGCTGGCCGGCATGAAGGGCATGGTTGTGAACTCGCGCGGTGAATATATCACCCGCCCGATTAAGACCTCCTTCCGTGAAGGCCTGTCCGTGCTGGAGTACTTCAACAACTCCCACGGTTCTCGTAAGGGTCTTGCCGATACCGCTTTGCGTACCGCTGACTCCGGCTACCTCACCCGTCGTCTGGTCGACGTTGCACAGGATGTTATTGTGCGCGAGGACGACTGCGAGACCCGCCTGGGTATCAAGGTTCCTGTTGCCGTGGCTCAAAAGGACGCCGAGGGCACCGTTATTGGTTATGGCGCCCATAGCTTGGTAGAGACCTCCGTCCTGGGCCGCGCGTTAGCAACTGCGGTGAAGAAGGACGATGAGGTTCTCGCTGAGGCTGGCGAGTACTTAAGCGATGCGCTGGTATCCAAGCTGGTGCTCGCTGGTGTCGAAGAGATTAAGGTACGCTCCGTGCTCACCTGCCAGACGGCAACAGGTGTATGCGCTAAGTGCTACGGCATCTCCATGGCATCTGGCAAGCAGGTGGATATCGGCGAGGCCGTTGGTATTGTGGCTGCCCAGTCCATTGGTGAGCCTGGTACCCAGCTGACCATGCGTACCTTCCACCAAGGTGGCGTCGGCGGCGATATTACCGGTGGTCTGCCTCGTGTACAGGAGCTCTTTGAGGCTCGTGTGCCAAAGAACCGGGCACCGATTGCCGCTGCTGCTGGCACCATTCATCTCGAGGATGAGGGTAATTTCTATACGCTTACCATCACTCCTGATGATGGCTCCGATGACATCGTCTACGAGAAGCTCTCGAAGCGTCAGGGTCTTGCTAATACCAAGGCTCCTATGAGCTCCAACCCAGGTGCATTCCTCGAGCGCACGCTTGTCGACGGCGACCACGTTGAGGTGGGCGACCGCCTGCTGCGCGGCCCCGCCGATCCGCACGATGTGCTCGAGATCCTCGGCCGCCGCGGAGTGGAACAGCACCTCGTCGACGAGGTCCAGGCCGTTTACCGCGCTCAGGGTGTGGCGATCCACGATAAGCATATCGAGATCATTATCCGCCAGATGCTGCGTCGCGGTACCGTCATTGAATCCGGTTCCACCGAATTCCTGCCAGGTACCTTGGTTGATTTGGCTGAGGCTAAGGCCGCAAATGCTGAGGCATTGGCCGTTGGTGGCCAACCAGCTGAGCTGCGCAGCGAGATCATGGGTATTACCAAGGCTTCCTTGGCTACCGAGTCGTGGTTATCGGCTGCGTCCTTCCAAGAGACCACCCGTGTGCTCACGGACGCCGCTATTAATAAGCGTTCCGATAAGCTCATCGGTCTCAAGGAGAACGTGATCATCGGTAAGCTGATCCCTGCTGGTACGGGTATTTCGCGCTACCGCAATATTGCGGTCAAGCCCACCGAGGCTGCCCGCAATGCGGCGTACTCGATTCCTACCTATGGTGATTCGATCTACGGCGACGACTCCTACGGTGATTTCACCGGAGCATCGGTGCCCCTCGATGAAGCCTTCGATATGTAGGTAATTTACCGCTAAAAAAGCACTGCTTTCTCTGTAAGGAGGGAGCAGTGCTTTTTTGCACTATAGGCTCAGGATTCTTAGTGAAGAACAAAAGGTGAGCCGTCGGCGGCGCGAGCATGCTGGATCACCAACTCGTGGCCATAACCCTCGACCTTTTCTGCGAGGGTACTAAGGTGGTGCTCGAGTGGGCTATCGGCGAAGATGGTGGTGCGTACCTGCATATCCACGCCGGCCTCGTCGAATAAGTGCATACTCTCCCAACACCGATTGCCAATATGGGCGGGGCGTTGGATGACATATTCCATATCATCTGGCAGCGCTTTAATATCTAATCCCACCCAATCTGGAGTGGTATCCGGGGATTGCAGAAGGCGCCTAATAGCGGCGGGGGAGTAGCCACAGGTATGCAGCCCCACGGCAAAACCCTCCTGGTGGGCTTTCGCGATGGCTGGACCCAGGCCTGAGGATAAGGTGGGCTCTCCGCCGGAAATCACGATACCGTCGAGTAAGGCGCGGCGAGTGGCTGCCTGGTCGAGGGCGGTATCGAAACTTAGTGCGCCATGTGTCAGCGGCTGCAGATTAGGGTTATGGCAGTAGACGCAGCGTAGTGGACACCCTTGGGTGAAAACGGTGAGCGTGATATTTCCGGGCCAATCGGTGGCGGAAAACGGGATAATTCCCGCCACCGGAAGGCTTTTAGACGAGGGCTTCGTTAAAGTACTGGCGCTCATGGAACTCGCCCTTCTTACCAATATTGAAGCTGGCCATGGGGCGGAAATAACCCATAACGCGCGTCCACATCTCAGTGTCCTTCTCACACTGCGGGCAGTGTGGGTGCTCGCCCGAGATATAGCCGTGATCCGGGCAGATACTAAAGGTTGGGGTGACCGTGATATAGGGGAGTCGGTAGTTCTCCAGTGCGCGCCTGACCATCTTGGCGCAGGCCTCGCCGTCGCTCATCGCGGCCCCCATATACAGGTGCAAAACTGTACCACCGGTATACCGCGTTTGGAGCTCATCTTGGTGCTCGAGGGCGATGAAGGGGTCAGGAGTATGTGCCACTGGTAGCTGCGAGGAATTGGTGTAATAAGGCTCCTCGGCGCTGCCGGCGTGGAGGATATCGGGATAGCGCTTGATATCTTCCTTGGCTAGTCGGTAGGTGGCACCCTCAGCAGGGGTGGCCTCGAGATTATAGAGGTGGCCAGTGTCTTCCTGGGCTTGGGTAAGCCGGCCGTTGATATGGTCTAAGATCTCGATGACGAACTGCTTGCCCTCAGAGTCGGTGATATCGAGGATATCGTCACTATAATTGCGCACCAGCTCATTGAGCCCGTTCACGCCAATGGTGGTGAAGTGATTATCCAAGCTGGGCAGCCAGCGCTTGGTATAGGGGTAAAGCCCAGCATCTAGCATCTTGGCGACAAATGCGCGACGCTTTTCCAGGGTGTCTACGCTGAGATCAATGAGGGCATCGAGGGCATCAAAGAGCTCGTGGCGCTGTCCTTTAAAGAGATATCCCAAGCGGGCGCAGTTGAGGGTAACCACGCCGATGGAGCCGGTGAGTTCGGCGGAACCGAAGAGACCGTTGCCGCGTTTGAGAAGCTCGCGCAGATCCAGTTGGAGGCGGCAGCACATGGAGCGAATATCGCCGGGGTTGAGATCGGAATTGATGAAATTTTGGAAATAGGGCAGCCCATACCGGGCCGTCATGGTGAATAATTCCTTGGTCAGCGGTGCTTCCCAGTCGAAATCTTCCGCAATATTATAGGTGGGTATGGGGAAGGTAAAAGGCCGCCCGTCAGCGTCGCCTTCGGTCATCACCGCAATAAAAGCACGGTTGATCATATCGCGCTCGGCGTCGAGATCACCATAGGTGAACTCACACGGCTCGCCGCCGATAAAGGGCACCTGATCCTTGAGGTCATGAGGGCAGGTGAGGTCGAAGGTGAGATTAGTAAATGGAGTTTGGGTGCCCCAGCGGGAGGGGACGTTGAGGTTGAAGATGAATTCCTGCATGAGCTGTTCAACCTGGTCATAGCTGAGGTTATCGCGGCGGATATACGGAGCCATATAGGTATCAAAAGATGAGAAGGCTTGGGCGCCAGCCCATTCATTTTGCAAGGTACCAAGGAAGTTCACCACTTGGCCGAGCGCTGCGGATAGGTGCTTAGGAGGGCGCGAAGCAATAGCACCGGTAACCCCACCAAAGCCCTCAGCTAGCAGGTTGCGCAGTGACCATCCGGCGCAGTAACCAGAGAGCATATCGAGGTCGTGGATATGAATGGCGCCTTCGCGGTGCGCGGTGGCAGCGGCGGGGGAGAAGATATCGTCGAGCCAATAATTGGCTACAGTTTTGCCGGCGGTATTGAGGATCATGCCGCCGAGGGAGTAGTCCTGGTTGGCGTTGGCGTTGACGCGCCAGTCGGTGCGGTTGAGGTATTCAGTGAGCATGGTTTCAGAATGTAGCCCACTGCCGACCCGCTACGCCACCATATATGGGAGCGTGTTGCTTTACAATACCCACATATTGTGGTTTGACCCCTTGGCTTTCGGGGTTTCACGAGGAGTGTGCCCCCTAGATATAGGATTAGTGGGATTAATTACATTTATGTAATTATCTTAATAATGGGCGAATCTCGCGCCCCCATCATCGTAAGCGGATTCTCCGTGGACCGTATCCGCGCCACTGTGTTCGGTCTCCGGGTCAAGGCGCAAACCAATGGTGTGCTTGATGCCCAAACCAATAATGAGTGTCCATACGCCTGCGTAAACCATGGCGAAAAGTGCCACAAGAATCTGAATAATCACCAGCTCAATGGAGCGATCGGCGCTTAAGAATCCCACGGCTATCGTGCCCCAGAGGCCAGCAACGAGGTGGACTGCGACAACATCGAGGGAATCGTCGATACGCAAACGGTATTTCATGCGGATCACGCTCGAGGACAGCACTCCCGCACTCAGACCCAAGAAGATTGAGGTCAGAGGGGTTAAGGCGCCTGCCGCGGGAGTAATGGCGACGAGTCCCGCAACAAGGCCCGATGTCATGCCTAAGGTGGTGGCATAACCGTCGCGGAAGCGCTCGATCGCAAGCCAGCCGAGGCCTCCAGCGGCTGCGGCCACGGTGGTATTAAGCCATGCGAGGGCGGCCAGTCCTGAGGCAGATAGCGCGGAGCCGGCATTAAATCCACACCACCCGAACCACAAAAGACCGGTACCTAACATGACCATGGGGAGGTTATGGGGGCGGTGAGTGAGCTTGGTGAAGCTGCGTCTCGGGCCAATGAGTAAGGCCAAGACGAGCGCTGCGGTGCCAGCGGAGATATGGACGACCGTGCCTCCAGCGAAGTCGATGGGCTGGATGATCGCCTCACCGTTGTGGGTGCCAAAAAGGAATGCGGAGAGACTGTGGGTGGAGTGGCTCAAAAATCCGTGACCCCAGACCATATGGGCGAGGGGATAGTAGACCGCTGTGATCCAGAGGGGGATGAAGGCAAGCCAGGCGGGAAAACGGGTGCGCTCGGCGATAGAGCCGGCGATAATTGCGCAGGCAATGACGGCGAAGGTGAGCTGGAAGATGACATCAAAAATGATGGGGTAGCCCTCGGCTGTGGGGGTATGAACGCTGCTGAGATAATCCACGGGGTGGAAGGGATTGGCCACAAGCCCGAGGATGGAGATTTCGCCGTAGGCCATGCTGAAGCCGTAGAGGACGTGAATGATGGGCACGATGGCAAGGGCTGCGAAGCACATCATCAGCATATTGAGGACCGCTTTGCCGCGGGACATGCCGCCGTAGAAGAGGGCGAGGGCGGGGGTCATAAGGAGGACGAGGGAGGAGGAGACCAAAAGCCATGCCCCTGTTGCTGTTGAATCCATAAGGGGTCCTTGATCAGCTAGTGGAGAAATTCTATAGGTCAATAGAATTTTATCTATAGAACTATAGAAAACTAGCGGGGATAAGTCAAAACCCACACAGGTATCAGCAGATCTGCAGGAGACGAAGATAACTCTCCCAATATTTGAGTGGCGTGGGTTAAATAGATAGATTGGACTATAGCGCGCCGGCCTGATAAGCAGGCATGAGCGGCGTAGCTGGAAGCTTTTTTCACTCGGATCGTTCGGCACGTACCTGCCGATGAAAGGACGCCACCCATGGCATCAGTAACCTTCGATAAGGCCACCCTGGTCTATCCAGGCGCGAAAGCGCCAACCGTTAATAAATTCGACCTCGAAATCGCCGACGGCGAATTCCTCGTCCTCGTCGGCCCCTCCGGTTGCGGTAAATCCACCACCCTGCGCATGCTTGCCGGCCTCGAAGATGTCACCGACGGCCGCATCCTCATTGGCGACCGCGACGTGACCACCGCCGCCCCCAAAGAGCGCGATATCGCCATGGTCTTCCAGAACTACGCCCTCTACCCACATATGACCGTGCGTGAAAATATGGGCTTCGCCCTCAAGATCGCGGGCATGGACAAAGCCGAAATTGATCAGCGCGTCAACGAAGCCGCCGCCACCCTCGACCTCACCGAATACCTCGACCGCAAGCCAAAGGCCCTCTCCGGTGGTCAGCGTCAGCGTGTGGCCATGGGACGCGCCATTGTGCGTAAGCCCCAGGTCTTCCTCATGGACGAGCCACTGTCGAACCTCGACGCCAAACTACGTGTGCAAACCCGTACCCAGATTGCCTCCCTGCAGCGCAAACTTGGTGTGACCACGCTATACGTCACCCACGACCAGACCGAGGCCCTCACCATGGGTGATCGCATTGCCGTTCTCAACGGCGGTTTCCTCCAGCAGGTCGGCAGCCCCCGCGAACTCTACGACACCCCAGCAAATGTCTTCGTCGCCGGCTTCATTGGATCCCCAGCGATGAATATTCTCGATTGCTCCCTCGAGGGCAACGTGGCCACCATCGGCAATGCACGTATCCCAATTACCGATATCACCCGCGCCGCCATCACCCCTGAGGACCAGGGTCGTATCACCATTGGCTTCCGCCCCGAGGCCCTCGAGCTTGTCGACGCCTCCGGCGACACCATCCCAGTCACCCTCGACTTCGTTGAGGAACTAGGATCCGATTCCTTCCTTTACGGTCATATCGAGGGCACCGACAATAAGCAGCTCGTTATCCGCGCAGCTCCTAATATCGCACCTCCACGCGGCACCACCATTCACGTGCGCGTGACCCCTGAGGGACAGCACAATTTCTCCGCGTCGACAGGCACTCGCCTGCCCGCGTAACCTAGACAGACCCTCACCTTTAGCCCGTACTCCCCACGCCTGGTGGGGGGTGCGGGCGCTATCACTGTTATACACAGGAAGAATCCGGATATGACCAGCCATATGCACATCGACGGCTCCGCCTACTCCGCGAGCCTCTTGCCCCTGCCCTGGAGCACCCCGCTCGAAGAATGGGGCGACGACGTTGTCGTGACCCTACCCCGCGGCATTTCCCGCCACGTGGTACGCTTCGTTCACCTCGGCGACGCCACTGGAACCGATTACGCCACCCAAGCCCTCTCAGGGGGTATCATCGCCGCCATTAAAGAAATCGGACGCCGCACCGCGCACCACGAATACGCCATGCTGCGCGAATTGCGCCGCGTCAAAGCGCCCGCAGTCACCCCCATCGCCGTCATCACAGGGCGACGTGATGAAAACGGCGAGAAACTCACCGCAGCCTTGGTCACAGAACACCTCCGCTTTTCTCTCCCGTACCGCGAAATCTTCTCCCAAACCCTCGAGCCCGCGGTGGCCGATAAGCTCATCCGCGCCCTCGCAATCCTTTTGGTACGCCTACACCTGTTGAATTTCTACTGGGGCGATGTGTCTTTGTCGAATACCCTATTTAGGCGCGATGCAGAGACCTTCTCCGCCTACCTGGTCGACGCCGAAACGGGAGAATTCCAGCCCAAACTGTCAACCAACCGCCGCCTGCATGATCTCGAGGTGGCCCGGGTGAATGTGATCGGCGAACTCATGGACCTCGCCTCAGGGGGTACGCTCGACGAGCAAATCGACCCCATCGCCTTGGGTAATTCCATCGAAACCTATTACCTCGATCTCTGGTCCCAACTCACCGAGGAAATCGAAGTACCCGCCAGCGAGTACTGGCGCGTAAAAGAACGTGTAGAAAAACTCGCCGAAATGGGCTTCGATATCGAAGAATTTCAAATCTCCGGGTCGAGTGGCACGATCACAGCACGGCCGAAAAGCGTGGACGCCGGCCACCACTCCAACCAACTCATCAGCCTTTTGGGTCTTGAGGTTGAAGAGCAGCAGGCTCGCCGATTGCTCTCTGAGATTCGTCGTTACGCGCCCGGGCAACCCATCGAACAAGCGGCGCGCTCATGGTACAGCGAAGAATATTTGCCCACCATTCACGCTATGCCCCCTGAGCTCACCGATAAGCTCGAGCCGGCACAGATTTTCCATGAAATCCTCGATCACCGCTACTTCTTAAGCCAGGAACAAGCGCGCTTTATCCCCATGGACGAGGCCGCTCACTCCTACTACGACAAGGTGCTACCAGGCCACCGTGATGAGAAGATGCTGATCGATTTACCGCAGAAAGCCAGTATGGATATCACTCACCTCGACTCCGATAGCTAGCCACGAAGCAAATTGTTATAGTGATCCAGGAACAATACAAGGAGAAATTGGTGAGACAGTACCCCCACTACGACGGACAACTTGGCGCCCTGTATACCCCTTCAGCCACCACCTTTAGGCTCTGGGCACCAACTGCCGCTACGGTTACCCTCTATCTTCGCTCCGAGGCCTACCCCATGACCCAAGGGGATCACGGGGAGTGGGAAACTATATGTCACGGTGACTTCCACGGAGCCGAGTACCATTTCGGCCTCAGCTTTCCAAATGGCACAACTACGACGAGCGTGGACCCCTATGCCCGCAGCGTGACCATCAACGGTAAGCGGGGCGTTGTTGTGGACGTCGACACGCTACTCGGACCAGTTCAACGACTCGACAGCTTCACAGATCCGCGCACCGCGATCATCTACGAGGCTCATATCCGCGACCTCACCATTGGGCCGAACAATGGAATCACCCATAAAGGCGCATTCCTAGGCCTCAGCGAAGCTGGCACCCGCACCACACGGGGCAACCTCTCAGGGCTCGACTACCTCAGCTCCCTCGGAGTCACCCATATCCAATTACTGCCCATCTTCGACTTCGGCAGCGTCGACGAAGCCGGCGATCTCAGCTACAACGCCCAGTACAACTGGGGATATGATCCAGAGAACTACAATGCCCCGGAAGGCTCCTACGCCACCATCCCCGGCGACCCACTGCTGAGGCTGACCGAGCTGAAAAAACTTATCGACGCCTTGCACGCGCGCGGGCTGCGGGTAATCATGGATGTGGTCTACAACCACGTTTACGAGGCCGAAAGGCACCCCTTCGAACTTACCGTTCCAGGCTATTATTTCCGCACCACCAGTGAAGGCGCATTCTGCAATGCTACCGGCTGTGGCAATGAAACAGCATCCGAGCGGTCGATGATGCGTAAATATATCGTCGATTCTGTTCTCTACTGGGCCCGCACCTTTGGCCTCGACGGATTCCGCTTTGATTTGATGGGCATTCACGACGTAGACACCATGAACGCCGTGCGCCGGGCGCTCGATACGGTGGATGAAGGCATCATTATCATCGGAGAAGGCTGGGAGATGGGCAACCACTCTCAGGGGGTACGTGGCGCTCATCAGGGCAATGCTGCCCTCATGCCAGGTGTGGGTATGTTCAATGATTTCTATCGCGATGTGGTGAAGGGGAGTAACTTCATCCGCACTGGCAGTGGCTTCATCTCAGGGGCTAGCGGGGATGATGCCCGCAAGTTATTTGACGCCCTCAATCCCTTGGATCCCAGTCACTCAGTGGTCTACAACGAGGCCCATGATAATTGGACAATGTACGACAAACTACGTGGTACCACCGGTTTGGAACAGGCCCCTGAGGAGGAGATCGCTCAACGCCACACTCTAGCCACCCTCACCCAATACCTAGCGCGTGGCATGGTCTTCCTTCACGCAGGTCAGGAATTTCTACGTACCAAGGGTGGAGATGAAAATTCCTATAAGAGCCCTGATTCCGTCAACGAATTTGACTACGACCGTGCCCAGCTTTTCGCCAAGGAAGCGGGTTTTGTTCGCCACCTAAATACTTTTCGTAAAAAGTACTCGTGGACCTACGATCCGCAGTATCTCATGGAGCTCATGAGCGCTGAGGGGCGGCGCCTAAGCTATCGGGTTAACGATGCCTTCGGCCCTGGCCGGCACGCGATTGTTATGCTAAATGGGGAAAATAGGCACTGGCTACACCCTGTTACCTCAGGAGCTTACCGAGTGCATGTCAACCAAGGTGTGGTATTCCACAACCCCGCTCCTATAAACCTAAGCCATGAATATGTGGTGGGCCCCCTGAGTGGAACGGTTTTGGAGTGTGTCGAGTAGGCCACTAAGCGATATGCGTAGCGGCCTTTCTAGGATTGCTTTCCGTAGAACTCGAGTGCCCACTGGGAGACGCTTTTGGGGTGCGTCCGAAATTCGAGCTTTCCGCGTTTAGAACGGCGCAGCCCGGGAACCCCAGTTTTGGGATCTTTCTCGATTCGCCCGTGCCTCGAACTGATCCCTGGCACGTCGCAATTAAGACGATTATGCACCCGACACAGGGGCGCTAAATTGTCGTAGGTGGTCGGTCCCCCGCGGCAATGGGCCTCGATATGGTGTCCATCGCAGCTGATCGCTGCGATATCGCAACGCGGATGCACGCAGCTTAGATGCTCAATCGCGGCAATATATTTTTGATAAGGATTAAAGTAGCGGCCCTGTATGGTGCGCTGAATTCGAGCAGAGCTGACAGGTGCTGGGCGACCTTCGGCATCAAGCCCCCAGCAGATTACGTAGCCGAAAGTGCTGATCTTCTCGTTGATGAATTGGCTGAGGTTAATTGTCGCGCCATCACTGGTAGCGATGCGCCCATCGGAAAAATACCTGGTTCCAGCCTCGAGCGGAAGAATAAAACAGGGCTCGTGGATGGGCTTTTTCTCCGGTGATCCCGTGATAAGGCGGTTGATGGCGGCTTGGCCGATGGCGTCGAGAAGCGTCAGTGATTCGTGTGCGGCGCGTAGGGCGCGGGCATCGGCGGCGAGCCTGACCCGCAGCATGTGAGCGCGATCTTCACTTAACCACCCAGAGAAGTGGATTCGCCCGTGGGCGTCGGGGACGGTACCCATGGAAAAGCGTGCCTGCGGCATCGGTTTCTCCATCCCGGCGTTTTCTTCGCGCACCCGCCGGGTCATGAAAGTTCGCAAATCGCGAAGCAGCATGGAGGGTGCTCGGCGGATGAATTCCTCGCGTAAAACGTGAGTATCGATAGATGCTGAGATCTTCTTTATATATTTATTGATCACATCAACCTGATCGACGCTCAGCTCCAAGCGAGCGGCGAGCGCTAAGTGCTTACGATCGAATTGCCGTGCCAACCAATGGAGGTGTTTTGCGCGGCTTAAATCGATCCCCGCACCCGCTTCAAGCTCCTCGGGTGTGATGGAGTGCGTGCGCACATGGTTCAACATCGCGGCGCCGGAGCGCTGTGCGGTGATCCATGTGCGGTAGCTCATGCCCTCAGCCTAACCTGAGCCGGCTGTTATCGCGCGGCGAGCTTTAGACCCCTGTGGATAACCTTTTCCCGCCCCACTACGCTGTGTTTTTACTGGCCGACGATCACCGCACTCGCAGGTGGCAACCACTTACCCGAATTTAGGTCAGCGTTGAGAGCAAAGAGAATCTCGCCTTCATCGCGGATCTCTATTGGCTCAGTAGACATATTGATGGTGACCACTACCGATGAGCGGCGATAGCGTAGCACCCGATCGGAGGGGATATCGGAGAGGAATTCTAGACCCCCTGAGGCGTGGAGGTCCGGGGTATCGCGGCGCAATTTAATCAGGGTGCGCACCACGTGCAGCAGCGATTGGGGATTCTGCTCGTGTCGCTCCACCGTCTTCTCAGGGCCCTGATTAGCGAAAGTGGGCAGGTAAGTATTTGGGTTCGTGCTAAATCCCGCTTGTGGCTTCGTTGACCACTGCATAGGGGTGCGCGCGCCGGTGCGGGTATAGCCGCCCTCATGGGTAGGAAGATCTTGATAGTCCATGGCGATTTCATCGCCGTAGTAGATAAACGGAATACCTGGCATGGTGAGCAGGAAAGTGAAATAGAGCCGCAACTCAGCGTCGGTGAGGTAGTGGGAGATACGTGGATTGTCATGGTTGCCCGTAATCAGGCTGAAATGGCCCGCGCCGACGCTGGCACGGTAGTGCGGGAGGTACTGGTCGATGAAGTCGCTGGCTGCTCTCGAGCTCACGGCCGAGAAGAAAGCGTTATCGGCACGAACCAGTAGGTTATAGCCGTTCCCCGGCCAATCGAGGTAGAAATCCATATCGAACCCGGCTTCCAGGGACTGGCTGGGGTTTCCCCACTCGGCAACAAAGACCGCACCGGGGTGCGTTTTCTTGACGTTTGTGAAGATCTCCTGCCACGCCCTTATGGTTGCGCTCTTATCCGGATCGTGTTTGACCAAGGAATCAGCCATATCGACACGGAATCCATCAACACCCTTATCGAGCCAGAATGTGATTACTTTCGCCATCTCTTCGCGGTTGCGCTGCGCCCCCTGAGAGGATGTGGGCTGCTGCCACGGGGTCTTCGGTGTGGCGAAGCCGTAGTTCAGAGCTGGTTGGGAGTAGAAGAAGTTGAGCACATAGCAACCGTTGCGCGGAGCTACTCCGGCGACGAAAGGCAAAGAATCGGCGTCGCCAAACCATGAGTTCGTCCAGATATAGCGGTCATCCTCAGGGGTCTTATCAGGGGAGGAGGATTGGATAAACCAGGGGTGTTCATCGCTGGTGTGGCCGGGTACAAGATCGAGCAGGAGGCGGATACCTGCGGCGTGGAGAGCGTCGATAAGCGCGCTGAGATCGTTGGTGGTGCCGTAGCGAGGCGCTATCTGGTAGTAATCGCGCACATCGTAGCCGGCATCCTTGAAGGGGGAGTCGAAGATGGGGTTGAGCCAAATGGCGGAGATGCCAAGCTGTTGTAAATAGGGGATCCTGTCGATGATGCCGCGCAGGTCTCCGATGCCGTCACCATTGGAGTCTGCAAAGGATTGGGGATAGATTTGATAAAATGTGGCTTTTTCCAGCCAGCTTTTTCCGCTGTGCGTTTCCATAAATACCATGTTAGTAGTGACTAGGATGTGATTCATGAGGCGTTTTCGACGGTCGCCAGCCCGCTTGGTGGCAGAGTCTTTTCTGGGCCTCATTGTGCTGGGTACGGTGCTTCTAAGCATGCCGTTCTCGCATGCCACCGAGGAGTCGAGCATCCTAGTTTCTTTGTTTACCGCCACCTCCGCGGTCTGTCTCACCGGTCTCGTGGTGGTTGATACTGCCACTTATTGGACGCATCTGGGTCAACTTATCATTATCGGCCTCGTGCAGCTCGGCGGACTGGGAATTATGACCTTGGCAACCCTAGCCTCGTGGGCAATAGCCGGCAGAATGGGGGTTCGCTCCAGACTTAATGCATCCGCAGAGGGCCGGGGATTGCATCTTGGTGAAGTCAAGGGACTCCTCGCAGCCACGATAGGATTTACGCTCGTCGTAGAAATAGTGGTGGCAATGAGTCTCAGCTTGCGTTTTTATCACCACTATGGCCTCGGTGTTCCGGCCGCTATCTGGGAGGGGAGCTTCCACGCCATTTCTGCCTTTAATAACGCTGGTTTCGGGCTCGCCTCCGATAACCTCGTGCCGTATGTCCGCGACGAAGTCATGCTCTGGCCAATCGCGCTAGCCATAATTTTAGGCGGTCTGGGTTTTCCGACGCTCCTAGAGTTAGCCAAGCGGGTGCGTACGCGCGGACACCTGAGCTTGACGACGATTTTCACCCTCTATGGCACGGCCATCCTATTGTCCGCTGGCATGATTGTGACGGCTTTCTTTGAGTGGAATGGGGCGCTCGCGCACCTATCCCCAGGGGATAAGCTCTTCTCCGCTTTCTTTCACCCGGTGAGCTCGCGTACGGCAGGGTTTAACTCCATCGACCTATCGATGTTTCACCCCAATGAACTCATGGCTACCAATATTTTGATGCTCATTGGAGGCGGATCTGGGGGGACCGCCGGTGGGGTGAAAATAACCACAGTTGGAGTCTTAGTTGCTGTGTTGATCGCAGAGATCAAAGGCGACGATGAGGTGGCTATTTATGGTCGCAAATTGCCTGACCGTACCTTACGGCAGGCGTTGGCCGTGGTAACCATAGCGGCATTTCTGGTCTTTTCCTCCATTATGATCGTAATAGTCTTGGCACCAGACTTCGCCACTGATCAATTGGTCTTTGAGGTCATTAGTGCCTTTTCTACGGTAGGACTGTCTACTGGTATCACCTCAGCCCTGCCCCAAGGCGCTCAGATTGTGCTCATTATATTGATGTACGCTGGACGGATTGGGCCGATTACCGTGGTGGCGGCGTTGGCAGCCCGCGACCAGCAGCGACATTATTCTTTCCCTGAAGAAAGGCCGTTCATTGGTTAAATTATTTCGGCGCCAATCCGTGGTGGTTATTGGTTTAGGTCGCTTTGGTATGGCATTGTCTGAAGAATTGGAAAAGCAGGGTGTGGAAGTGCTCGGCCTCGATATGAACCGCGAGGTGGTGGCGCGGGCGACCGAGAAACTTAGTCATGCCGTGGTGGGCTCGGGCACCGATGAGGCGGCCCTTAAGCAATTGGGCGTGCAGGAGGCGCGCCGGGTCGTGATTGCCATCGGATCCGATTTGGCGGCCAGTGTTCTTGCTGCGCAATCCATTTTAGATTTAGGGGCGCCAAATGTGTGGGCTAAGGCCGATGGAGACGCTCACGAGAAGATACTCAAACGGATTGGGGTGCACCACACCATTCGCCCCGAACGCGATACTGGCCGCAGGATTGCCCATCTGATTGGGGGAGCGGCGGAGGAGTATGTGGAATTCGATCACGATTTTTCCATGATCAAATTGGCTCCGCCGGTAAATTTCTTGGGTTTAAGAGTGGAGGAAACTCCTCAGGGGGTCGATATTGTGGCCGTGCGTAAGCAGGGGGGTAGGTTCACTCGCCCCGTTCCCGGCCAGCGCATCGAGTCGGGCGATATCATCATCGTTGCTGGTGCTCTGAGGAGTTTAGAGAGCTTCGCAGCATCCTAATTTCTACCCCCTTTCGTGGGCTTTTTCGGGCGACGGAAGGGGGCTTTACTGTGACTAACTGCGGGTCAAAATGTGATTATCTTCATTTTTTTAGCAGACGTGATTCTAAATTCACAGCATAAGCCCCCTTCATGCTCTGCTAACAGCCTTCTTCGTCTTTGTTCAGGTGGTGCGCTGTGTTTAGATATGATTATTGAGCTTTAGCAGGATCCTTTTCCTTTGGTAGGAAAAAGAACATTGCATATCGCACATATCTTAAAAGTTCTCCCTTTTGTTCAAAAGTGGAGAGAATCTTCTACAAGAAAGTGGTGTTTGTACAGTGCTGAACACTCGCAAAGCCTTCGCAGCAGTAATTGCTGTGGCCTTGGGCTCCGCTAGCCTGGTTGCTTGCTCTAATGACGACGCTTCGACCAATGATGCCGCAGGTTCCGCATCCGGCAGCGATATCACCTTAACCGTATGGACCTCCCAAGAAGATCAGACCAACTCCGATGCCTGGCTACAGTCCATGGAGAAGGCTTATGAAGAGGCTAATCCAGATCTGAATATCACCTGGAAGAACTCCGTGGTGTCCTCGGCTGATGCTGCTACCACCGTGACCCAGGACCCATCCGCTGCTGCTGACGTGTACGTATTCGCCAACGATCAGCTCGGCTCGCTGATGGCTGCTAATGCTATTGGCGCACTGTCCGACGATGGCAAGGCACAGCTCGATATGCAGGCTGAAAAGTCCCTGGCTGACTCCGTCGTGGGTAGCGATGGAGAGTTCTACGGGCTGCCTTATGAGCCAAATACCTGGTTCATGTACTACAACAAGTCCAAGCTGAGCACCGAAGATGTCAAGAGCTTCGACACCATGTTGGACAAGGCTAAGGTTTCCTTCCCAATCTCTAACTCGTGGTACCTCTCAGGCTTCTATGCAGGTGCTGGAACCACGTTCTTTGGTGCTGACGGCCTGGATGAGGCTGACGGCATTAAGGCCGGCGATAACGCAGCCGCCGTTACCGAGTACCTCGCAGGCGTTGCCAAGAACCCGAACTTCATTAACGACGCTGATGGCGCCGGCATGGGCGGACTCGCAAACGGCTCCGTCGACGTGGTCTTCTCCGGCGCCTGGGATGCGCAGGCCGCTGAAGAGGCTCTAGGCGATGACTACGCTGTCGCTGCTCTGCCAACCTACAAGCTCAACGGTGCAGATGTGCAGATCAAGGCCTTCTCCGGTTCTAAGGCTGTGGGTTATAACCCAACCTCTAAGAACCAGGTTGAAGCTGCTAAATTCGCTCAGTTCCTCGCCTCCAGCGAGTCTCAGAAGGCTCACTACCAGCTCAACGGTGTGATCCCTGCTGATAAGACCCTCGTTGATGACCCCGAGATTTCTCAGGATCCAGTGGCCGTCGCTCTCTTCGAGACCGTTGCTAATGCCTCCGTGCTGCAGCCTACCTTCAAAGAGATGAGCGATTTCTGGGAGCCCGCTGATAACTTCGGCAAGGCTCTTGCTAACGGTGAGGTCACCGAGGCTAATGCAGCTGAGAAGACCGAAGCCTGGTTCAGCGCCTACAAATAAGGCTGCACGTTTTTCCTAGCTTCCAAGTAGTTCGATAGCTACTTGATAAAAAGCCCTGAAGCGCTCTGCCTTCATAGCACGATCTGCTTCAGGGCTTTTGTCGAATCGAGATACTGACGACGCTGGGAGTACCCCTCTTTTCACAAAGGAGAATTCCAATGAAGCACCGCGGCCAAGAAGCCGAGTTCAAGATTGGGCAAGCGTGGAGCGATGGCGATATCCTCACCAAGCTATCCCTTTTTGTCTTCGGTTTAGGCAATCTCGCGCGCAAGCAGTACGTCAAAGGTGTGATGCTGCTGGCCATCGAGATCTTAAGCGTCACTCTCTTTATTACCAAAGGCTTTTCTAAGATCGCTGCGCTGCCCGAGCTTGGTGGCGAGGGCGGTCAAACCCGGGTGAAGGTAGACGGTTTCTGGACCTACGTCACCTCAGAGCCATCGATCGTTGTGCTGCTAAACGGCATTGTCTCCGTCGTCGGAGTCCTCGCCTTCTTATGGTTTGCCACCATCGCTTTGCGCAGCGCCTTCAAAGCTCAGGTACAGATTGAAAACTACGGTCAAGCTCGTAGCTTCAAGGGCGATCTGAAAGCACTGCTGAATACAGATGCACCTATTCTGTTTATGACCTTGCCAACTGCCGGCATTCTCATCTTCACCGTCTTGCCACTGATCTTCATGATTTCGATGGCATTTACCAGCTTCGATTCCAATAATTCCCAAAACTTCAAGTGGGTCGGTTTCGAAAACTTCGGACAAGTATTTAGCAACGACGGCGGCCAAGTGAACTTTAACCTGTTCATTGGTGTGTTGATCTGGACCCTCGTCTGGGCTTTCTTCGCTACTTTCTTGAACTACTTCTTGGGCATGTTCTTGGCTATGGTGATTAACCGCCGTACCACCCGCGGTAAATCCTTCTGGCGGGCGATTTTCTCGCTCTCGGTAGCTGTTCCACAGTTCGTATCGCTATTGGTGCTGCGCTCTATGCTGCAGCCTCAGGGTGCTATCAACCGGTTGCTACTCGATTATGGTCTCATCGATTCGGCACTGCCATTTTTTACCGATACCACCTGGGCCCGTGTCACGGTGATTGTTATCAACCTTTGGATCGGTATTCCTTATACCATCATGCAGGTCACCGGCATTCTGCAGAATATTCCCGGTGAGCTCTACGAGGCAGCGCGCCTCGACGGCGCCAGCTGGTGGCAGACCTTCCGCAGTGTCACCATGCCCTATATGTTGTTCGTGATGACCCCGTACCTCATTACTACCTTCACGGCCAATGTGAACAACTTCAACGTTATCTACCTGCTCTCCGGTGGTGATCCGACCCCAGTCGGAGCCTCGGCTGGTAAGACTGACCTCTTGATTACCTGGTTGTACAAGCTCACTGTGGACAAGGGCGACTACAATATTGGTGCCGTCATCGGTATCTTGACCTTCATCGTTTTGTCCACCGTGGCGTTAATTACCTATCGCCGTTCCGGCTCTTACCGCAATGAGGAGGGTTTCCAGTGAGTAAGACCCTTGATCACACTGATGCCAAGATGACCGACCAGCGGGCTGCCCGCCGGGTGGGGGATATCTTAAGCTACGCATTATTAGGCACGCTCTCCATAATCTGGGTCATGCCCATTATCTGGATTTTTGCCAACTCTTTTAATAAGAATACGGCACCTTATTCCTCGACTTTCTTCCCCACGGAGTACACCTTCGATAACTATATTGCGCTCTTTACCGAACGCGATGTTCTCGATTTCCCGAGGATGTTCCTCAATACCTTTGTCATCGCGGTATTCACCATGCTGATTTCGGTATTCTTCGTCTTGATCGTCTCGTTCTCCCTCTCGCGGATGCGCTTTAGGTTCCGCAAGGTTTATATGAACCTCGCGCTGACCTTGGGCATGTTCCCAGGCATTATGGCCGTCGTTGCTATTTACTTCATTTTGAAGGCCATGGGTCTTACGGGTGGTTCGATGACCAATATCGCCTTGATCATCGTCTACTCCGCTGGCTCCGGTATGGGCTTCTACATCATGAAGGGCTATATGGACACCATTCCTAAGTCCTTGGATGAGGCTGCTTATCTAGATGGCTGCTCGCGGTGGCAGGTCTTCTATATGATCATTTTGCCTATTGCCAAGCCCATGATTGTCTACCAAGCTATTATTGGCTTCCTGGTACCATGGCTTGACTTCGTGCTGGCAAAGGCAATCGCACGCACCCAGGATAACTACACGGTAGCTCTTGGGTTGTGGAAGATGCTGGAGAAGGAGTATATCCACGATTGGTTCGCTCGGTTCGCTGCTGGTGCAGTGTGCGTTTCGATTCCTATCGTGATCCTCTTCATCGTCATGCAGCGCTACTATCAGGAGTCTATGGCGGGCTCCGTCAAGGGCTAAGAATAGCGCACAGATTTTTTCAGGGCGCCTTACTATATATAAGTAAGGCGCCCTTCATTACTATGATTAGGGGCTATGATGACCAGTAATTTCGCAGCCAAAGGGCTCAAAATCCGCGGCCTTCTCATCATTGCGAGCATCTTCTTGCTTTTCCACGTGATCAGCCTCGGTATCGAGCGTCGCTTGGTACCGGATATTGCCCAAGCGAGTTTTGGGAATCTTTCTTTTGTGATCATCCTTGAGATCCTCAGCTGGGCCGCCTATCCACTTCTGGCCTTTTGTTTCCTTATTGCACTTGAGCATCTTACGGTTACGCGGGACCTTGTTTTGTTGACCCTAGGGCTAAGCGTTGTGAGTGAATGTGCAGAGGATTTTGCCCGTAGTGGGCGGCTGATCGATATGCGTTCCCAGAGTTTTGTTTGGGCTTTTGTATTGTGCATCATTTGCTACCAAGCGCTGAAGTCTAAAAAGGTGCGCTCGCGTCCGCTAGTGGCCGTGGCCATAATCGTGGCCGCTTTATTATGGGCGTTTATTGCCCAACTGGGAGTGCGTTTTAGTGGGTTCGTGCCAGGGGCTATCCTCCTTGTGTTCTTCCTCGTATTCTTCTACCTCAAAGGCCGCGAAAATACTATGATGCTCTCCGCGGCCTTAATGGGCGCTACCTTTGCCGTCGCTCCGGCTTTCGGTGTGGTCTTTTTGCACTACCGTGCCCCTAGCGTGGAGATTGAGCCGCAGTTTCCACCCGCGTGGATACTAGCGGCCTACCCGGTGGCACTGATCATTGCTGGGTTTTAGAATTTGACGAGCCCATGTCCATGGGACTAGAGTGTCCAATAGTCCCATATGTGGGAGTCTTGGAATTTTGCCCAGTGTCTACTGGGAGCCTGGATTCTAGCAATTAGTTAGATCTTCAAGATTCTTCAAGAAAAACGGTAGCGGCCCCGGAAAGAGCCCCTATTTTTGTTTGTTTAGGGGCATATAGGGATTGTCGCAATCGTCAAGAAAATTCCAGATAGTGAGCGAAATTTCCTCCTCCGGATGGATGAGGATCAATCGAAGAGAAAGACTGTTCATGCCAACTATTCAGCAGCTGGTCCGCAAGGGTCGCCATGATAAGACTGCAAAGGTAAAAACTGCAGCTTTAAAGGGTTCCCCTCAGCGTCGTGGCGTGTGCACCCGTGTGTACACCACCACCCCTAAGAAGCCTAACTCCGCTCTGCGTAAGGTCGCCCGTGTGCGCCTAACCTCCGGCATCGAGGTTTCCGCTTATATCCCAGGTGAGGGCCACAACCTCCAAGAGCACTCCATGGTGCTCGTGCGTGGCGGTCGTGTGAAGGACCTCCCAGGTGTTCGCTACAAGATCATCCGTGGCGCCCTCGATACTCAGGGTGTGAAGGACCGTAAGCAGGCCCGTTCCCGTTACGGCGCAAAGAAGGAGAAGTAAACAATGCGTAAGAATGCAGCTCCCAAGCGTCCAGTTATCAAGGATCCAGTCTACGGATCCGAAGTTGTGACCCAGCTGGTTAATAAAGTCCTTCTTGATGGCAAGAAGTCCACTGCCGAGCGCATCGTGTATGGTGCCCTTGATAAGTGCAAGGAAAAGACCGGCACCGATCCGGTGCTCACCTTGGAAAAGGCACTGGGCAATATCAAGCCTGAGTTCGAGGTTCGCTCCCGTCGTGTCGGTGGCGCTACCTACCAGGTTCCTGTTGAGGTTCGTGCCGCTCGCGCCAATACTCTCGCCCTGCGCTGGTTGGTGACCTTCACTCGTCAGCGTCGTGAGAACACCATGATTGAGCGTCTTGCTAACGAGATCCTCGATGCCGCAAACGGTTTGGGTGCTTCTGTGAAGCGTCGTGAGGATACCCACAAAATGGCTGAGGCTAACCGTGCCTTCGCTCATTACCGCTGGTAATCTTAACGCTTGCGGGCGCTATTAAGGCGCCCAATATGTGGATTACTATTAGAACTATTATCCCTTCAGCTACATAAGTTAGGAATACCGTGGCACCACAAGAAGTGCTTAAGGACCTCCACAAGGTCCGCAATATCGGCATCATGGCTCACATCGATGCCGGTAAGACCACCACCACCGAGCGTATCCTCTTCTATACCGGTATCAACCGCAAGGTAGGCGAGACCCACGATGGCGCCTCGACCACCGACTGGATGGAGCAGGAAAAAGAGCGCGGCATCACCATTACCTCCGCTGCTGTGACCTGTTTCTGGAATGGCAATCAGGTTAATATCATCGACACCCCAGGTCACGTTGACTTCACCGTTGAGGTGGAGCGTTCCTTGCGCGTGCTTGACGGTGCCGTAGCCGTTTTCGACGGCAAAGAGGGCGTAGAGCCCCAGTCCGAGCAGGTGTGGCGTCAGGCCGCTAAATACGATGTTCCTCGTATCTGCTTCATCAACAAGATGGACAAGCTCGGTGCTGACTTCTACTACACCGTGCAAACCATCATCGACCGCCTCGGCGCCAAGCCATTGGTTTTGCAGCTGCCGATCGGCGCAGAAGATGATTTCGACGGTGTTGTTGATCTGCTCGAGATGAAGGCTATTACCTGGCGCGGCAAAGTCGAGACAGGCGCTGAGCCAACCATCGAGGAAATCCCAGCTGATCTGCAAGAGAAGGCTGAGGAGTACCGCGAGAAGCTGCTCGAAACCGTTGCTGAGTCCGATGAATCCCTCATGGACAAGTACTTCAGCGGTGAAGAACTCAGCGTTGAGGAGATCAAGGCTGCGATCCGTAAGCTGACCGTTGCCTCTGAGGTTTATCCAGTGCTTTGCGGTACTGCTTACCGCAATAAGGGCGTTCAGCCTTTGCTCGATGCCGTCATTGATTACCTCCCGAATCCTCTCGATATTGGCGAAGTGATCGGCCACGCTGTGGGCGACGAGTCCACCAAGGTCTCCCGTAAGCCTTCTATCGACGAGCCTTTCTCCGCTCTCGCTTTCAAGATCGCCGTTCACCCCTTCTTCGGTAAGCTCACCTTCGTGCGCGTCTACTCCGGCATTGTGGAGCCTGGCACCCAGGTTGCTAACTCCACAAAGAGCAAGAAGGAGCGCATTGGCAAGCTCTTCCAGATGCACGCCAACAAGGAGAACCCTGTCGACCAGGCTCGCGCTGGAAATATCTACGCTTTCATCGGGCTCAAGGAAACCACCACCGGTGATACCCTCTGCGATGCCAATAACCAGATCATCTTGGAGTCCATGGACTTCCCGGATCCTGTGATCAAGGTATCCATCGAGCCTAAGACCAAGTCTGACCAGGAGAAGCTCGGCGTTGCTATTCAAAAGCTCGCTGAAGAGGATCCAACCTTCACCGTGGAACTCGACGACGAAACCGGCCAGACCGTTATCGGTGGTATGGGCGAGCTCCACCTAGATGTTCTGGTGGACCGCATGAAGCGCGAATTCAAGGTGGAAGCTAACGTTGGTAACCCCCAGGTTGCTTACCGCGAGACCATCCGCAAGGCCGTCGATCGTGTGGAGTACACCCACAAGAAGCAGACCGGTGGCTCCGGCCAGTTTGCAAAGGTCATTGTTGCCTTCGAACCTTATACCCCAGACCCAGAGACCCTCGAAGAGGGCCAATCTGCTACCTATGCTTTCGAGAATGCCGTGACCGGTGGTCGCGTGCCTCGCGAGTATATCCCGTCCGTCGACGCAGGTATCCAAGATGCCATGCAGTACGGTTACCTCGCTGGCTACCCCTTGGTTAATATCAAGGCCACGCTGCTCGACGGCGCCTACCACGACGTTGACTCCTCTGAAATGGCCTTCAAATTGGCTGGTTCCCAGGCTCTCAAGGAAGGCATTGCTAAGGCAAAGCCAGTCCTGCTCGAGCCAGTGATGGCCGTCGAAGTGATCACTCCGGAAGAGTATATGGGCGACGTGATCGGCGATATCAACTCCCGCCGTGGTCAAGTCAACGCCATGGATGACCGCGCCGGTGCGAAGGTTGTTAAGGCACGTGTGCCGCTATCGGAGATGTTCGGTTATGTTGGTGACCTGCGTTCTAAGACCCAGGGTCGTGCCAATTACTCGATGATTTTCGATTCCTACGCTGAGGTTCCTGCGAGCGTATCCGCCGAGATTATCGCGGAGCGCAACGGTAGCTAGACGCTCACCCAGGTAGCCTCCGTTGAAAGTCCAGTACATGGGAGGCTATCTGGGTAACTAGGGTAGTGGCTTCCTTGAGTCATTTTTCTTAGATATAATTCTAAAAGTGGCTTAAGGTGGCCGTTACCCTAGTAGATCCTATATCCACGAGATTTCACTAGCGGTTTGAAAAAAATGCGGTGGAACCTTAGGATCATGTAACTGGCATAAGTAATCGCTGAGCGCCAGATCATCCCCGAGGTGAGAAGGATCAGCACCATCAATTTTTGTGGCTGCGAGGTTCGTGGCCACCACGAAAAGTCCAGGAGGACACACTGTGGCAAAGGCCAAGTTTGAGCGCACTAAACCCCACGTAAATATTGGTACCATTGGTCACGTTGACCACGGTAAGACCACTACTACCGCTGCTATCACCAAGGTTCTGGCTGATACTTACCCAGATCTGAACCAGGCTTTCGCCTTCGATGCCATTGATAAGGCACCTGAGGAAAAAGAGCGCGGCATTACCATCAACATTTCCCACGTTGAGTACCAGACCGAGAAGCGCCACTACGCTCACGTTGACGCTCCAGGTCACGCCGACTACATCAAGAATATGATCACCGGTGCTGCCCAGATGGACGGCGCTATCCTCGTTGTAGCTGCAACTGACGGCCCCATGCCTCAGACCCGTGAGCACGTTCTTCTTGCTCGCCAGGTTGGCGTTCCTTATATCCTCGTTGCTCTTAACAAGTGCGATATGGTCGATGATGAGGAAATTATCGAGCTCGTGGAGATGGAAGTTCGCGAACTTCTCGCTGAGCAGGATTACGATGAGGAAGCTCCTATCGTTCACATCTCCGCTTTGAAGGCTCTCGAGGGCGACGCTAAGTGGACCGAGTCCATCGTTGAGCTCATGAACGCCTGCGACGAGTCCATCCCAGACCCAGAGCGCGAGACCGACAAGCCATTCCTCATGCCTATCGAGGATATCTTCACCATTACCGGCCGTGGCACCGTGGTCACCGGTCGTGTCGAGCGCGGTCAGCTCAAGGTTAACGAGGATGTTGAGATCATCGGTATCCGCGAGAAGAGCACCTCCACCACCGTTACCGGTATCGAGATGTTCCGTAAGCTCCTTGACTACACCGAAGCTGGCGACAACTGCGGTCTTCTTCTCCGCGGCATCAAGCGCGAAGACGTTGAGCGCGGCCAGGTTGTTGTAAAGCCAGGCGCTTATACTCCTCACACCGAGTTCGAGGGCTCTGTCTACGTTCTCTCCAAGGACGAAGGCGGCCGCCACACCCCATTCTTCGACAACTACCGTCCACAGTTCTACTTCCGCACCACCGACGTGACCGGTGTTGTGAAGCTTCCTGAGGGCACCGAGATGGTTATGCCTGGCGACAACGTCGACATGTCCGTCACCCTGATCCAGCCTGTTGCTATGGACGAGGGCCTGCGCTTCGCTATTCGCGAGGGCTCCCGTACCGTTGGCGCCGGCCGCGTTACCAAGATCATCAAGTAATGATCACCGCACCCTAAAAGGTGCGCACTAATCACCGCCTTATCTCCGCTTAGGGGATGGGGCGGTTTTTGGCATTCCTACAGGCATTTACTTCTGCGAGATTATAACGCTCAGAAATGCTGAACCTCCCAGGCTAAGATTTCAGATTGCTGGTGATGTCTTCCAGGCCCATAACGGGCTTGATGAAACTGATCAAGCGCTTATACCAAAGGCTGCTAAGCTGAGTTTTTATGGACCAATTAAGGCTCTATATGTACGAGCAGTTAACGATCGATCCCTGGCGTATCCCCGTGGTGATTCTTTCGGGGATTTTTACCTACCTCGGCTTTATCGTATTGGTTCGGATTTTTGGAGCCCGGGTGCTCTCCAAGATGCACACCTTCGATGCCGTTGTTATTGTCATGTTTGGAGCGGTGGCAGGACGTGCAGTTATCGGTCACCCGCCCACTTTAATGGCGGGAATAGTGGGACTCGGCACGCTTATGGTCATGGAATCCATTTTTGGGATGATCCGCGACGGTCGGTATATCAAGCGAGTCATCAATAGCCACCCCCAGGTCATCGTCGCCAACGGAGAGATGATCGACGATCAGCTACGCAAAACTCATGTATCCCCCTCTGATATTCGCTCTGCACTACGCAGAGCAGGTATACCGACACTCTCTATGGTGCAGCTGATGATTCTAGAACCAACCGGGGACCTTACAGTTTTCAAGGTCGGTATTCCCGTAGATCCCGATCTTCTCAAAGGGGTGGCTGGTGTGGAGTATCTCTACCCCTAAATAGAGAAATTCTCCTGCCGGCATTATGCCGACAGGAGAATACTAAAAAAGAATCTTATTACTTAGCCCAGCCGATATTCTCTACCGGAAGATCAGCGAAAGCGGTGGCGCCGAAGTTAGCCAAACCCTTCTTTACGCCAACCATTTGAGGTCCGTTGTACATAGGGACAACACCGTAGGTAGCAAAAGCTTCCTCTTCTAGTTTATTCGCTTCCTTAATTTGCTCCTCAGCGGTGGGTAGCTTTTGGAGCTTGTCAATCTTGGCATCGAGTTCAGCAGAACCCGTGCCCGAGATATTCAGCTCGGAGTCGGTATTATAGAGCTGACCGAAGTACGCGGCTCCAAAAGGATCAGAAGACCTAAAGCTAAGGAAGAAGAGATCGAAGTCCTTGGCGGCCATAATCTTTGAGAAATCAGATGACGGGCGCTCTTGGATGGAAAGATCCACACCAATATCCTTCATCATTTTCTGCAAAGCAGAGGCAAATGCCTTATCAATTGCGGAGTCGCCCAGCATGGTATAGCGGATGCTGAACTTTTGGCCATCCTTCTCGCGGATTCCATCGCTACCAGCAACCCACCCAGCTTCGTCGAGCAACGCTTGAGACTTTTCTGGGTCGAAAGCCCCCACAGAACTAAAGTTATCTTCGTAGCCCGGCTGGAAGGTGAAATAGGTCAGTGAGCCTGGCAGCTCCTCAGTATAGTCCAGACCATTGAAACGGATCTCTGAGATTAGTGCGCGGTCGATGCCCTTCACAATAGCCTCGCGAACTTTAATATCGCCCAGTTGTGGTGCCTGAGCGTTGAGCATCATCAAAGCATTGGAGGTAAGTACCGAGGAACGAATATCAATAGCATCACCCAGCCCGCGAGCGGTGGCAAGGTTGTCTTTGCTGCTCACGCCGGCGGCATCGATCTCGCCAGCTTTGAAGGCATTGATCGTTGCCAAATTCTCCATGGCGCGCAGCGTCAGCTTCTCAAGTTTGGCGGTCTCGCCCCACCACTTATCATTGCGAACGAAGGTTACGGTATTGGCGTTCGGGTCGAAGCTGTCCACGATGAATGGACCGGCACCCCATTCAGGATGCAGAGTGTTGATATAGCTCTCATTGAAAGTCGCGGGATCGTTAACCTTTGGGTGCAGGATCGAGTTAAACAAGCCCTGCCACCACGGGTAGGTGCCATCGAAGGTGATGATTACTTGCTTATCATCGTCACCCCGGGTGACAGCGGAAATGCGCTCATAGCCATCGGTGCCGCTAGGAACCACCTGAGGGTTAGAGCCGTTATTCATCTTCCAGGTGTTCTCAAAGGCGGTCCAGTCAATGGGGGTACCGTCGTTGAAGGTTGCATCAGGGTGAATATCCCAGGTGAGTACCAAATTCCCATCTACGATATCGTCCTTGACATCAGTGAGGTAGGCGGGATTGGCGTGCCAGGTGCCATCACCGTCGAAGAGGGCGATCTGTGGGTTGAAATAGCGCCAGATCCTGGTTGTATCAGCCGAGCTATTACCGTGGAAACGATTGAGTTGCTCGGGAATTTCTGAGATAGGCAAGACCAGCTCGCCGCCATCCTTGATCTGATCGCGCTCGAGCGGGTTATAATCGCCAGCAGCCTTGATCTCGAACTCGGCTGAGCCTTGGCCGGAGGCTGATTGGGAGCCAGTGCCCGTGGTGGCACCGTCGGCGCACGCACCGAGGGTCAGAGCAGCAACAGATAGCGCAGCCATCGTTGCAATGCGGATATTCTTCTTCATAAGGAAAAAATCTCCTTCATTGATCGTGTGAGGGTGGGTATAAGCGGACGTCAAGAGGGCACCGGGTTATCATGCCCGTGAGTCCAGAGCCTTTCTCATGATGAAGAAAATCTCTGCACGAGACTGCGATACGACGGATCAATCGACCGCAACCTCGTGCAGAAACCTTTTCGCTCTCTAAGCAAACTATAGAGGTGGTGCCAGGATCTTAGTACTCATGTATATTGCTGATACTTTATAATCCTGACACCACAGGGGCAAAGTCTTTATCGACGCGCAACCGTTGGATCGGGGATGGGGATCGCCTCGAGCAGTTGCTTGGTGTACTCGTGTTGCGGATGATCGAAGATATCATCCACCTCACCCTCTTCCACGAAGCGGCCTTTGTACATCACTGCGACCCTATCGGAAAGATGGCGCACGACAGAGAGATCGTGGGCTACGAAAAGATACGATAAACCGAGCTTGCGTTTGAGGTCTTCAAGAAGGTTAATTACACCCGCTTGGATCGAAACGTCGAGGGCAGATACCGGTTCATCGAGAACGATCACACTGGGATTGGTCGCCAAGGCTCGAGCGAGGCCGATACGCTGGCGTTGACCGCCAGAGAAATGCCCGGGGAAGCGATCAATTTGGGAGGTATCCAGGCCGACCAAAGTCATGAGTTCTTGGACTCGGCGATCAATATCGCCGTCGAAGCCGAGCGCATATAACGGTTCAGCGATAACTTCCTTTACCGTCAACCGGGGGTTGAGCGAACTCATGGGATCTTGGAAGACAATCTGGATTTGCTTTCGCGCTTCTCGACGCTGGGTGCGTGTCATCGATGATGCATCAATACCATTGAGAATCACGTGGCCGTGGGCTGGATCAAGATCCATGATCTCAAGGAGAGTTGTGGTTTTACCGCAACCAGATTCACCAACAATAGCCATGCACTCACCCTGGTGAATATCAAAGGTCAATCCGTCGACCGCCTTCACGGTGCCAACTTTGCGCTTAATGAGAGCACCTTTAGTCAGCGGGAATTCCTTGCGAAGATCCTTGACACTGAGCGTAACTGGACGTTCGTCGCGTGGGATTTCAGCAAGAATATCCGGGCTCAGTGGGGGTAGTTGGTACATGCGCTCACCATCGATCCTGCCATCGAGGATCTCTTGAGAGCGAAGGCAAGCCGATTGATGAGCCTGGGTTCCTGGCACGAGATTGAGGGAGGGCTCTTCTTCGTGGCAGCGTGGTTGTACCACTGGGCATCGGGGGGCGAATTGGCAGCGATCGCGCAGTCCCACGAGCACGGGGGGATTGCCCACGATAGGTGTTAAGGGTTCGTCTGAGGAAATATCAGGGCGGGGGGTCGATCCGAGGAGGCCGACGGTATAGGGCATCCGCGGTTGGGCAAAGACCTCAAAGACATTACCTTTTTCCACAGGCCGCCCCGCGTACATCACGAGGACGTCATCGGCGGTTTCGGCCACCACACCCATATCATGGGTGATCATGATAGTGGCGGCACCAGTCTCGCGTTGGGCGAGTTTAATGACATCGAGGATTTGCGCTTGGATGGTGACATCGAGCGCGGTGGTGGGCTCATCCGCAATGAGCACACGAGGATTATTTGCAATCGCAAGGGCGATGACCACGCGCTGGCGCATACCACCAGAAAATTCGTGGGGGAAGGACCTCACCCGTTTGTGCGGCTCTTTAATACCGACAAGATCTAATAACTCTATGGCCCGCTTGAGTGCATCGGCTTTGGAAATCCTTTGGTGCGCTTGCAACGCTTCTACAAGCTGGGTGCCAATATCAAAGACGGGGGTCAGTGCCGAGAGCGGATCCTGGAAGATCATACCGATGCCGTTACCGCGAATCCGTGACATCTCACTGTCGGTTTTGCCAATTAGTTCTTCACCGGCGAAACGAACCGAGCCAGCAATCTTGGCATAATCCGGAAGGAGCCCCATAACAGACAGTGAGGTGACCGACTTCCCCGATCCGGACTCGCCCACAATTCCTAGAGTTTGACCAGGAAAGAGGTCAAAAGACACACCGCGCACAGCATTGACAACACCGGCTTCGGACGGGAAAGAGACATTAAGGTCGCGGACTGAGAGTATTGGGGTATCTAAGGCAGTTGTGCCTTCGAGGGAATACGAGCTAGGCGAACTCATGCGTTTCCTCCGGACTTTGAGTTGGGATCGATGGCATCGCGCAATCCGTCAGCAATAAGCGCTAACGAGACCGTCAGTAGGGTCAAGATCGTGGCTGGGATATAAAACTGCCACGGAGCAGTGAGAACAGTGGCGGTGCCGCCTGATAATAAGGTTCCCAAAGACACATCGGGGAGTTTGACACCTAAGCCGAGGAAGGACAACCCAGTCTCGCCCATAACTGTCGATACCGTGCCGAGAACAAATTGGATAACTAACAGCGAGCTGATATTGGGGAGCATATGGCGGACGATAATTCGTGACTTGGATACGCCCATATAGCGAGCAGCCCGAACAAAGTCGTTTTCACGCACGGAGATGGATAGTGACCAAATCACACGAGCCGAGTACATCCAGCCGAGGAGAATCATTACGAAGATGAGCACCTTCCAGTCGCCGCCGGAGTCAGAAACCAGCAGCGCCAAAATGAGGAAGCTGGGAACCGCGAGGAGGAAGTGAATAATCGCTAGAATGATCTTTTCTACCCAGCCGCCGAGAAGGGCCGCTCCGGCACCAACGATGGCGGAGATTATGGTGGTCGACAGTGCAACACTCACGCCGATAATGAGAGAGCGTCCCAGACCATGGGCGGCCTGTGCAAAAAGGTCTTGGCCACCGTCGGTGGTGCCAAACCAGTGCTCGGACGATGGAGCGCTTGACAGGTTAAGGAAATCAGGTTCTGTAAACGACCACGGGGTGAGCAGGCCACCAAAGGCTGCGAAGAGAGCGAGGAGCCCAAAAATGACCGAGCCGATGACCGCACCCTTATTGCGCATGAAGCGGCGTGCGTAGAGTGTGAGACGGGAGGTGCCGCGGACGAGTTCCGGTGTCTCGGGAGGGGTAGGTTGGGATTCGTTCTCATCGGAACGAATCTCTGAGCCATGGGGCACAGTTGCACCGACGTGGAGGTTTGCTGGCGGCATCACCGTTGAGGTGGCCTCGTCGATATCGCCTGTGGGGCGTTGATTATTATCGTTCATGGTATTAACTCACTCGTACTCGAGGATCGAGGGCAACGACGACTAGATCGGCCAAAATTGCGGAGACGCCGGTGAGTGCAGCCCCGAAGGCGGCAACGGCCACGGCACCGTGGACATCATTTTTCGATATGGTTTCCACAAAATACACGCCCATGCCGTTCCATGCGAAGATTTTTTCAGTCAGTACCGCGCCCGTAAAGATGCCGGGAACAGCGAAGGCGACCGAGGTGGCGACCGGGATGATGGAGGTGCGCAATGCGTGCCGGCGAATAGCCTGTCCCTTTGTCAGCCCTTTAGCTCGGGCTGTGCGTACATAGTCGGCGTTAATATTGTCGAGTAGCAGGGAGCGCTGCATGAAGTGGTAGCCAGCATAGCCAATAATTACGAGAGCGATTGTTGGCAGAATGAGGTGCTGGGCATAATCGACGAGCTTGGGAAAGAATCCCTCCACGCTGGGGTTCGAGGCCCCGGTGACATAGAGGATACGAGCTCCTACTAGGTCGTTGATCTTAATCGCTGCGGCTACAACGATAATCGATGCGACGACGACGTGGACATTCATGGCCACGATTGAGATAGCCTGCCAGATTCGGTCACCTCGCTGGTATTGCCTAGACGCTGTGTACACGCCCACCGACACTCCAAGGACGATGGTTATGAGGGTAGCGACGAGCATCAGTTGAGCGGATACCCAGATGCGGAAACTAATTTCATCATTAACGAGGGATCCAGTTGGAGAATAGCCCCAGTTCCAGTGGAGCAGGATATCGCTTAACCAATTCCACCACCGCTGCCACAAGGGGATGGTGGGGCTGAGATTATAGGGCACAAGGAGTGTGTCAATCTGCTCGGGGGTTAACGGTGGCCTCCGCCCAATATAATTCGAGCGAGGGTCGAGGAAGGCCGACGCTAGGAAGAAAGTAATATTTGTTGCCAGAAAGACGATGAGCGTCCAGCTAGCTGCTTTCCTCAGTAGATATTTGAACAATGGTTTTCTCCATCACGTGCGAAAGTCACAGGGCTTTAAAGTTCTCCAGGAGGCTTAAAACCGGCGTTGGTGCGTAAAACGACAGTATCCCACATCTACTCCGGCATTGTGAATACGGAGCCTGCGGAATTATTGGAATTGTTGTGCTTATAATTTACGGCTCTACGCGGACTTTTAATAATTACAGCTCGCAGAAGCTAAAAAAATTTCGATAATATTCGATCCGTCCACTACCCCCACAGCGGTGATGTGAGGATTATTGCTGCTGGATTTTCTCCCTATTGAAGCTAGGTTTAGGGGCCAAAAATACCGGTTTTCTTAGTCTTGAACTGGATAAATCAAGTCTTCTCCCAGTTGTTTTGTGGTATCGGGTTGATGAGCATCCTTCCGGGGCTAGGTAGTGAGGTCTAGGGCGGAGCTGCGGGTGATGATGATCCAATTTTATTCATTGGATCTCATAGGAGGTACTCCTTAGTGACTTCTCATCATCCTTTGGCGATGTGTGTATGTGATCGAGAGCATAGTGCTAAAAGCCCCGGTGCAGCGGCTGGCGCCGAGGTGTGGGGTGGCTTAAACTATAAGTAGTTGACTTATCAACTTTCCTATCCATTACGTACGCGAAAGTAGCTTAAATCATGAACCACTCTCTCCACTCCGGCTGGCCTGCGCTCAAAGTTGCCGATTGGGAGGAAACCCGCACGACTGTTCATATGTGGACACAAATCATCGGTAAGATCCGCATGGCCTACGCACCCCTCGTCAATCACTGGTGGCAAGTGGCGCTCTATGTCACCCCAGCGGGTCTAAGTACATCCGCGATCCCCTTTGAAGACGGATCCTTTGATATTGAGTTCGACTTTCTCGCCCATGAGATCCACTTCCGTCGCTCAAATGGAAAGCGGGCACATTTTGCCTTGCAATCCATGAGCGTGGCCGCGTTCTACCGTCTCGTGGCAGAGGCAATGGAGGCGATCGAGGTCCCATTCGATATTCGACCTATCCCAACCGAAGTAGACCCCGCACCTGACTTCCGCACAAATGAGACCGACGCTGCCTACGATAAGAGCGCAATCGAGGCATTTTTCCACCAACTTGTGCAAGCGAATAATCTCATCGGTGAATTCCGTGCCGACTATATTGGCAAGGTCAGTCCCGTTCACTTCTTCTTTGGTTCCTTTGATCTTGCATGCACGCGCTTTAGTGGAGAACTCGCCCCCCGCCACCCGGGCGGCGCGCCCAACTGTGGCGACTGGGTCATGGTTGAAGGTTATTCGCACGAACTATCCAGCTGCGGCTTCTGGCCGGGTGGGGGAGATGAGGGAGCATTCTATGCCTACGCCTACCCCGTGCCCGAAGGATTCGAGCGCGCAGCTATCGCCCCCGAAGGCGCTTATTATAGTGAGGAATTCCAGCAATTCCTGCTTCCCTATGAGGTAGTTCGCCAGTCGGCCGATCCTCGCGCTGCAGTCCTTGCCTTCTTACAGAGCACCTACGAGGCCGGAGCCACTCTCTTGAAATGGCCGCGTACCCAACTAGAATGCGACGACTCTAGGCTTGAAGCCTATAAGAATGGCCGCACCCCGCGTGATCTACACTCTTAAAGGTCCACCCTAGGGGCAAAACGAGAGTAGCCGAATCCCCCCTCGTGGCGAGCATATAGACCCACGAGGGGGGCTTCTGTGCCATTCGTACAATTTTCCACCTCGTAGGTTGCGCGGTAGATTGCGCGACCTGTCATCCGGTGTTATATAGAATCTCCGCCGCCGCAGCTACGTTAGGGAGCCGATCGGCATTCAAGGGGGATATGAAGTGATAAAGGTGGTGTGCTAAGCGCTGAAAAAAATTGGCAATCTAGCTTGCAACTTTCCTTCATACATGTTTTAATGATCAGGTTGCTTTGACAGGTGCACTGGTATCGCCCTCAATCGGTTTCAGTGAGGCTGGCAAAGCAAACATGACACCTTCACTTAAGGTGACTTTAGTATTTAAGAGGTACGGATCCTCCTTACGAGGGTTAGCGGCCTTGTTATTACTGAAGCATCTAGGAGGTTTCTTCAAGGAGAATGAGCTCACGCGAGTTCTATTTGAAGGCCAGGATAAGTGACGTGGATGCATGGCAAATAAACAGCGGCAGTACGTAAGTGATCACCTAGGTGAAAACCTAGCGCCCGATCCCTTCCGGCTTGACTTCTTGGGTCTTGTACCCCGAGGGCTAGTGAAAAGGCCAAAGTTTGTGAGCTTTGTAGCCACATCGACATGTTCGACATTTTCCTAGCAAGTCTGGAATAGACAATCAAGTAAGAAACTGGCGTTGCGCCCAGGTATCCCAAGAACTCCTGGACAACGTTATAGAGAATAAGATGAAGCGATTCCCACCAATCCATTGTGGAAGTGGGACAAGCGAGGAAGAGGAAAGCGTGGCGGGACAAAAGATCCGCATTCGGCTAAAAGCCTACGACCACGAAGCAATTGACGCGTCTGCACGCAAAATTGTCGAGACCGTCACCCGTACGGGTGCACGAGTGGTAGGCCCAGTGCCATTGCCAACCGAAAAGAACGTATATGCCGTTATCCGTTCTCCCCATAAGTACAAGGACTCTCGCGAGCACTTCGAGATGCGCACTCACAAGCGCCTCATCGACATCCTCGACCCGACGCCGAAGACGGTCGACGCGCTCATGCGCATCGATCTTCCGGCCAGCGTCGATGTGAATATTGTGTAATCGACGACTTTCTTGGCATCCGGAGAATAAATAATGAGTGAAACTGAGATCAAGGGCATTCTGGGCCGCAAGCTCGGTATGACCCAGATCTTCGACGAAGAGAACCGCGTAGTACCGGTGACCGTCGTTGAAGCTGGGCCATGCGTTGTAACCCAGATTCGTACCCCCGAAATCGATGGCTATAGCGCCATCCAGATCGCCTTTGGCGATATCGACCCACGCAAAGTAAACAAGCCAGGCACCGGCCACTTCAACAAGGCCGGAGTTACCCCGCGCCGTCACGTAGCCGAAATCCGCATGGATGATGTATCTGGTTACGAAGTCGGCCAGGAAGTCACCGCTGATATCTTCGAAGGCACCACCTTCGTCGACGTTACCGGTACCTCCAAGGGCAAAGGCTTCGCCGGCGGCATGAAACGCCACGGCTTTGCCGGACAGGGTGCATCTCACGGTAACCAAGCAGCTCACCGCCGTGTCGGTGGTATTGGTGCTTGCGCTACCCCAGGCCGCATCTTCAAGGGCAAGCGCATGGCTGGCCGCATGGGTTCCGACCGCGTCACAACCCAGAACCTCAAGGTTCAGAAGATTGACGCCGATGCTAACCTCATCCTGATCAAGGGTGCAATCCCGGGCAACCGTGGAGGCATCGTGACCGTTAAGACCGCAGTGAAGGGCGGTGCACACGCATGAGCCATTTAACATTGGACGTCCACACCGCTCAAGGTGCCACCAATGGCACCGTTGAGTTGCCAGCAGAGATCTTCGATCGTGAAGTCTCAATCGCGCTGCTGCACCAGGTAGTCAACGCTCAGCTCGCTGCTAAGCGCCAGGGTACCCACTCCACCAAAACTCGCGGTGAAGTCCGTGGCGGTGGGCGTAAGCCTTTCCGTCAAAAGGGAACCGGTCGTGCTCGTCAGGGCTCGATCCGCGCACCTCACTTCGCCGGTGGTGGCATTTCGCACGGCCCTAAGCCACGCGATTATGCGCAGCGCACCCCGAAGAAAATGATCAAGGCCGCTCTCTTCGGCGCCCTGTCGGATCGTGCACGCAACGCACGCATCCACGTGGTGGAAGAGCTCGTTCCTGGTCAAACCCCTTCAACCAAGTCCGCAAAGACGTTCTTCGAGCGTCTCACCGATCGTCGCAACGTATTGTTCGTCGTCGGCCGTGAGGATATTACTGCCCAAAAGAGTGCTCGCAACTTAGAGCATGTCCAGGTGCTATTCGCTGATCAGCTGAACACCTATGATGTGCTCAAGTCTGATGATCTAGTATTCTCCGTCGAGGCTCTCAATACCTTCATCACCCGCACCCAGGGTGCGGTTAAGGAGGAGAACTAATGGCTAAGATCGCAAATCCCCGCGATATTATCCTCGCACCGGTTGTATCCGAGAAGTCTTATGGTCTGATGGAAGAAAACACTTATGTTTTCTACGTCGCTAAGACCGCTAATAAGACCGAAATCAAGATTGCCGTCGAGCAGATCTTCGGCGTTCAGGTAGCTTCCGTGAATACCATTAATCGAGAGGGCAAGCGCAAGCGCACTCGCTCCGGTTTTGGTTCCCGCAAAGCCACCAAGCGCGCCTACGTGACGCTCCGTGAGGGCAGCGACACAATCGACATCTTCGGCCAGAGCGCTTAAGAGAGTCGAGGTAAGGAAAAACTATGGCTATTCGTAAATACAAGCCGACAACCCCGGGTCGCCGCCAGAGCTCCGTTTCCATGTTCGAGGAGATCACTCGCTCGACCCCGGAAAAGTCCCTGGTTCGCCCACTTCCCAAGAAGGGTGGCCGTAATGTACACGGCCACATCACTGTTCGCCACAAGGGTGGTGGACATAAGCGGCAGTACCGTCTCATCGACTTCCGTCGCAATGACAAAGATGGTATCCCCGCTAAGGTCGCTCATATCGAGTACGACCCGAACCGTACTGCTAATATCGCCCTGCTGCACTACGTAGACGGCGAGAAGCGCTATATCGTGGCTCCTAAGGGCCTCAAGCAGGGGCAGATGCTCGAAGCTGGCGCCAATGCTGATATCAAGGTTGGTAACAACCTGCCACTGCGTAATATCCCAGCTGGTACCGTTATCCACTGCGTAGAACTCAAGCCTGGCGCCGGCGCCAAGCTCGCCCGTTCTGCTGGTGCATCCATCCAATTGCTCGGTAAGGCTGGTAAATACGCTGTACTGCGTATGCCATCTTCCGAAATCCGCCGCGTCGACATCCGTTGCCGCGCTACCGTTGGTGAGGTTGGCAATGCTGATCAAATCAACGTGCGCTGGGGCAAGGCTGGCCGTATGCGTTGGAAGGGCGTTCGCCCAACCGTCCGTGGTGTCGTTATGAACCCGGTCGACCACCCACACGGTGGTGGTGAAGGTAAGACTTCTGGTGGTCGTCACCCAGTGTCCCCATGGGGCAAGAAGGAAGGCCGTACCCGCAACCCGAACCGGTACAGCAACAATATGATCGTGCAGCGTCGCCGGTCTAATAAGAGCAAGAAGCGCTAAGAGGAGGTAAGGAAAGATGCCACGTAGCCTAAAGAAAGGCCCGTTCGTCGATGAGCACCTCCTCGCGAAGGTAGACGCTCAAAACGAAAAGGGTACGAAGCAGGTCATCAAGACCTGGTCCCGCCGTTCCACCATTCTCCCAGATTTCATTGGACACACCTTCGCCGTTCACGACGGTCGTAAGCATGTTCCAGTATTCGTAGACGACTCCATGGTCGGCCACAAACTGGGTGAATTCGCACCAACCAAGACCTTCAAGGGTCATATTAAAGACGATAAGAAGAAGGGACGTCGATAAGCGATGAGCGAAATCAATTCCGCACGCGCGACCGCCCGCTTCGTCCGCGTAACCCCTATGAAGGCTCGTCGTGTTATCGATCTCGTACGCGGCAAGTCAGTCGAAGAAGCTCTGGCTATTTTGAAGTACGCTCCCCAGCATGCTTCTGAGCCACTAGCTAAAGTGATTCATTCCGCAGCGGCCAACGCTGAGAATAACTTCGGCTTGGATCCACGCACCTTGGTCATCTCTGAAGCCTATGCTGACGAGGGCCCCACCATGCGTCGTTTCCAGCCTCGCGCCCAGGGTCGTGCTTTCGCGATCCGCAAGCGCACCAGCCACATCACCGTGGTTGTCGAGAGCCAAAAGGCAGGTGCATAAACGTGGGACAGAAGATCCATCCACACGGTCTCCGATTGGGTATCACTTCCGACTGGAAGTCCCACTGGTACGCCGATAAGAATTACGCAGAGTACCTCGCAGAAGATATCAAGATCCGCGAGTTCCTCACCAAAACCCTCGACCGCGCTGGTATCGCCGATATTGTTATCGAGCGCACCCGCGACCGCGTCCGCATCGACATCCACACCGCCCGCCCGGGTATTGTGATCGGTCGCCGTGGTTCCGAGGCTGACCGTCTGCGCGGCGAGCTCGAGAAGCTCACCCGTAAGCAGGTTGCCCTCAATATCCTCGAGGTCAAGAACGTTGACGCCAATGCACAGCTGGTTGCACAGTCGGTAGCCGAACAGCTCACCAACCGTGTGGCATTCCGCCGTGCTATGCGTAAGGCAATCCAAGGCGCTATGCGTCAGCCTCACGTCAAGGGCATCAAGGTTGTATGTTCTGGTCGTCTCGGCGGTGCCGAAATGTCTAGGACCGAGCGCTACCACGAAGGTCGCGTTCCACTACATACCCTCCGCGCCGAAATCGATTACGGCACCTACGAGGCTCACACCACCTTCGGACGCATTGGCGTCAAGGTGTGGATCTACAAGGGTGACGTTGTCGGCGGCCGTCGCGAGAGTGAAATCAACGCACCAGCAGAGCGCCGTGGCCGCGGTGACCGCAACGCACGTCCGCGTCGCGGTGGCCAGCGTCGTCAGCGCGCTGAGCAGAAGCAGGAGGGCTAAGACCTATGCTTATTCCAAAGCGCGTGAAATACCGCCGCCAGCACCGTCCACACCGTAGTGGCGTTTCTAAGGGCGGTAACCGCATTGTTTTCGGTGATTACGCAATCCAGGCTCTCGAGCCCGCCTATATCACCAACCGTCAGATCGAGTCTGCACGTATTGCAATTAACCGCCACGTCAAACGTGGTGGCAAGGTTTGGATCAATATCTTCCCAGACCGTCCACTGACCCAGAAGCCACTCGGTGTTCGTATGGGTTCCGGTAAGGGCCCTGTGGAAAAGTGGATTGCAAACGTCAAGCCGGGTCGCATTCTCTTCGAGATGAGCTACCCAAATGAGGAAACCGCTCTTGAGGCGCTGCGTCGTGCAGGCCAGAAGCTTCCTTGCAAGGTTCGTATTGTTAAGAAGGAGGACCAGTTCTAATGGCTAACGGTACCCCCGCACACGAGCTTCGCGAGCTGAACGCCGAGGAGCTAGCAACCCGCCTCTCTGAGGCTAAGGAAGAGCTGTTCAACCTGCGCTTCCAGGCCGCAACCGGTCAGTTGACCAATAACCGCCGCCTGCGTGCAGTGAAGACCGATATTGCTCGTATCTACACTGTCATTCGCGAGCGCGAACTTGGCCTGTCTGTAGTTCCAGGAGCTGAGGCTTAATTATGAGTGAGGCAAAAGTGAACAAGAAGGAAAAGGGCGCACGCAAAGTACGCACCGGTTATGTCGTCTCTGACAAGATGCAGAAGACTATCGTGGTTGAGCTCGAAGACCGTCACCAGCACGCTCTTTACGGCAAGACCATCCGTACCAACTCGAAAGTAAAGGCTCACGACGAGAATGAGATTGCCGGCATTGGCGATCTGGTTCGCATCGAAGAGACCCGTCCACTTTCAAAAGATAAGCACTTCCGTCTCGTAGAAATCGTCGAGAAGGCACGTTAAATCAGTGTGGTTGAAAGACCTTGTGAAGAAAATATCTTCACAGGGTCTTTTTTTAATGCGAAATCCGCTGAGCCAGGTCATTTAGAACCTCTACTCCCACCATCCCTGGATGATTGACGGGATACTCAACGCACTCCAGGTGCTCAATCAGATGATCCCAAGCGCTCACCGTAATCTCCGGTAACCGGGTTGCTCGATCTAGCCCCGCGGTATAGTGCACCGCTTGCCCAGAGTAAAAGCCCGCAGTGTGCTCACGCATCAACGATGCATTGTGCGCCACCATTGTCCTAATGCCATCAATTTCGTGGTCACGCAACTGGGAAAAAACTCCATGGGAATCCCTCATGGCCGCGATGATCTCAGCTGCGCTCAGGGGAGTATCATCGGCGCGCTTGAGCCCTGCCATGGCGAGAACTCCTGCCCATAACTCCTCCTCAGAGGGGATCGGCACAGATTGCCATACCTGAGGAGGGTAGGCATCAAGGAGATAGAGTCCGCTGATAGCGACACCGTCCCAGCTGTGCTGAAGTTGGCAGGCCACTTCATGAGCCACAACGCCACCCACCGACCAGCCGACAAGCACGACAGAGCTAAAATGATGGATCTGCCACAGCTCTCGAATTTTATCTAGTGAAGCTCGCGCTTGTGCCTGAATGCTGGTTGCTCGGTGCGCAGTATCGAGAATACCCAGAGATTGCATACCAAAAATGCCGCTACCTGAGTGCCGATCGTACTCTTCCAGGAGGTGCGCCAAGGGGGAATAGGACCAGGTGAGTCCACCTGCTGGAGCGAAGCAGAAAATAGCTGCCCCACCGTGATGCGGACGCAGAGTAATAACCGGATCGAAACCTCCAGCATCTGTTGAATAGTTCAGACATTTAGCCAGGCCGGAAATCGTGGGGTGGGCAAATATATCTGCCACACTAAGTTGCGGAAATTTCAGCGCCAAGTCCACCGCACTAAGCGAATGACCGCCTAGGGAAAAGAAACTCTGATCAGCATCGTTGACACGCTGCCCCAGAACCTCTTCAAAAGCCTTGTGGACTGCCTGTTCCGTGGGATCGAGTGAAATTATCGCGCCACCTGTGTGCTCTGGGACGGGGGCTGGTAGGGCCTGGGTATCTAGTTTGCCATTGGGAGTCATGGGGAAAGCGTCAAGCGCTATATAGAACGAGGGCACCATATATTCCGCGAGGAAGGAGCGTGCATGGCGATCGAGTAATTCGGGAACTTCTCGATCAGCGGGAATATAATAAGCCACAATTTTGGGGTCCCCATGGCTGTGGTCAATAACGACCGCCACGGCGAGCACCTCGGGGAGCTTCGATAGGGTATTCTCGATCTCCGCGAGCTCCACACGCTGGCCGCGAATTTTCACCTGGCTATCTGCTCGCCCCGTATAGATCAGCTCCCCATTCAACCAATAAGCCGTGTCACCGGTGTTATAGAGCGTGGTGGGGCCCAGGTGGGGGAGGGTAATAAAGTGCTGCGCGGTGAGATCTTCGCGCCCTATATATCCCAATCCCACCTGTATGCCACCAATCAGTACAGTGCCGCTAAAGCCTGGTGGCAGGGGCGCGAAATAGGGGTCAACAATATGGATATCGGTATTCCACACCGGTGCCCCAATGGGGACCAGATGATCGGTCGGTGTAAAGGTATGGGCGGTGACATCAATCGCCGCCTCGGCGGGTCCATAAAGGTTATGAATATCAGCATCAAAGAAATCCTGAGCGCGAGATGCCAGGCTTGCCTCCAATGCCTCACCTGAGCAGATAAGGGCGCGCAGATTAAAGCGAGCTGCGTCCCACTGGTCTCTTTTCGAGGGGTGTTGAGTGAAACTTAAAAAGGATGTGAGGGCGGCAGGCACAAAATGACAAATCGTGGCGTGCGCCAGAGTGAGATGGGAGGCAATGACGGCTGGATTCTTATGAGCTAGTGGCGTCGCAATCGCAGTTGGGATCCCGTGAGTAAAAGCTAAGAGATACTCCCATACTGACACATCGAAAGAACTGGGTGTTTTATGCAGCACAATATCCTCAGGTGTTATCTGGTAATACTCGCACATCCAGCTGAGTCGATTGACAATACCTGCCTGAGAATTTGCTACCGCCTTCGGGGCGCCAGTGGATCCGGAAGTAAAAAGGATATAGGCGCACTGTGGATGCGCATGGGGGGATCGGATAGGGGACGTAGGAGCTGAGCAGGTGGAATCGGTGACCCTTATAGTAGGGATCGGGTGATCGAGCGAAGTGGCAGACATTACCACGTCCGCTCCGCTGGCGTCGATCATATAGGTGCGTCGCGCTAGCGGCAGGGTGGGGTCTACTGGGCACCACGTCACTCCCATGAGAGCAAGAGCCGCGACAGTAAGAAGGAATTCCATTCCGCGTTCTATATGCAGGACGACGATATGCCCGGGCTGGAGACCGTAGCTGCGCAGAGCCGCGCATCGCCTATCAACTCTCGCCCATACCTCGGGAGCACTAAGCCAACGCAGATCTTCCCCACCGAGGTCAAAGGTACCAAGAAGTTTATCCAGCTGACCATAACGCTTGCGGGCAGCGGTGATCATCTCTCCGAGGGTCTGGTACTCGATGGCTCGGCGATCCCCTTGGTAATGAGCAATGGAGCTACGTTCATGCGCCGTAGCTACAGATTTTCCCGCAAAGAGGGGGCCACCCGAGATATCTAGTGTGCTGATAAACTCAGCGAAGCGCTGGGCGTGGTCGCGAACAAGGTGCGCGTTATTGGAGCCGCGACCCAAGACAATTATTTCTAATTCCGCTAATGGTGTGGACTGAATGATGAATTCGCAATCATTAATCGGCCCCACGGCAATGGTCTCCAGGAGTGCTTGGATCGTTGCAAATTGAAACCTCGGGCTAAAGGGCCGGAAATTTAGATGCGGCCCAATAAAACGCTCATAGGGATCCGAGATCCCTTTAAGCGCTCGCAATTGGGCCGCGCTGATATCACTATGGGCGCGGAGGAGACTCAGCGCCTTAGATACCTCGTTGATATCGATTCCAGGCTGCGGGATATGAAGATCAACGTCGAGGCCTAGAACATTGACTAAGGGGCCCTGGCTTACCAGCGCCTGTCCTAGGGGGCGGTTCATCATGGGGACCCCGATACTAATGCGCTCGGTGACGCCTGAGAGCACACCGCAATAATGAGCCAAGCTCGCCAATAATAACTCCAGCTCCTGGGCGTGATACTCGCGCGCTAAAGCCATAAATGATCGGCGCGCCGAAGCAGCTACAGTGGCCCTAGCGCTGACCATGAGTTCATCTCCCGCCGGTTCCAGCAAAGGGGGTGGGGTGACCAGCGGAGTCGCACTCCAATAATCGCGTGTCGCCGCACTCGGAGTAGGCGGTTCAAGGGTGAATTCTGCTGCCACATAGTCAGGAGGAATAAAGGGTGACGACGGTAAGTGCGCGTGATTGACGAAGGCGGTGTAGGTATCCGCTATCCAGCGGATAAGAGCATTGACAAAGAAACCATCACAGCAGATATGGTGAAAGCGAGCCAGCCAGTACACCCTATGATCTTGATCCCTAAACAGCCAGTGAGCAGTGAGTGTTTCTCCCACGAGATCGCCATTAAGCCGGGTAAGCATGATGGTGCGGGCGAACTTTCTAGGGTAATCAACGGGCGCCTCTACCACGGTCACCTGGCACGGATTCGGCTGGAGCACGGCGCGGTGCGGACTATCGTAATGAGCATTGATAACCTCCACCGATTGAATACACTGCGTGATGGCCGTGCGGAGGAGATCGATATCTACCTCGCCGTCGAAAATAATGAGCTCCGCGGTTTGGTACTGCGCGCTGGTGGGGTCAAGCATATGGGCGAACCACATAGATTGCTGCGTGGGACTCAGAGCGATGTAGGTAGTGGGGGAATGCATGATGAGTCCTTATCGGGGATAGGTAGTCGAAAAAGCGCGAGGATCGAGGTGGGCGCGTGGGTACTCGCTGAGGGCGGCGCTTAGATCGTCGAAAAGCGTCTCCCGCCACCACGCGAGGTCATGGCCGCCGTCGATAAGAGAAAATGAATGGGGCCAATCTAGGTCATCGAGGGCTGTTATTAATGACATAACATGCGGTAGGAGTTGATCCTCCCGCAGTCCTGTGGAGATATAGAAGTGGGGTAGGCGCTGTGGAATGCTCAGCTCATAGAGTTCGGTGACCAGCCATGGAAGCACCTGGTTATTTAGATCGCGCGGGCTGGCTTCCGGCCCTGGGTGCCACCACAGCGACGGTGACTGCGCAATAACCGCCCCGAAAAGATCAGCACAATTAAGAGCTATATACAGCGCCTGAAAAGCCCCAAGGCTCTGACCTGCAATGAGAGGCTTGGCGCTGCTGAGGCGATGGCCGCGGGTCTTAGCCAATTGCTGGGCCATAAGAGGTAATTGGGAAGCAATATAATGCGAAGTCTCGGGATTTACAGTGAGCATCTGGCGACGCTTATCGGGCGAGGAAAAACCAAGGCCGATAACAGCAACCGGAGGAATCATGCCGTGCGCGATGGCCTGATCGAGCGCCACCTCAAGGTGGAGACGCTGAAACCATATATCGGCGTCGAGCAGAATCAGCAGGGGCAAATCAGCACAAGGGATTGCCGGAAAATAGGAGTAGATACCCTCGGGTGAGCAATCGAAGCGCGCCGGGTGTGGGTGCGTGAGTGCATCCCATATAGGGTGTGGGGGAGCCGACCGCCCGCGGATGAGCGAGAGCCCTTTTCTCCCTTCAGAAATGAGATGACCGAATCGGGCGTGGGGGTCGAAGAAGTGAGGATAATTATTGTGCCCTGGAGGGCGATAGTGGCCAGCATTGATGCGGAAGCAATAGGAAGCGCGCACAGTTGGGGGAATTGTCAAGGTGCGGACCCACACGGATGTTCCTGGGACCTGGCGCATCAACCCGTGAGCGTGGCGTGTCTTATCGGTCAGGCGATTAATCCATACATGAACGTCATCTGGTGGAGAGACCCCGTAGGCGGGGTCAAGCTCGCAGAGATCCACAAGGAAAGTCATCTCGATCCCGGTGGGGTGATGTAGTGGGGTTCCCTGGGTGAGAAGCTGGGATAAAAAGTGCGCAGGGTTGTTCATTGTCGCACAGGCATCGATGATCTCTGCATCGCGATAAAACACTGATAACTCCCAGCTTTTTGGCTGCCTAGTAGTGGCAGCACGATGGTTATATGTCCTGTGGTTTTAGGTGCTGAGAATGTCGAGCCACTGACCAAAGGTGGGGGCAGCAATCAGGTCGTTGAATTCCACCTCGTAGCCATCGGCTCGCCATTTCTCTACCAACATAATGAGCCCCATGGAATCAAGACCGAGATCAACCATTAAAGCGTCGGCAGTGATGATCTCAGGGGAAATGCCTAAAACTGTGGCGAGTTCATCTTTTAATTGTGTCTCGGTCAGTTTCATTGGTGTGCTCCTTACTCTGATGATGGTGTGGACTCCGAAGTGCTTTGGATATATTTGAGTACTAAAGCGCGTAATTCTTTGCGGCTGGTTTTGCCCACCCCGGTGTGTGGAAATTCCTGGGCGAATTCGAAGAAATCGGGAATTTTATAGCTTGCTACACCACGGTTGCGTAGATACTGCCGTAGTTCTGCAGCACTGAGACCACTAGGCCTACTAGGCCTACTAGGACCACTAGTGCTGAGCTCGGTGTCAGTGGTGAGTACTTCGCGCACGATAAAGGCACAGGTTTTCTCCCCGTGCATGTCATCTGCTACGCCCACGAGGGCGGCGTCGCGGATCAGGGGGTGGGTGATGAGGTGGTTTTCGATGTCCTCGGCGGAGATTTTCTCGCCTCCGCGGTTAATCTGATCTTTGGAACGACCCTCAACGATCAGGTGGCCTGTGGGGAGTTGGCGGACAATATCGCCAGTGATATAGAAGCCGTCTGGGCTAAAGGAATCTGGGTCCGCGCCGTTGAAATAACTATTGATGGTATACGGGCCGCGGGTTAGCAAAATACCGGGTTCACCTGGGGCTACCGGTTGGCCAGAATCATCAATGATCCTGATCTCATCATCAGCGGAGATGGGACGGCCTTGAGTTGTGGTGACCAGCTCAGGTGGATCATCATATCTGGTATAGTTCACCAAACCTTCGGCCATCCCGAAGACCTGTTGCAACTGACACCCGAGCTCTGGGCCGATGCGGCTGGCTGCAGCGCTAGAGAATTTAGCCCCACCTACTTGGAGAATCTCCAGCGAAGAGAGATCGGGTTTGGTGTTGGCATGAACAGCAAGCCATGCGAGTGCCAAGGGAGGTACCAATGAGGTCATGGTAATAGCCTCATGAGCGATAATCTTAAAGGCCGTGGAGGGAGAGGGATCGGTGCAAAAGACGACAGTGCCACCCTTGAGCCAAACCCCTAAGACCCCGGGGGAGCTCATCGTAAAATTATGGGACACCGGCAAAATGACAAGGAAGCGGGTGTGCTCGTCGAGGCTGCATATGAGAGCGGATTCACGCACCGAATAGAGATAGTCGGCGTGGGTCCTAGGGATGAGCTTAGGGGTTCCGGTGGTTCCTCCGGAAACCTGCAAGAAGGCAAGATCTAAGGCATCGACAGCGTGGCGCGGGTAGGTAGCACCACTGAGCCACACGCCGGAATGAAGGTAGAGGTTGTCGCTGTGGTCCTTATGCGGGCCAGCGATGATAACGGTGAGCGTAGGAAATTCTTCGCGCAAAGAATCCGCGAGTGCCGCGTGATTAAATCCTTGAAATTCGGCGGCGCACACCAGTGCTGTAGCTTTGCTCTGACTAATAAAATGCCGTAATTCGTGGCCACGGTGTGCCGGTAGGGCGAATACTGGCAGTGCCCCGAGGTGGAAGAGGGCGCCAATAGTGACGGCAAATTCGTAGATATTAGGAAGCTGCACGACCACGAAATCGCCGTTGTTTATTCCACTTTCGGCGAAAAAGGCGGCGGTAGCTTCGATATGTGTGTTGAGGTCCAGATAGCTGGAGCGGTGTATGTCTCCTCCACTGTCCTGGGCTACGAGTGCAGTGTGGTGTGGATATTTTTGCGCTTGGTGCGCAAAGAAATCAGCGAAGGTATCGGATGTCCAATATCCCCTACTGAGGTAATACGCGGCGCGCTCTGGTGGGTAGGGGGTATAGGTCATCATATCGAGTCCTTCTCGGAGCTCTGATGAGGTGGTCCTTGGGGCACGGGATGCACCACTTCTGGACCAAGATTGAGAACCGCGCGGATCGGCCCCAACTTCGTGGAGGTTTCTGCCAGTTCATCCGCAGCTACCGAATCGGCTACAATTCCGCCCCCAGCGTACGCGGTGACATCACGTCCACCAATGAGCGCGCTCCGGATAGCCACCCGCCACTCACCGTTGCCATGGCGGTCCGACCACCCCACCGTGCCAGCATAAAAGCCGCGATCCGGTTCACGCTCTTTGAGTATCTCAAGAGCTCGGTTTTTTGGGTAACCGTTGACTGCTGCCGTGGGGTGTAATAGAGAGGCCAATTCAAGGGCAGTCATATTTTCTTTTAGTTCTCCCTGAATACGGGTCCCCAAATGCCACGTATGCGTGGTGCGAATGAGTGAAGGGTGGCGTGGAATATCCAACGTGCGGCTTAGCGGAGCGAGAATCTCTCGGAGCCCTTCGGTAACATAGGCGTGCTCAATATGATCCTTATGCGAGTTTTTTAATAACTCCGCACGCTGGTTATCGATTGTAGAGTCCTCACTGCGCGGGGCAGTGCCAGCCAAGGGCAAGGAGATGAAACTTTTACCGCGCTTGAGGAGGAGAATTTCTGGGCTGGGTCCTACGAAGTACTCGCCGTTGCCGACTGCGCTGAGATAGCCGTAGCCGGTGCCGGCACTGTGCATATATCGCGCCAGGATGGCCTCGGGGTGCGGTTCGTGAAGGAGGCGGTAACGCTGCGCGCGGGAGAGCACAATCTTGTCAACCTTCCCTGCTTTAATATCACCAATAGCGCGGTTGATTGATTCATAGTGCTGGCTAGGGCTAGGAGAATCTGTCACGGATACGACGGTGAGTGATTCCTGCTCAGTAAGGGTAGGGGTGGTAGAAGAGAACTGAAAACTGTCCGGAGCAAAAAGATAGGGTGTGCGATCAGGGTGGAAGGAAAGAGCTCCTAGAACAATTTCTCCGTCATTATTGAGGTAGTCAATTCCATCGTGCACGGTGGAGAATTTCTGAGCAATCCCGTGGGCGCTGAGGTTTTCTTCTGGTGAAATAAAAATAAAGCTGCGCATATTATTCTCCTCCCGCAGGATCTAATTGTTTGAACACGTGGCGGGTAGGAAGAACAACGCCGCACCGCTTGGCCACCCATAATAGTGCTTGTTCGTGCTCGTCGCGGGTGAAGTCAGCTATGGCGTCACTGATAAGGAACGGCTGAATATCTTTCATAAAGGCATCGCCGGCACTGACTTGGCATCCCATATGCCCGTAGACTCCAGTAATGATGAGTTGATCGCGCCCACTGTACGAGAGTGCTCCAGCTAGGCAGGTCCGTTCGAAAGCCGAGTAGCGCCATTTTTCAATCACATGATCTCCTGCTTCTGGCGCCAAGGGGGCGATGATCTCCGCATCATGAGCGGTCTGCATTCCAACTCCCCACACCTCGTTAAGAAGACCCCGCTGGTGGGGGTGTTGCCGAGGGGGTTGCGCCGAATAAAAGACGGGGATGTCAAGGGAACGAGCTCGATCGGCGAGGGCTGCGATATTGGCTATGACGGTGCGGATGGGCTCCTGATCAGGGTGATAGGCGCGGATAAAATAATTTTGCATATCGTGAATCAGCAAGGCCGCTCGATACACATTGAGTTGCCAATCTGCGGCGCGCACAGCTGGCGGTTGGGGCAGACCGTAAGGAGAAATCTGGGGGATAGCCATTAAAGTGTCCAATCGCAAGATACCGGTAGAGCCTAGCTGTCGAGAGTTGCGCCCCCGTCGATACGCAGATCGTGCATCGTGATATGAGCTGATTCAGGGGAGACGAGGAAGAGGCACGCATGGGCAATATCATCAGGTTGGGCGAGTTTCTGCAGCGGAATTCCGAGGCGATACTCACTAGCGGTGCCGGCAATGACGCGCTCGCTTGCATCGACGCCATCTGGCCACATACCGGTGAGCATGGGCGTGAGTGTGGATCCTGGGGAGACGATATTGCAGCGGACATCGTAGCGAGCGCATTCGAGCCCTAAGGTGCGAGTCCAGGCTGTCACGGCTGCCTTTGACGCCCCGTAGCTGGCCATCCCGATGCGTGGAGTCGTTGCGGAATTAGAGGAAACCACAACAATGCTTCCGCGCCGCCGGGCGCACATGGCCTGGGCTATGGGTGAGACTACAGCGATGGTGCCTCCTATATTGACCTCAAAATTCTGGTTGCCAAAGAAGCTATGGTCTTCTTCTAAGCAGCGATCGGGCTGCATGACGCCAGCAACGTGGATGAGTGCATCGATTGGGCCGTGTTGATTTTCGGCGCGGGCAATGACCTGACGTACCTGCGCCTCATCGCGGATATCCACGGTGTCTTGGTCGATGGCGGTGATCGCCCGGTAGCGAGCAGTGGCCTGCGCGATGACGGCACGTCCTATTCCTCCGGCTGCTCCGGTGACACAGAGATGTTGTGATGGGGAATGCATAGCTGTGGAGTTCTTTTCGCTGATTAAAGGGATGCTGATTAAGGGGATTAAGGGAATCAAAAGTACGGTGTGCAAAGAAAAATGACAGTGTCAGGCGTCTATTCATCTTTTTGCCGTCGCCGGTGCAGCCGATTTGTGATCAGGTCTACATTCCAGCCGAAGCCTTAAGCTAGAACGTAGTACAACTTTTTGTTAACTAAGCCTAACCAAAATGATGTACCCATTAAAGCACGACGATGCGATCGAGGCTAATTATTTTCCACCTTCTGGCTGAATCATCCGATGATTACTCGATTGCAAGCCGGTGGCCAGGGATAGTCATGGGTATGGACTGCCCATTTAGTGGGTGTGCTGCTTTTTTACCCCCGAGTTTTTGTGAGGTATTCAACTTTTTGAGAATCAATCGGGGCGCGTGAGGTTATCCGGCTTCTGAAAAGCTTTGGCTAACCATATCAATTAGGCGTTTACAAAAAGACTGGTCACCTTTTACGTCACCCAGCGCGAGGTGCCATTATCGCCTCAAGTGCGGATTTGCCCCGTTGAGAGCCCAGTGGGGCCGGCTTAAGATCATCAACCGAGAGTACGGTTGAGAAATCAGTCAAAAGGTTGAATTCTGCATCTGGCTCCCCAAGATTTTCTACAGATTTTCTACGTATATGGGGGTGATATCGAGCTTGATATCAGATCTCCCAAAATGCTCAGATACACCCTCTGGTTTCCATAGCCTGCTCACGGTGATGCTGAAAATCTATTCCCCCCAAGTCGAGCTATGTGGCCCCTTATAGATAACAGATTAGCGGTCTGCACTTGCAGGTATGGATCAAATAAAAAAACGGAAAGTGATTATATGAAGAATCTTCTCGCCCCCAAAGCTCACCAGCGCGCTCTCGCTGGACTCATGAGTATAACCGTGGTGGCCTCTGGTCTCGGCGTCGTTGCTACGACTCCCGCATTTGCCACCGAGGTTTGCGCCTCTGTGCAGGCGCCCGGCAATATAGCTCCCGAGGATATGACCCTCACCATCGACAATGCTGATGTCAAAAATTTCCGTTCGGGAGATACCATCCATCTAACCGCCAGCGGGGTCGCCCCTCGCAGCGCTGAAAACCCTTTGGTTATCAAAATTAATAAAGGTGCTAATAATTGGGTTCGCGCCGATCAGGCTCAGGGATCAAACCTCGAAATTTCGGGAACAGAAACGGAATCCCCGAACTTAATAGTTCCGTCCGATCTATTTGCTAATGGCGAATTGGATATCCACGTTGTCCTTCCGCAGGATCTTCCTAATGGCCAAAACTTCCTGACCGTCTTAGGTGGAGGGCAAGGGGGCGAACGACTGTCTTATTCTGTCCCCTTCTTTGTGGATAACACCGCAGCTGACGACGGTTTGTGTGGCACCCTCACCATCCAATCTCCTGAGATTAAAAGTGTAACCGGGTATGCCACGGACTCTCGACGTGCCAAGGCCGGCGAGATCCGCGTTTCCCTCGTCGTCGAGGGGATGATGGCAGGCGCCACACCCACGATGAGTATCGGTACCCAAGCGCTGACTCTGCCCGATGATCTCGTGGTTGATCCTGCTGGTGTATTAAAAACTACCGTGACTCTACCCGTGGGCAGTGCTCTTGCAGGAGCGCATATGCTTACTGTGAGCGATGGTACGACCACAAAGGAGCTCCGTCTGCTGACCACTGGTTATGCCATGATTAGTGAGAATGCCGCTCAAGGCTCCCAAGCTACTGTGCGAGTAGTCAATCTCCCCGATGGTTCTGAACTTACGGGTGTTGGCGTGGAGGGGCAGAACTGGTTGAGTGCCCCGGTAAGCGCCGTGGGTGGAATAGCGGAGCAAACTGGAGTGATGGTTCCTGCCGACGCACCATTCCGTGAGAAGGTGCGGGCCACCTACTCCATAGCTGGTCGCGACTACACGGTTGACACCGGTGAGCGGGTCAATGCCCCTCGTGATCTCATAGCCACGGAACTCTATGATTCTCAGTCGATGGAACTAGGGAAGGGCTTATACCAGAGTGCCATCAACGATAAGACTGGCAAGCTATTTGTCACGCGGGCAAATCGCAGAGAGGATTCTTCGATCTACAAGATTGATGCTAAGACCTTCACGATAGAGCAAACTCTTGATATTCAAGATCGTGATTCCACAGGTGAGAGCGTGCGTGGAGCCTTTGGTGTTGGGTTAGATAATGAGCGTGGTCTCGTCTGGGTGAGCAATACACTGCAAGATACCGTCAGTGTCTATCGCCAAAGCGATCTCAGTCTGGTGAAGACGTGGAGCGAGGGGAGTACCGCGCATCCACGCGATGTTGTTATCGATGAGAAAACAGGTTTGGCTTATGTTTCCATGGTTTCTCGTGCCACCGGCGCTGTGCATATCTATGATCTCGAGGCTGATGCTCCCGTAGCCATTGATCTCGGCCCAGATTTTGCCATCACAATGTCACTTGCTCTTAATGCTGACAAGGGCTTGCTGTATACCACTTCGAGGGTCAACCCGAATATTGCCAAGATCGATATCGCCTCGGCGAATAAGCAGGTGACGACAAAGAGCATGGATTCAGATCTAGTGGAATCCGCATCGGGTGTCGCGTTGGATCCGGTACACAATAAGCTTTATATCACCGCGCAGGGAACCGGTAATACCGTGGTATTCGACGCCGATACCATGGACTTCATTACCGAGATTCCTACTGGAGCATCAGCGTTGAATGCCCGCTACAATCCGAGCGATGGTCGCATCTACGTGGCTCACCGCAAGGCAGGTACGGTAGTAGCGATTGATACGGAGACCGACACGGTTGTGGCCCGTCTGGACGCCGGTATGAATACGAACCATATCTCGGTCGGCGCTGACGGCACTGTCTATGCGGTCAATAAGGCAAGCCAAGCTGATCCAGAGGCCAAAGATAGACTCTTCGCCTTCAAGCTAAAGGAGCAACGAGGCGATGACATGTCGAGTTCTGATCCGCTGCCAATGTGGGCCACAGTTCTGATCTCCATCACAAGTATCCTGGGTATCTTTGGATTGATCATAGGCGGCCTGCGCAATCTAGCGATGCAGTTCGGTATTCGGTTGCCATTCTGAGGCTGCTAGCTCTCGTCATCATCTAGTTCGCTGACTGGGTACGGGGGTAGATCCCGCCCCCGTACCGGCATGGACATATAAACAAGTCCAAATTATATGACGTATCTAACATTTGGGAGCTGTTCGAGCTCTCATGCCACATTCCACTAAGGGTGACCTCATTAATTAGAGGTTTAGCTAAGGGTAGATTTACCTCCCATGTGATACCTGTATCTGAATCTACCTATAAAAGCTGGCTTGAAGTGGGAAAAAGCGTTGATTTGCGCTGTGGCTTACCTTAGGATTTGCAGCGAAGGACTGGTTATATCAATCGAAAGATTGAATATAAGTTACAACTTATCGGTGACAACGGTGGGATCGCTATTTTCTTGAACCTATATAAGTCGCCTGACAAATTTTGGTATCTACAAACAAAGGAATTTTTCTTCAATGAATAAAACTTCAATGAATAAAATAAGAATAAGTGGCACCCAACGCGCTCTGGCAGGACTCATGAGTGCCGCTCTCCTCGGCTCCGGTCTCGGAGTCGTCTCAAGCACCCCTGCCTTCGCTAACGATGCTGAGTGCGCTAGCGTCCAACCGCGCGCTTCTCGCGGCATCATAGGAACCGATCTGAAAATTGTCGGCGCTGATACGAAAAACTTCCACGCAGGCGATATTGTCCGTATCACCGCAACGGACGTTGTCCCTCGCCCTGGTGGATTCCTAGTGCTGAAAATCGACAGCAATGATAAACAGTGGGACCTTGCTGCGCAATCACAAGCTTCCGGACTTCAAGGCTTTCAAGGGCGCTCCGATACTTTAGAAATACCCGCTGATATGTTCGCCGATGGCAACCTCGATGTTTCCGTCGTCCTACCTGGGAACCTGGAAAATGGCCAGCATGTCATTTCGGTCCTCGGAGGCACCGATGGTGGTACCGCTATTTCTGCTCACCTCACCTTCGATGTCAATAACACCGGCGTAGATGATGGCATTTGCATGACAAAGGTCATTGAAGCCCCCACATCTTCTCCCGAAATCACTTCAGTTCGAGGTAACGCCGCCGACAACCGCCATGGACCAGCTGGCCTGCTCCGCATCAAGATGGAAGTACCCGGTTTCACCGCCGGTGAAGAAGCAACTGTCACCATAGGCGAAGATGCTTTCTCACTCGGCACCTTCACCGTGGGCGATGATGGAGTTCTCAAAGCTAGCCTGCGTATGACGGAACCTAAGGCGCTAGCTGGCGTTCACAAAATCGTCGTCACCGCTGGCAGCATGAGCAAAGAACTCACACTTGTCACTACTGCATATGCTGAAGTTAGCGACGGAGCGCCGCAGGGCGCACCTGTGACTGTCAGCGTGGCCAACCTGCCACTTGGAGCTGAGGTCGTACGCGTGGGCACCGATGGTGCTAACTGGTTGAGTGCTCCTGTTAGCGCTGATGATCGCGGCCAAGTGGCGATAGACAATGTGATGGTCCCCGCCGATGCCCCATTCGGGGAGCCAGTAACTGTTACCTACAGCTCGTCTGGAATCGAAACCACTATTTCGGCTGGCACTAATATCAATGCCCCTAGTGCGGCTCTCAATGTTAGTGACTACGAACAGCAGTCAGTAATGCTCCCCACTGGTCTCTACCAGTCAGTCTATGATTCTCGTACCGATACAGTGATCGTTAATGGATCTAACCGCACTGATGACTCCGTCTTCTACCGCCTGGATGCTCAGGATCTCAGCAAGAAGGACGAAGTCGAAATTGCTCACCGCGATGACGAAAATGGTATCTTCGCTGCTTTTGGTATCGCCCTCGATACCGAAAATAACCTGCTGTGGGCTGCAAACTCCCGCCAGGATGCCATTGCCGCCTATGACGGAACAACACTGGAACTTAAAAAGCAATGGCCTGTAGGTACCGCACAGCATCCCCGCGATGCCATTGTGGATGAAACTACCGGCAAGGTGTACTTCTCCCTGGCAGATCGAGACCACGGCAAAGTCTTGGTCGCTGATCCAAACCTCGAGCTAGATCCAGTAGAGATTTCCTTGACCGAGGATTTCAAACTCGCGATGGATCTCGAACTCGATTCGGCTAAGGGTTATCTCTATACCGTTGCCCGAAACTCCAACCATGTGGCAAAGATCAACGTGAAAACTAACGACGTTGAGCTCTTCACGGTTGACGGTTTAATTGGCGGAACCGGAGTGGCTCTCGATCCAGAACGCAACGAGCTATATATTTCATCCCAGAAAACCGGTGAGACTACGATTCTCGATGCGGACACCGGAAATAAGAAGCAGACTATCCGTACTGGTGCGACCGGACTTGGTGTCGCTTATAACCCTGTGGACAAGCGCGTTTATGTGGCCAACCGTGGTGATGGCAACCTCATTGCTATTGATCCCGCAACCAAGGATATCGTTGCAAAGATTCCAGTTGGGCCTTTAGCTAACCATGTGAATGTCGGCCCCGACGGTACCGTCTATGTGACAAATAAAGCCCGCGCGGGTGTCGGCGACGATCGGCAGGACGGCTTCTACGCTTTAAAGCTCAAGGAGCAAACCCCACCGCAATCCCCCAGCGGAAACGATGGGACCTCTAGCGAAAGCGGTCTGCCTGAGTGGGCGACTATCGTGCTCTCAATCGTCGGATCGCTAGGAATACTCGCCGTGATCCTCGGTGGTTTACGCACCCTTGCGATGCAGTTAGGCATCCGCCTGCCTTTCTAAAACACCAAGCGATCGTAAATTCCTACCTAGGTTTTCCTTCTCATCAAAGGAAGACCCAGGTACGGGATTACTGATCCACTAGGGGAATGGGGTTGCGGCCCTATTCCCCTCGTGCTGTCTTCTTCTCCAGCAGATAAAGACCTACGCCTACATGATGACCGCATCATGTGTACCCTCTCAACCTGCTTATGAAAAAGGAATCCATGAACGCCTTGCCATCCATGCTTCGTCCCCACCTCTTAGCGGGGCTCGCAGCCCTTCTGATCCCAGGATTAGTAGCGTGCTCATCTCAAGACGTGCCGCAGGATACGCAATCCTCCAATCGCACTATCACCGATATCGATGGTCAAAACGTTGTCGTACCGCTTTCCCCTCAGCGTGTGGTAGCACTATCTGAACCTACCTTAGATAACCTCCTCGCCCTGGGTATCACCCCGGTCGGAGCGGTGGCAGGCCGCGGTCAAGCAACCTTGCCCAACTATCTTATTGAGATAGCAGGTGACGTACCGCTGTTGGGAAATGTCGCCCAACCCAACTTCGAAGCCATAGCCACGGCTCAACCCGATATTATTTTCGTCGACGGCACCAGCATTAATAACAATCCGCCTGTGATTGCAGCCCTCAACAAAATCGCCCCAGTGGTTTATACCGGTTGGGCGGGGGGTGATTGGCGCGATAATCTCCGCATCACTGCAGACGCCATGAACCTCAGCGATGAAGGCGAGAAATTGATCACAGCCTACGACAAGAAAACTGAAAAAGTATCTAAGGAACTCGACGCCTACGCGGATTCCACCTTTAGCGTTGTGCGCTGGCAGGGCAATAGCGCCTCCATGATCTTAAAGGAACTCCCTGCTGGTCGAGCCCTCGAGGACGTTGGACTGCGACGCCCACCCAATCAAGATCGCGAAGGGCGTGGTCACTCCGACCCCGTTTCCTTGGAGAATCTCCATGATATTGACGCAGACTATATATTCTTTGGCACCCTCGGAGGCTCTGCCGTTAACAACCCCCAAGCAGGCGGTAGCGCTGGGGTAGAAGAGGCCGTAAAAGCCATTACCGCAGCTAAAGATATTCCGGGTTTTAGTGCCCTCGAGGCTTTTCAGCAAGACCATATCATCCCAGTGGATGGCTCCGTATGGACATCCGCAGGCGGCCCGATCCTGATGAATCGCCTGATCGACGATATCGTAGAAAAACTCGTCTAAGAGAGTAGAAATGTCATGACCATAATGACTCACACTTCTATCTACCGCAGCGCAGCACTGAGGCTTAGCGTAGGGCTTAGCGTAGGGCTTATTGCTCTCATCGCGCCAGCACAATGGGCCTATGCCAATGAAGAATCAACCACGGCTACGCCAGTAAGTGATGCCGAGGCCGAGAGCGAGTACATCGATATTGACGTCGATGATGCTCAGCTCAGCGTACAAAGAGATGCCACATCTGGCGACAAACTACGCATCAAGGGTTCAGGGTGGACCAACCAAGCAGGGACCGGTTCCACTATTACGGTGAAATTGAATTATCTGAAAGACGGAGTAGTTGCCCAGTACCAGCGCGGTGGCCCAGATACCGGCAATCCGGACCCAGACGATGTCTTCTCCCACCCCAAAAGTGGTGTCAAAGATCGAACGATCTTCTGGCAATTCGTAGCCGACCCGGATGGTTCTTTTGATGTCACCCAAACTCTTCCCCTCAATCTCAGCCCGGGTCAGATGCTCACGATTAACTTCGCTTCTGGTCTCGTCGAGGGAGATACTTCCCGAACCGTGGTCACCCCGTCGCTTCGGGTGGAGGGGCAGCAGTGGATTGCGCCACCATCTGATAAGCCCACCTGCCAGTCACCTGTCGCCTCTCCGGAGGCTATAGTCTCGGAATTTCCCGACGAGAATAATACGCTGCTGGTCGAAGGGCGCGGTTTTTGCAATACATTGCCCAACGGCGGCGGAGCTCGTGTTGTTATCAAATTTAACTTCGGTGGCATCAAACACTTCGAAGAATTTGCGGTGCACCCCAACCTCACTGTATGGGATATCGTTGTCACAAATGACGCAGACGGCAGCTTCTCACACCGCGTGCGGCTGCCTGAAGACACCCGCGGGCAGTGGGGAACCCCCACTCCGCTCAGCGAGGGGGAACACACCCTCAACGTATTATCAGGTTCTCTCCAAAGTGGCGATATATCTCGGTCCATTCCGCTGACTTTTATCAACGGTGAGTACAGCCCCAACGGAGTCCCTGATCCTATTGATTACAAGGCCGATCTGATACCCGCTAATCGCGCCGGGGTGTCTATTCGCCCCTTCGATACCGACCTCATTATCGAGGTACCTGAGGGACAGCCTGAGGATTGGGTGTATATTTCCACCTACCTCCCCGATGGTTCCCCCAGAATTCCGTGGAAAGATCAGTGGTTTAGACTCAGCGATACCAGGAGTGTACTGCTGCCTAATAACGAGGACATTCCCGAGGGACCGTTGAAATTTGTGGTACAAAATGGCAATCGTGGTCAGCGCGGTGAGCTTATTGGCTGGGTTGACTATGAGTTCAAAGCGATCAGCTCCACGACAACAACCACCGCCCCAACCAGTGCTTATGGAGTTATCGCTAGGGAATTAGGACTTCTCAATAACAGCCTGACCACCTTGGAAAAAACCATCGACACTCAATTCCTTGCCCCCAATGAACAAGATAATAACGAGGATCAAGCCACACAGGGTGATACGGCTGGTGCAGATGAAACTGAGCAGGAGATCATTACTCGCCGAATCGTGCGTCGCCGTAGCTTAGTGGCCCCCACAACGGCAACGAACAGGGTACAAGGTCCGAGCTACGACAGCCGCCCAATATCACCAGTAGATCCACCTGTAACAAGCATCGGTGAATTGAATTTCTCGAATGCCGGCAATGTCACCGGCACTGTTGAGGGGGAGCAACTAGCCATCAAGGTTCCAGATTTATGGACGGGACAGTGGGCGAATCTATATGTCTACCCCGATCTTCCAGGCCAAGAACCTATCGACGCCGGCTGGGTACAGGTAGATCAGTCAGGAACTGTCTATCTGGATACCAGCGGGTTGCCCGATGGTGACTATGCCATCAGCCTCAGCGATCGCGGCGGGAATCTGGTTGGATGGCTCGATCTCGGGCTTGGTTCTTCTGCAAGTCTTGAAGCTCAGCAACAAGACCTAGCTCCTCAGAATGCGCAAGCAGATACCATTCGCCCAGTCATTAAAGCTAACGGGCTCATGGGCCCCACCGACTGGGTGTTAATCCTCGCCTCGCTCATCGTCACTGCTTTGACTGCAGCAGGAGTTTCATTGACTGCGGGCAGAAAACATGCCTAACCATCGCAATTCACCTATCAACTTGGAGCCGAAAAGGACGTGTACATATCTTATGAATTCAATCTTCCCTGTTGTACCCCACTGTGTCACCTCATCTCGTATCCGCCTAGTGCGCTGGGGCGTAAGTGTGCTTGCTGTTACAGGCGGTATCGTATCCGTGGCCCTGCCTACTGCTCTTGCGATCCCGCCAGGAGGTGCAGGACCTGATACGCCAGGGACATCCTCCTCGGTTTCCCCCTCTGTGGTGGAACAGTGCGGGACGCTGAGCTACCAAGTCAACGGGTACCCCGCAGGTGAAGTGGTCAATATCAAGATCGATGACGGGCGTGGCTTCGGCGGTGATGCGAGCGTCCAAGGTCAAGGTGTGATCGCACGACAAAAGATCGATAGTAGCGGTACCGCCTCAGGCTCCATCTCGGTGCCATGTGATCTGCCCCCCGGAGGGCACTACCTACGCTATCTAGCCACCGAAGGAACGAAAAACCTAGGTTATACCAGCGTGGGCAATTCCTACTTCACAGTCACCGCCACCGTAGAGACACCCGCTACTAATCAAAATACTCAGTCCACCCCCACCCAAAGCGCCCGGGGGCGCGTGGGGCAATCAAGAAATTCAGATCGCGCATCCGCCCAACCAGGTGGACGTAATCGCCAAGCTGCGCAGCCTCGAGAAGAAGTAGTCTATGTCGACGAGTACGTCGATGCCCCCGCTCAAGCGGCTTCGCCTAATCAAGCTGCCCAGGCCCCACAGAACCTGGATAATTCCGCTGCGCGCCCTGAGTTTTCGGGAGATACTCATGCCGCCGGCTCCGCAGCCTCAGCACCTGCCAACACTGGAATCTTCGATAAGAAAAAGCAGCAGCAACAAAATGTGGCACAAGCTGCAGCGAATGGCAGCTCTCCATCGGCCCCATATGTGGGATTCTTTGTTGGCCTGGCGATCCTCCTTGTTGGCATGACTGCAATTAATGCGTGGCTCGTGGTTCAAAGGCGTCAATAAATATGCGATCTCGTTCCCCTCTATGGCTATATGGCGATATCTATGACGAGGCATAGGCGGCGACTGAGTTTTCTGCTCCTCGTTGCTGCGCTAGTCTTCATGGTTTTTGCTTCCTTAGCGCTGGGTTCCAATCCTCTGAGCTTAAGTGCAGTCATCGAGGCGCTATCAGGGCGCGGAGATACCATCAGTCGTACCGTTGTGATCGATCAACGAATTCCGCGCACTCTCGTGGTGATGCTCGTGGGTGCAGCACTCGGTGTGGCCGGAGCACTCATGCAAGCCTTAACCCGCAATCCGCTCGCTGATCCAGGCATCTTGGGCATCAATGCCGGTGCCTCCCTGGCCGTGGTCACCGGGGTAGCATTTTTGGGTATTCAAGGGATTGGCAGCTATATCTGGCTTTCACTCATCGGTGCGGTACTAGCCAGTATCGGTGTCTACGTTCTCGGTGGGGTAGGGCGCGCCTCAGTCAGCCCCGCCCGGTTGACACTAGCTGGTGTGGCCATATCGATGGCTATTTCTGCCTTTGTTCAAATGATCTTATTGAGCAACCAGAATGCCTTTAATGAATTTCGGTTCTGGGCAGCGGGATCCGTTGAAGGGCGGGGGGTGGATGTGCTGCTCACAATCAGCTGGATGATCGCTCTCGGCCTATTCCTTGCTTTGCTCGTCGCACCGTCGCTGAACGCTCTCAGCCTCGGGGAAGAAACTGGTAAAGCTCTCGGTGTAAAGGTGGGGCTTACTCGAACTCTCGTCGTGATCTCTGTGACCTTCCTATGTGGAGCCGCAACAGCCGCGGTCGGCCCCATTATGTTTGTTGGCCTCGCAGTTCCATATATGGCACGCGCTATCTGTGGGGCGGATCAACGTCTTGTGATCCCAACCTGCGTCGTGGCGGCACCAGTATTCTTACTCTTTGCCGATATCGCAGCGCGTCTGGTCGTGGCCCCCTTGGAGATCCAAACTGGAATTATGTCCGCACTCGTCGGTGGCCCAGTATTCCTTTATATTGTACGGGGCAAGAATCTGGAGACATTCTCATGAGTACGCCAGCGATAGCACCAACTCGATCCGATGCCCGGTTTTATACCCTTAAGGGAATTCGGTTAGAGAAACGATCCGTAATTGTCGGCACCATCTTTGCTGCGGTGATTGCCACCGCTATGATAGGCGCGCTGAGCTTGGGGGAATACCCCATGAGTTATAGTGAAACGGTCGCTAACCTCGTGGGCATGAGCGAGGATCCGTTGGGACAATTCTTCGTCCGCGATCAACGTCTGCCACGTGTGATTGCCGCCACTTTAGTGGGTGCAGGTCTGGGAGTGTCGGGATGTATTTTCCAGCAGCTCTCTGGCAACCCCCTAGGTAGTCCCGATATCATCGGCTTTACTGTGGGCTCCGCTACCGGTGCGGTTTTGATGATCACTCTCTTTGCGGCCTCCCCGGCCGCGATTGCCGTAGGAGCCGCGATGGGTGGAGTTGCCACCGCAAGCATTGTGTATCTGCTTGCTAGGCAGCATAAAAAACTCTCTGCCATTCGGCTGGTCCTTGTTGGTATTGGTATGGCCTCGATTCTGCAAGCCCTCAATGGACTTATGATCGTTAAGGCCTCCCTGAGCGCTGCTCAAACTGCTGCGCAGTGGTTGGCGGGTTCGTTTAACGCCACAACCTGGTCCGATGTGAGCGTTGCTGCGCTAGCTATGGGTACCTTGATTCCCATAGCATTTTTCTTAAGCCGGCCCTTGAGCATCATCATCAGTGGAGATGAACTAGCAACAGGGCTAGGTGTGCGGGTGGAAGTGCGACGCAATCAACTAATTGCGGTGGGTGTCCTTTTAACCGCGCTTGCTGTTGCGGTGGCTGGCCCCATTTCCTTTGTCGCCCTCGCGGCCCCGCAGATCTCTCGGCGCATGAGTCGCAGTTCTGGGGTGGGCATGGGTAATGCTGCACTCATGGGCGCTGTCCTCGTGATGGTCTCCGATTTGTTGGCCCAGCGGCTCTTTGCCCCCACCCAATTACCCGTGGGAGTCGTCACAGGACTATTGGGTGGGGTCTATCTTATCTGGCTGTTGGTGCAACAATGGCGCACCTAGACAGACGGCACGATGACAAAAGAATTATCCATGAGAGTGGCGATCTATATAAAGAGGCAATGAGCGTGAATTATCAACAGCAAATCTTCGAGGAAGGGCAACCGAGCGCAAAGGATAGCGCCCTCCAAGTGCGTGAGCTATCCGTTGGTTACGGATCTCATTCCATTATTTCTCATCTCACTTTAACTATTCCCCGTGGTGAACTGACCGTTATCGTTGGCCCCAATGCATGCGGTAAGTCCACCCTGTTGCGCTCGCTGGTGCGCGTCATCCCCTCCCAAGGATCCATCCTTCTAGAAGGAGCAGATATTTATTCCTTGGGGGCTAAAGAGGTGGCCAGGAAGATGGGTCTTCTGCCGCAGAGCCCAGTGGCCCCCGATGGGATCGTGGTGGCCGATCTGATTGCACGTGGACGTTATCCGCACCAAGATATCCTAGGTCGCTGGACCAAAGCTGACGAAAAAGCGGTAGAAAGTGCGATGCGCCGTGCCCACGTTCTCGATTTACGCGAGAAGCGTATCGACGAACTCTCTGGTGGTCAGCGCCAGCGAGTCTGGCTTGCTTTAGTGCTCGCCCAGGACACTCCCATAGTGCTCCTTGACGAACCCACCACCTATCTGGATATCACCCACCAGGTGGAAGTGCTCAACCTCGCTCGCGATTTGCAGCGCCACGGTGTGACGGTAGTCATGGTCCTCCATGAACTAACCTTGGCTTTTCGTTACGCCACACATTTAATTGTGATGAAAGACGGAGCAATTCAAGCCACTGGACCCGTTGAAGACGTGGTGACCGAAGAGCTCATTAAGCGCGTATATGAACTGGACTGCAGGTTGGTGAAAGATCCCGAGAGTGGGCGCCCAATCGTGGTTCCTCGCCTCACATAGGAGCTAGCAAGCAAGGGGTACACCAGATGGCGTGCAAGGAGCAGCATCACTGGCACTTTAAGATCTCGCACATTAAGGCCCGCTCATTTTATGGTCGATTATCGTAGGTCGAAATCGGATATAAAGCGTATGTAATATGGAATTCAAGTTTAACTGCAGTCTCAGTAATACTGTGCCAGTACTGTGTCCTTATTCGCGTCTGCTATGGCGCACAAGAAAAAGAAAGAATATCGGGGATTCATATGCGCCGCTTTTTCATAGGTCTCGGCTTAGCACTTTTAACATTGCTCCTTATTGTGGGTTCCGCCTTCTTTTATGCACAAAGCCAGGTATTCAGACAAAAAGAACCCACCATAACGTCTACCGGCATCGCCGCATCTTTCAAAGATATAGCGGAATTAGCTGTGGAGGAATATACCTTTACCAATGTGGGCAAATTTGCAGATGAAGGCCACCAGATCTACGGCCTGACGGTTCCACTTACGGGCAAGAATTTTCTCATTACCTACGACGGCACCGTTAAAGCGGGGGTCAAAGACTTCAGCCAGATCGCTATTGATATGAGTGAAAACACGAAGAAGGTCACGTTGAAAGTACCGCGCGTAGAAATCATCGACTCCAAGATCGACCCCGACAGTGTGATTGTTTACGATCAAAGCTACAATCCCCTCAACCAGCTCAGCGTGGACGATATGACCCGTTTCCTTACTGTCGAAGGTAAAGCGGCAGAAACTCAGGCCATTGAGCATGGCATCCTCAAGCGCGCCGGGGAGCGCGTTGAGCAGCTCCTCGATACTCATATTAAATCCCTGCTCCTTCATACAGACAAGGAAGACTACGAAGTTACCGTAACCTGGAAGTAGTCTGGAGTAGGCCAGAGCAGACTGTAGAAAAACGCCCTCACCTTTGTACTTAGAGAGGGCGTTTTTCCCATCGGCTGGTGTGGTGAGTGTTGAGATAGGACCCATTAGCGAGGATCGCATATATATAAAGGCTGCCGTAGCACTCAACCCCGTGAGTGAAAAATTTCCTTGAACGCAAACGAGTAAAAATATCAGGTATGCAGCATAGATGCGGTAAGCTTTCCATATTTTTCTATTGACACGCAGACTCCTCGTCGCATAAGGTGAGAAATCTCACAAGGTTTTCTTATGACCTTCCTAACGAGAGGAAAGTGTCGAGTGACACAACACCACATCAGGCGCGGAGCAATTGCCTCTGTGACCGCTATATCCATGCTTGCCGGGTTGACAGCCATACCTAGCTATGCCAATGATTTCGATATTAAGACAATTTCACAGGTCAAGGACATCTCCTTCGGCGACAAGGTCGGACGTTTCACGACTCCGACCCAACTCAATATCAAATATATGCCTGATGCACGCGATCGTATCCCAGAGAACCTGGAGTTATTCTCGCTAATTAACGGCCGCGAGTACCTAGAAGGTGCGCTGCACATCAGCAATCCTGATCGCTACGATGAGTCGCAGATATATAAGGGTAATTTTTCGGGTTGCGAGCCAATTGAGGTAGGCAATGAGAAAGAAGAGTATTCAGTCGTACCCAGAGACACGGTGGAGGGGCAAATAAGGGACGGACACCGCCATATCAAGCTCTTCAACGATCCCTATGGCTTCGTGCAGAATAAGCCAAATGACAAGGTCAACTACGCGATCACGACACCCGTCGTGCTCAACGGCCCGGGAGTGTGCTACCCTTCGGTTTTTGCACAGACGCATACAGCGCCCATTAGCGGTTATGCAAACTTTGATTATTACACTCCATGGGTAGCTAATGATGATACCGATCAAGCGGGAATCACAGGTAATGGTGCGAACACCGTCCCGTATTTCACTTATTACAGCGAGGCGGATAAGTCTAATAGCGCCGACTATATAAAGGCATTTGATAACGGTACACCCAATAATATTCTCGACGATGTAGTGGTCACTCACTCGGCCCTTCGTGGTATCTCGGGTCATAGAACTAGTCAGTTCGATGTCGCAGTCGGGCCCGAGTACGTCCCATCACCACAAGGTGACTACTTAGAATTTGCTTTCGTGACCCGCCATCTCTCAGATCCCTCTCGCCCAGGTGCTGGCCGGAACAGGGATAATTTACAAGAGGTGGAAGGATATTCCGGTAAGGCCGTCATTCCCGTCATTATCCTGCCGAAAAAGCAAGAGTTTTCACTCAGCTATAACGATCGTGTTGTCCAAGCTGGAGAGACACTTATTATCGAACCAACAGTAATCTCAGCGCCACCAGCCCAGACGACATTCACGTTTAAGAATAATGTCGACTCGTGGATCACCATTGATGAGGCAACAGGAACTGTCACAGTCAATCCACCCAGAGATATCGTCAGTGTGACGAAGGACTTGATGGTAGTTGTCACCACGGCTACTGGTGATGAGAAGGAGGTGCCGCTGAAGCTGCAGGTATTCGGTAAGGCGATTGTGCCCCCTGTTACCAGCACCACCTCCACTCCAACGTTAAGCCCAGCTCCGAGTGCGCTGCCGACGCCATCGTCAGGAACCGCTATTCCACCGATTCCGAGCAGCACTACGACTCCGACTGTAGAACCATCCCCCAGTACATCTACTACACCTAGCGCTACGCCCACCGCTACGGCTGCTCCAAGCTCCACAACCACGCCTACTGCGACGCCTGCTCCAAGCGCTACAGCGACCTCGAGCGCCTCGCCCGCACCAACCACATCAGCGACCTCTAGTGTCACACCGACCGCAGAGCCAACACCAACTAACTCCAAGGAACCTGTGCCTGAAAGCCCGAAGAAGGGCTCAAGTGACAACAACGGGGAAGGCAAGTGTACCGCCCATCCTCATATCATCATGCCAGCGCTTGTGACCATATTATTGGGGCTAGCCGCGGCATTGCCGTTCGTCCACATTCCACGAGATGAACGATTAGAGAAGAACAACCCGCTTGTCCGTGACGTTCGTAATTTTTTGCGGGCCAACCGTGGCGGACTAGCAGTACTGACGGCGGTATCAGGGCTTATCAGCTTGCTATTCACACCAGCCACCTGCGACGGACCCACCCTAGCTGATCGAATGAGTTCCTAAAAAAGGGGCTCAGCCCACGGGGCCTGTTGGAAACGACGTGCCAGAAAGCGATGGGGTTGGTTGTGGCCCACCCCGTCGCTACCAAATATATTAAGGCGAAAACCAGCCGGGCTTAACTTCACCGACCTTATTCTCGCGGGCGGATTGGATAGTGAGCCAGCCGACAGAGTGTTGTTCAATTCCCTATATGCCTTGGATTGAGCATGCCTATCTCCTAGGCGCTGGTTAGTAGTTAGCCTGCTTCCGTATTTATTCGGGCGCAGAATATGGCTGTGAGCGGTAAAATCGTGAGGTATCAGAATTTTCTCCCCCAACAAAAGAGGACCTCATGGCTCAAGACACAGGCGAAGAATATCCAGAGCAGAAAACACCAGCAGATATCTCAATCACTCCCGAGTCAGAAACCCCGCTCGAGGCTACCGATACTGAGGCGGACCACTATACGGTGACCGCAGTAGAAACTGATATTGACGGTGACATTACCGTGGAACTAAAAGCCTTGGACACCCCAGAGGAGGGTACTGACCCGGCGCAGGTTGTAAACAACGATCAGGCGCTGAGCGCAGATGTCGAGGTAGAAAAACCCGATATTGAGCAGGAGCTCGACGCTGGCGTCGTGGAAGAGGGACAACAGCAATCCGCTACCCAAGAAAAGCTGAATGCTGTCAAACAAGAGGGTGCTAAGAAACTCCACGAGGCCTCAGAGAAGTTCTCTGAAGCTTCAGAAAAAGTCAAAGAGGGGGCAACAGAGAAATTCCAAGAAACTTCCGCCAAGTTCACCGAAACCACAGAAAAGGTGAGGGAGGGAGCGAGCGAAAAATTCAAGGAAACTTCCACTAAACTCACCGAAGCTACGGAGAAAGTAAAGCTCGAGGCAGGCGAAAAATTCCAGGAAGCGAGTGAGAAGCTACAGGATTCCTCCGAAAATTTTCAAAAGAACTGGCCGAGTTATAAGGTGCGCATGGCTGCCCTGGTGCGCACAATCGGACGCGAGATCGCCAACGTTTGGGGTGCGCTTAAGCACTGGTCCAATAAATCCGTGCTGCGTGCGCTCGCAGTTTCGCTCGTCATCGTTTTATTTCTTTATGCCACACTGGCCTCGCTCTGGCTGGGAGATCTTGCATCCAACTACCAATTTGCGGCTCTTACTCAAGTCGAAACCTTCAAATACGCCATTATTGCGCTGGTTGCTAGCGCCTATTTCGTTTTTCGATATTGGGAGCGCCGCGATTCTGCGACTAATCAGCTGGCCGAGGACGGTTTGAGTACCGATCGCCGTCTCGATGAGGCCATGGAAAAATTAGGTTCAGATTCCCCGCAGGTTCGCATTGCCGGCATCTATACCCTTGCAGATGTTGCTGATATCCGAGGTGGCTCTTATAAACAGCGAGTGGTGGATATCTTGTGTGGTTATTTGCGCAGTCATCGCGGAGACGATACCGATGGAGAGCGTGCTGTTGAGTCAACGATCTTCGGCGTATTCTCCGAGCATCTAGTTTCTGCTAGTGGCCTCGAAACTGCAGCGGGGAAGAAGCAGCTCAAGCCAATAGAACAGCTCTGGTCCGATTGCCGTTTCGATTTCCGCCACGCCTATTTCATCTCTGAGGTTGATCTCAGTCAGGCATCTTTTGATTCGGTGGCAGATTTCAGCGGGGCCACATTTACTCGCCCAGCTGTATTCAACTACGCATCTTTCGATGTTGATCCCGTATTCACAGATGCCCAATTCCTCGCTGAGGCCTCCTTCTTCCATACCGTATTCAGGCAAGGAGCGTGGTTCGGCGGGGCTAATTTCACTGAGGACGTGAGATTCGATAACGCCCAATTCCGGGGAAATGTGAATTTCTCCCGAGCCCGCTTTGAGAAGGATCTGTGGTTGAGCGGGGTGACCTTTGCTGGCGATACCTTCTTTGGTGAGGCGAAAATCAACGATAAGGCGAGCTTCGTTTCGTCCACGTTCACCGGGCATACTGACTTCCAGTACACCACCTTCGGTGGCGAAACCATCTTTGACGGGGCACGCTTTGCCAAGGGCGTATGGTTCTTAAACTCGGTCTTCTACCAGAAGGTTTCTTTCCGTGACGCCTCCTTTGATGCCCACTCTGGCTTTAATGGCGCAACTTTTAGCGCAGAGAGCATCTTCGATGCAGCTACCTTTTATAAGGATGCACAGTTCGAAGGGGCTCGCTTTAAAGGCACGGCCTCTTTCGGCTCTGAAGAGGCACCTACTCGGATGGAGACCGGATCCAGCTTTGATTCTGCTGAAATTGAAGTGAGTGATCCTCCAGTCTTCGAGGTTGATCCCGTTGTAGAGTACTTGGTTTTCAACGACGCCCAATGGCCGGACAGCCTCAAATCCTACCGCTAGATTTTTTATCGAACGCTCGTGCTCCTAAAAGCTCATGCTGCATCCTCATGCCACAACAAATAAGGATGCAGCATTGTGTTGCGATCGCGTGCGCCACGGACGTAGGCCCCTCGAGACGTGGATGCGCACACTATGAGTGATCGAACAAGCCCACTCAAAGTCGTATAATTGAGGTAAGCCTTAGCCTCGAGGTCTTTTATTGCTATGGTGACCGTAGATATAAGGAATCCGGCGAAGCAGAAGATTAAGCAGGGGCGTCTAAGGTAGGTAAAAGTATGTACGGGCTCATCATGAGGGTCCTACGAGTAGAAAATTTTACGTGCACAGTTTTACGAATCTGGGACCACAGTCCCACAATGAAGGCTGTACGGGTAAGCTCCCCGGATTTCATTCGGCAGTGCCAACCATGCGGCGGAGACTTTATTCGCTGCTGGTTTGCCCATCCAGATCAACCCACTAAACAAGTGATGCGAGGCTATACTCTCGTCGATATTGATAAACGCAGTGGTGAGTTCACTCTATACTTCCTGATCCACGAACCTTCAGGGCCGGCATATTTGTGGGTCCAATCCTTTGAGCCCGGGGACACCTTTGAGGCATCCTATTACGGTTCGACTCCCTTTGACCTGCCTGATCCACAGCCGAAAGGTTTCATTTTCATCGCCGATGCGGCTGGATTTCCCTACGTCAATTGTCTCGCTCGTCGCTTGACTGACGATCATGCTATCAGGGTGTGAATGCTGGAATGGCGAAAAAGTGATCGCACAATCCCGCTGCTGGACCATCCGAATATTGCCATCGAATGGGATCAGCCTGATTCACAATCACTGCTCGATGAGGCCAAGGAGTTTGATTGGGACGGGTGGTTCCCACACCTAGTGTGCGAGGCAAAGGTTTTGTTGGACACAAAGCGCTATCTGCTCAAAGAAGTGGCGATGGACAAAAGGTCTATGTACGTCCATGCCTGATGGGTCAAAGGTAAAGAAATGGGCAGTAGCAGAGATATATGAGTTTGACGCTGTGAGGTGGTAGCGGACCTTGGGCGAGTAGGCTGTTCTGAAAAAATATGGTTTAGCAGGTGGGATAGTTCACTCTCACGTTGAAGCTTAATACCTAGAACGATAAAAACTAACGGAGAGCTCAGTCATATTCGCAGATAGGAGGTATCTGGCATCATCGCGGTGGGTGTGAACAAGAAAAGCTCTGCGGTGGAGGTCACAACATCAGCACCCACTGGGCTTATTATCAGAGTGAGAATAACGAACGATTCTTCGCACACTGAGGAAGATACTTAAGCCTCAATCGAAAAGCTCCACTAATATTTGGCAGCAGAAGCTCCGAGGTTCGTCACAGATACACTTCAAATGGGGGCCGGAGCTAAGCGCCTGGCTCCTGTATCTGTCTGAGAGCCTGGACGAGCACGAAGGTGTAATTGGCTATCTCACGCTAACTTCACGCTAACTTCACGCTAACCTTAAGCTATGGCGGTGCACTTGGCGGATTCCGCTTTTGACCTCCAACTCTATGGTGGACTTGCGCGTAGGCCACTCCATGAAGGTGTGAGTCCAATAGGGGGCCAAAATGGCAAGCTTGAAAGCAAGTGGTGGGTGTGGTTTACTATCTGGGTTGCCTTTTATAGGTTTGAGCTCGCGATGCCCGATTCCGGGGCAACGGCGGCTTGAATGCCCTTCGGGGCCGAAAATGGAGGCAGCAGTACATAGACCGCGTGTGTCAGTCCGGAACTCTGCCACACATAAAATTTAGGTCAAGGAGACCCCTAGTGATTCAACAAGAATCGCGTCTGAAGGTCGCCGACAACACCGGTGCACGTGAAATTCTGTGCATCCGCGTCCTCGGCGGCTCCACCCGACGCTTCGCTGGTCTGGGCGATGTAATTGTCGCTACAGTCAAGGAAGCAACCCCCGGCGGCAATGTTAAAGCCGGTGAGGTTGTCAAAGCTGTCATCGTTCGCACCAAGAAGGAAACCCGTCGCGCAGACGGTTCCTATATCAAGTTCGACGAGAACGCTGCTGTGATTATTAAGAACGATAACGAGCCTAAGGGCACCCGTATTTTCGGCCCCGTTGCTCGTGAACTTCGTGATAAGAAATTCATGAAGATCGTATCCCTTGCACCGGAGGTGATTTAATCTTATGAAGATCCATAAGGGCGACATGGTCGTCGTAATCTCCGGCCCCGATAAGGGCGCACAAGGCAAGGTTATTGAGGCTTATCCTAAGACCGAAAAGGTTTTGGTTGAAGGCGTTAACCGCATCAAGAAGCACGTAGCAAACTCTGCCCCAGAGCGTGGTGCAGAGTCCGGCGGAATCGTGACCCAAGAAGCTCCTATTCACGTTTCCAACGTGATGGTCCTCGACTCCGACGGCAAGCCAACCCGCGTTGGCTACCGCCTCGATGAGAACGGCAAAAAAGTCCGTATCTCTCGTCGTAATGGGAAGGACATCTAATCATGAGCGATTACACTCCACGTCTTAAGACCCGCTACCGCGAGGAAATTCGTACCAAGCTCAATAAAGAGTTCTCCTATGACAACGTCATGCAGATCCCTGGTGTCGTGAAGGTTGTTGTCAATATGGGCGTGGGCGACGCTGCCCGCGATTCCAAGCTGATCAACGGCGCTTTGGAAGATCTCACCGCCATCACCGGTCAGAAGCCAGAGCTGCGTCGCGCTAAGAAGTCGATCGCTAACTTCAAGCTTCGTGAAGGTATGCCCATCGGTGCCCGCGTAACCTTGCGTGGCGACCGTATGTGGGAATTCCTCGATCGCCTGCTCACTGTTGCCCTGCCACGTATTCGTGACTTCCGCGGCCTCTCTGATCAGCAGTTCGATGGTCATGGTAACTACACCTTCGGTCTCTCCGAGCAGACCATGTTCTACGAGATCGACGTTGATAAGGTCGACCGCCAGCGCGGTATGGATATCACCGTTGTAACTTCCGCTACCAACAATGATGAAGGCCGCGCTCTCCTGCGTGAACTCGGCTTCCCATTCAAGAAGTAGCAATAAGGTGCTGAGGCGAGTAGATCGCCTCAGCACTACTTTCCCACCCGCTCTTGTGATAATCACGAGAGCGGGTGGTTTTGTTTTTCGTCACCTGTCGTCGCCTATCGCCTCACAGTCAGATGAGTAAAAGGTGGTCAATATTACTGCAGGCAACTGGCTCTCCTACGCTAGCCTTGAGGATAACCCCCATACACGGGATTTTTATTGTGCCCACGTCATTTTAAGGAGCCAGCAATGACCTACGAAACCATCCTCACTGAGACGCATGGCCGCGTCGGACTGATTACCTTCAACCGGCCCAAAGCCCTCAATGCCTTAAACAAGCAACTCATGGAGGAGGTCGTTGCCGCCGTAGACACATTCGACGCAGACCCAAATATCGGTGCCATTGTGCTCACTGGCAGTGAGCGGGCCTTTGCCGCAGGCGCGGATATCAAGGAAATGTCCACGAAATCCGCACCTGAGATGTATCTCAGTAACTGGTTCTCTGGCTGGGATGGCCTAAGCTCTGCGCGTACCCCGATTATTGCCGCGGTCAACGGCTATGCCTTGGGCGGAGGGTGCGAAGTGGCTATGATGTGCGATTTCATTATCGCTAGTGATACCGCAAAGTTCGGCCAACCAGAAGTTAATCTCGGCATTACCCCAGGTATGGGCGGTTCGCAGCGGCTTAGCCGGGCTGTTGGCAAGGCGAAAGCGATGGACATGTGTTTAACCGGCCGAATGATCGATGCCGAGGAAGCAGAGCGCGCAGGCTTGGTTGCACGGGTGGTTCCCGCAGCCGATCTCCTTGATACTGCTCTCGAGGTCGCTACCACGATCGCAGAGCGATCTTTTATTGCAACCTCCCTCATTAAAGAACAGATCAACACAGCCTATGAGAGCACACTGCAGCAAGGCCTGCTTTTTGAACGACGTACTTTCCATGCCCTCTTTGCTACCGCGGATCAAAAAGAGGGGATGGATGCTTTCGCTCATAAGCGCGCCCCGGAATTCAAGCACCAGTAACCTCACCGATTAGAGCGCGTAAATCTCCCGCTCAGATGACATAACCCTCAGGGTGGGGGAGAAGAACACTGTCAATAACTCAGGGTTTGCCCTCACCCCGTTTTGGATAATCAGGGTGGTCAAGAATGCTATCCCTTTGTTAGCGTTACTTATAAGAAGAGACATCGCTTTATAGAGCCAATAGAAAGGTCAGCCAGTCATCGTGGCCATATCAGCCGTAGCAAATAAGAGCGTACTTATCGGAGGTTCGGTGCTACTAGCGCTGGCCCTGGCAACGGGCGGGGGAATCTATTATGTCTCCAACAATAAACAGGAAATCAGTGCAGCTGATTACCAGGAGCTCTCCAAGCGAGATAACGCAAAAAAGGTATCCATCTCTGGCACCATCGAAGCCCAAAGCTCGGTGGCGCTAACCACAAACCTGGCAGCACCGGTTAATAAGGTATCTGTCAAAGTGGGCGACCGCGTCCAAGTAGACCAGATCCTTGCGCGTATGGATACCAGTCAGATTGAGCGCCAGCTTGCTACTGCACAAGCGCAGCAAGCTGCCCAGGATGCGGCATCGATTAGCCAAATTCAAGCGGCACAGCGCCAATACGATCAGCTTGTGGGCCTGAATAACGATGGCCTCAACGGGGAAATATCCGCAGCGCAAGCCGCCTTGCGCCAGGCGGACGCTCAATATCAGCGCGCTCAGGCGGAGTATGATTTCCAGCGCTCCCAGGTTGATCGAGGCAATGATCCGAGCATTATCGGCCAGACCGCAGCCGTCGAGGCAGCACGGGACCAGGTTTTAAACTCAGCACTTGAGGCGGCTCGCACCAGTACCACCATTTTCTATCGCGCAGAAGACCAGGCCCGCGATACCGCGGATCTAGCCGCGCTTAATACCAAACTGGCCCAGTTGATCTCGCAACGCGGCCTGGCCACAGATCCCACCGAGATAGCCCGTCTCGATGCTGATATCGCCTCCACCCAGGCCTTAGTTAAAGCTCTGCAGGAGAAACTGAAGCGCTATCCCGAGAACTATGTGGGCGCTGGTCTTACCACTGCCAGCAATGCGGCGGGACTCTTAGCCAGCCTGCGTAACCTCAACGATGCGCAAAATCTACTCAATAATACCCTCGGGGGCGTGGATCTAAAGCTTCAGAATGCCCAGCGGGAACTAGCTCTGGCCTTTGATGCTAAGAAGGATGCTGCGACCAATGTCATCGCAGCACAGCGCAGTGTCGATAACCAGGTACAAAACCAGCAAGCCGCTATCGATGATGCGATGCGCTCCGCGCGGGCGAGCCGTGCGGCCAATGGAGCATCAAATCAGCAGTTGCAAGTAGATATTGCCTCCGCCGAGGTGCGCAGCCCAATATCTGGAATTATCACCCGCGTAGATGCCAAAGAAGGCACCCCGGCTACCGGTCCCTTGATGATGGTGGCCGATGACCGTCGCCTCATTATCCACTCCACCATCAAAGAGATCGATATCTCCAAGGTAAAGGTAGGACAAGAGGTAGATTTCACCACCACCGCTACTGAGAATAAGAAGTTTGAGGGTCGCGTGTCCTTTATTTCACCGGCTGCTAGCACCGATGGCTCTACCGCTATGAACCCCCAAGCAGCAGGTTCTGGACAAACTAGTTCCTCCAAACCTACCTTTCCAATTGAAATTGAGGTTATAGGCGACCGAGACGGCCTCCTATTAGGCAGCTCTGTTAAAGCGAAAATTATTACCGAAAAAGCCAGCGATAACCCTCTCGTATCCAAAGACTCCGTGTTTAAAGGTCCCGACGGAAATTTCGTGCTCGTTGTCGCGAAGGAGGATGGCACCGATATTATTCGCAAGCGCCGCATCGACCTGGGTAAGGAACTTGACTTCGATTATGAGGTCACGGGCGGAGAGGTGAAGACGGGTGATCGCATCCTAGGTGACTATCAGCGCTTCATAACCGATGTGGATGATGAGGTTGAGGTTGCCGAAGACCCCGCTGCTGCACCATCAACCACCGCGCAATCTGGGGATGACGTCGCAGTGGAGAAGGTTAATTAATGACTCAAATCGATAGTATGCCGCCGCAGCTTATTGATATGCGAGGCATCTACAAAACCTTCAATGCTGATACCGAGAATGAGTTGACTGTGCTGCATAATTGCGAATTCGACGTCGCTGACGGGGAATTTGTTTCCATTGTCGGGGCTTCCGGGTGCGGTAAATCCACGTTGATGAATATCATTGGGATGCTCGATCGTCCCACACGTGGAAAATACCTGCTCGAAGGGGTGGACGTCCTCGATCTTCGCGATGATCAGGCTTCGCGCTACCGCAGTAAACATATCGGATTCGTTTTCCAGAACTTCAACCTCATTGGGCGCATTAGCGCTAGGCAAAATGTGGAAATGTCGATGATGTACGCAGGTGAATCCCGCAAAGAGCGCGAAGAACGCGCTATGCATTTACTGGATATGGTGGGTATGGCCGACCGCGCAGGGCACGCGCCGAGTGAATTATCGGGTGGGCAGAAGCAGCGTGTCGCTATTGCCCGCGCCCTTGCTAATAACCCCTCGCTTATTCTTGCCGACGAGCCCACCGGTGCTCTCGACTCCAAAACTGGCCGCATGGTGATGGACTTATTTCATACCCTCAATCAAGAACAGCAGCGCACCATAGTCTTTATTACCCACAACCCCGAGCTGGCTAAAGAGACGACCCGCACGGTCACGATGCGTGATGGAGTGCTGCGCGGTCCCAGGGCTCCCCGAGATCCTGAGCTGATTAAGGCAACCCAACGGGCCACAAATCGAGGTGACCACCAGTGAGCGTACTTGAATCGCTGAGACTCGCATGGAGTAATATCGCCGGCAACAAACTGCGCTCATTGCTGACGCTTTTAGGCGTCGTTATCGGTATTGCTTCCGTGATCGCTATTCTTACCCTCGGGCAAGCTCTGAAAGTGAATGCCAATTCCAGTCTGGCCAGCCTTGGTGCGGCCGACTACTCCCTGCAGATCCAGCCCACTTTAAGCGAAGAAGAGCTCGAAGAGCTCGGCGGGGAAGACGCTTATTTTTACTTCGGACCACTCGAGGACCCCGAGGATGGCATTAGCGAAGATATGATCGAGCGCCTTCGTCAGGTTATGGGTGATGACCTCGCCGGTGTTGCCATCGGTGATCAATCGGCTAGTTTTGGTAATTTCAACTCTGGTGAAGCAGACGCGGACGGAACCGTTAGCTTTGTGAATGAAGATTATGCTACTTTGCGGGATATTCCGGTTGAGGTGGGTCGCGGGATTTCGGCCGACGATATTGCCAATAGCCGTCCTGTGGCGGTGATTTCAGATCAGCTGGCGCAGGCGCTTTTTAAAGGAAATGTTAAGCGCGCTATTGGATCCACACTCGATTTTGAATCCGAAGAGAGCTTCGTCAGTGTGAGCGTGATTGGCGTGCAGAAACCAGCAGAAGGAAACCTCTTCAATATCAGCGGCCCGCGAAATGCCGCTCTTATGCCGTATTCCCTCCAGGAGTACTTCACCGGTGAGGAGAACTATTGGCAGAATATCTTTTTGCGTAAAGGGCCGCGCATTGAGCCTGCGGAATTTATGGATAAAGTCTCATCCTTCTTCGAATCCTATTACCAGGACAACCCCGACTACAACGTACGGGTTTTCGACGGGGCGCAGAGCTTGGCGATTCTCAATACCTTCCTCTCGACCATCAGCGCGGCCATCGCCGCGATTGGCGGTATCTCGCTTTTTGTGGGCGGTATCGGAGTAATGAATATTATGCTCATTACCGTCACCGAGCGCACCAGAGAGATCGGTATCCGCAAAGCCCTCGGTGCCACTAGGCGCGATATCCGACGCCAATTCGTTATCGAAGCCATTGTCGTGTGTATGATCGGTGGACTTATTGGCCTTGCCACCGGATCGATCTTGGGTATGATCGGCTCCTATTTCATGGGCGGGGTGACTGCTCCTCCGCTCTGGGGCATTCTAGTATCCATCGGATTCTGTTTAATTATCGGAGTATTCTTCGGCTGGTATCCCGCCAATAAGGCTGCAAAATTAGACCCCATCGAAGCGCTGCGCTACGAATAGAGCCCACAGAAACCCCCTAGGAGAAATTCCTAGGGGGTTCTATTCCGTATGCGAGGAGTAATTAGCGGGGGATGAAGTGATTGAATGCTGCTATAACGATCGCTGCCAAACCGATGAGGCCAGCAATGACCCCCACCACTATGCCCACTATACGTCCAACGCCCATATCCTGAGGATTGGCGGGTTCATCAGGTTCAAGGTCAGGGGTTGGCTGCGCAGATGTCGTTGGAGGTTGCGGAGCTGGGGAGGGAGTGTGAGAAGGTGCGGGATCGTGATTGGCCTTCGGGAGTGCTCCGTAGGCCAGCTCTAAGAGCTGTTGATTTGTCTCGGCATCGCGCTCTATAGCGGGGCGCATACCGGTGTTAGGAACCAGCGGATCTACGACCGTAACAGTCAACTGCTTAGCATGGTCGGTTAACGGGTGGCCTGGATAGCGCTTCTCGTCGCGATCATTGTTGAGCTTCCGACACGCGGCGTCGGTACTTAAGCCCAATTCGCAATCTACAAAACCTTGAGCAATGTCGTAATTAACCACCGCGAACGGGGAGATCTCTGCAGTAGGTGTGCCTGCCTCGAGGTCACCGATAATATCGCGAAGGCGGTTGGCACCATCGGAGACGATTTTCTCGCGGTTATTGATCAAAGCAATACGCTTATCGAGGCTATCCTGCGCTTTTAGAGCATCACGGCGGGCCAGTAACTCTGTGGAGCTTTGGCGCAGCAACTCTAGTGCCCGTTTACTTTCGTTGAAGTCAAAGCCCACCTTGCTGAGATCAAGAGCTCTAGCTGCAGCATCACCTTCCACCTTCATCATCGCAAGACCCAACCGAGCCTTGGCGATATAGCAATTATCCTCAGATAATTGGTGGGCTTGGTTCATCTTCGGGGTACGCTGCGTATAATCTGCGTATTTTTGCTGGTAGGCAGCAGTGTGATAGACGTGGCGCAATTGGCTTAGGGCGTGGAAAGTATGCAACTCGCCCATATACTGGGCACTATCAGCAGCCTTGTCCACATAGTATTTATGCGGCATGGCATCACTAGTCTCTATCTCATAGCCATCAACGTTAGTCTCATGAGCTATCCCCTGAGGAATGACAGCTGTAGAGGCAGGCAGCAATGCGGCGCCAGTGGCTAGTGCACTAGCAAGCGCCACACCAGACAATAAATGACGATAATTGTGCATGATATGTCCTTTCATCTTAAAGATCTATATACGCGGAAGGAACTGAGCCAGCAGCCCGAGATGCTGCGCGATGAAGCCACCAATGAGCCCAATAGCTGCAAGAACCGCAATGATGATGCCCGCAATGGCGCCACCACTAAGTCCGGTTTCACTTTCGGGTATCGGGGTAGGAGCCGGGGTCTCGTCCTCAGAGAGATTGAGCAGATCATCATTCTGAGGAAGTTTCTCTGGCCACAGTTCAGCGAGCTTCTCGCGGCTGGCGAGATAGGTTTGTCGTGCCTCGTCGACGCGCATACGAGCGGCAGTAACTTCAGTATCAGAGCCTGCTTTATTCACCGCAGCGAGATTTTCTAGCGCCTCGTTCAGGCGAGAGCGGCTATCGGTGAAAATCTGCCATGCCAATTGCTTATATTCGCGAATTTCGCGCCGGTGGGCTTCCTCTGGGGTTTCGGTGCTCAGAGCTTCGCGCGTGGGATCGACAATATGCACCAGCTCATAGTGCTCGATCCCGCTGGTATTATTTTCCACCACAGTGGGTACGAAAAAAGATCCGTTAGCAAGCGCAAGGAAATTGCCTTGGGACCTATTGGAGGTTTCGCGCCCATTGGGAATATCAAAAACGCGCTCTTTTCCATCATGAGTGACAGGTGTGAAAGTTGAGGGGTCGAACCATATAAGCTGGCCACGCTCACCAGATAACATGACTGGCTGATTCTGGCTATCCCAACTAACTCCTGCCCACCCTGTGAGATCGGGGCGTGCTGCTAAGCCTTGATCCGCCGTCACATCGCGATTGGCATAGATCAGCCGCTGAACTTGATTGCTACCGGCTGAGGTGAAATTATTCCAGCGGATAATGTCGGCCCCATTATTGGCCATAGCCGGCATCGACTCATTGGAATTATCCTCTTGTGACCCCGGCATGAATTTTGCCACCGCCTCAGGCTCCCGGGCGCGGGGATCAATGCTGATCAAGGCCTTGCGCTTGGCCGAATTCTCACCATTGAGATAGATATCCGCATTCGAAGAATAAACGAAAGTGCCATCAGGCATACTGAGCAGCACTGTGGCCATGGGCTCTGGCGCAAAACCGGGGGCGTAGGGGCTATCACCCGCAATATCGTTCGTAGCAAAGAGCTCTGCCGCCGAAGGCAGGACGATATCGGAGCTGATAGCGGGAGTATCGCCGCCGGAAATAATATTGAGGTGGCCGATCTTTTCCACCGTAGGGGTCGATGATTGGTTGTTCTCCACCGAAATGGCAATAATATCGCCAGTCGTATCGTGCACCCCAATGCTATAAACAGTGCCTTTGGTTGTGCCAACGGGTTCAATTTGCCCGAAGCCAGAACTGGTGACCTTTACTCTTTTAATGACAGAGCTGAAGCGATCGAATCTGCTTGGGGATTCACTGAAATAAAAATAGCCGTGAACGGCGTCAAACGCGGCAATATTATGGCGCGACAATGGGAAATCCACCTCGGCTATCTGCTTCATGTCGGAATTGATGAGATAGAGACCATGGCCACCCACCGATACCAAAACCTTATCTCCTAATTGGTACAAACCATGGTGCTGATCATAGGTGGCAGGCGAGCGCCACTTCTGCTGCATGACCTCTAGCGAACCAGTATCAGAATCAGGCCGTGCTCCCTGCCCCTTGGCACTAAAGGAGAGCGGATCGAGCCCTTGACCTGGTTCATAGAATTCGGAGAACATACGATTGCCCTCGGTCGTGAGCGTGGTTGGAATATTCTCCCAATTGATATAGCCCGTATCTTGTTTAAAAGCACCGCCGGCAGTGGAGAGCCGAGCAATCTTTACTGGCTCGCTCGGGGCATAGTAACTCTTATCCTGGTACTGCTTACTGCGCACGGTGGCCTCGAGGTACGAGCCTGAGTTATCGATAACTATCTTGGGATTGCGAAGGGTCATATCAAGATCGCAGGTAGCCGAGAGGTCTCGAGCTTTTTCCTTAGTGCCACAATAGTTGCGAAAGCGAACCTCACCACCGAATTGCGCCTCAGTGCGCTGGGTTTCGGAATCAAAACGGTAGCTCTGAAGTGGGAAGTGGAATGTCCGATCGGTAAAAGTGACCCCATCCTCTAAAAAGGTTGGACCGCCGGTGTAATTATTGAAGCTGGTACGAATACCCCAGCGAAGTTCTTCCACCGGAACTTCGGCGGCTACTGCGTGGAGTGGTAGGAGCACCAGGCTGGTGCTGGTGATCAGAAGGGCGCGTGATATTGCTAAAAGTCGCACAGTGAGTTGCTTGCCTTTCGGGAAAAGAAACATGGTGAACCGAGAAAAGGTGAATATCGCTTCCAACTTAGCATAAATGTTAGGGTTACCTAAGGTAATCTGTATGCTGGGAGAATCGAGGTGATGGGAACTAACTAAAAAACCTTGGCAAGGGGGTAAAATAAATGAAGAGAAGCGGTGCTGAGTATCGGCAAAAGAATCTCGAGGGTTGATCCGTACTCAAGCCTCCGGCTGCAATTAAGGAGAAGACTGGCTTTTCATAGCGATGCAGAATTTTTCACAAGCCAGCCAGAGCCTAGGGCTATTTTGCAAATTGGCAGGCGGTAAGCTTCCCTCAAGGAAAGGCCGCTACTTAACCAACATTACTGGCGCTCAGACGACCCTAAGTATCGGCCGACGGAAAACATCTTATGGCCAGTCAGATGGTGCTTCCCATTTTCGGTAGTCGTAGCAGTTAAAGTGATCCCTTTTAAAAATTTGTGCCCTTCAATTGGCCTAATGCTTCGAGTTTGATCGAGGGTCACATACCACGCCTTTGGCAGGGAGGAGCTTGTCGGGATTTAGATTCAAAGGGGATAGGCAACCATCCCGTAATGGAGGGATCGATCGGCAGGCCGGCTTAAAACTGATTCGCTGCGAGGGGTTATTTCAAACTTAGGGGCTGAGCGTCTGCAGCACACGGTCAAATAAACCTAGTAAAACCTAGGTCTGGCACTGGGTTATGACCCTAGTGAGGGCAAGATTTCATCAGGCGTCACCTGGTCAAGGCTCCTAGTTTTTCCAGTTCCAGATTTCTCGGAGCGCTGATCTCCCCGGATCCCACATATCCTTCTTTGGTATCTTGATTGGGTGAAAATCATCAATAGGTAGATCTCAGGGGACATTAGCTTCCTCAGGCTATATTCCGAACTTTTATGGGAACGACTGGTTCTAACTTCCATGCTTGGCCCCTCCGGCATCTGTGAGGCGGCTCTGGAGTTGAGCTTTCCTCGAGGGGTGCACTGACAACTTTTGGAGCTGTAGCCGTAGTGGCTTTGTATGATGATGTGGGAAGCGAGACGACCAAGAATTTGTCGGTACTCAGGCCAAAGCTACCAAAATTTCTAAAGGACTCTATGGTGGACGCGAGGTTTGAATCACTTGAAAAGTACCAGTGAAAATGGCGAGAAGATACTAATATTCCATCGAAATCGAAGCCATCATAGGGAGGATCCCCGCTAGCCTAAGTGTGCCATATATTCTGGTAGTCGGATTCACTATTTTTGCATGCCCCCTCAAATTCTGCGGTTGACATTTGGCTGTACCTCACCGTGTGAGGCAGCAGTTATCCAAGAGTCTGGGCCAATCGGTGGGTTGGTGTTGGAATCGCAGGTTCGTTAAGTACTCGCGGGAGTTCGCTCATTTATGCAGATCTAGGCTGATTATTCGTAGATCCGATTGTTCTTTATGTGATGACGCAACTAGCATAAGAGGAGCTAGGACTCTTTTACTCGATAACTTCTTGTTTTGAGGGGGGAACACTCTGGCTGCAACCCGAATGCTCCCCTGAGATCTAGAATTGGATTAATTGCATCAAATCGCCGAGTGGAAGCTCCTAGAGTTCCCAGGCAATCTTGAGTGTATAACCGATTCGTACCAGGAACCGCCCGCGACGTCTAAAATGCTGTGGGCGGTTTTCCCCTTTTTCAACTAGTCGATATTTTTGGGGTTCTTCCTTGATCTCCTTCACCTCCTCTCTTGTTCTCGGGCAGTGCCCGACGAGTGCCGAGGTCAATAAAGGCCCTGGGGCACCGCATAGCGAGGAGAGGGATCAACAGGTTCGTTAATCCTGAGATGAATCTTAGATTACGCAGTCCAGAAAGAGCGAATAACGCTACATGTAGTGGGTAAAAAGTTATTCTCCCAGCTTAATTCTGCCTACAATCGCAATATATAGTGGTGTCTAAGAAGCTTAATGACTATTCCTACTTGGCTATCTAAAGTTGCTAATCGCGACTCATATCTCGCGGTATTTATATTGCTTACAATCGGATTCGGAATTATCAGACTCTCATAACGCTTACGTGATTCCAAAGTGAAATAATTGATGTATAGCAACCTTTTTTGATGTCTTAACTTCTCTTCTGCCCAGTTTTCTGTCCCCAATAGCTGCCTCATTACCGACGGCGCCCCGCTGCGGACTGATGGGAAAAGTTTGCGACAGACCACTCAGAATAGTGTTGCACAAAAATTTGTCAGGTTAGTACGGTGCCGTCTGCACCCGATTTCTGAGTGCAGACGGCATATTGCTTCAAAAATTTCGTTAGGGCTTTGTGATCGGGGATTGCTATTGGTTTAGTCTCTCCTATCCATAACATCGCACTATATTGGGGTGTACCGTAGACGACCCCTACGAGCTCGATACCCGCTATCTGTGCAGTCTGTAAAACTGCCCAACGTGTTGTCCCACCAAGCATGTACGTATCCGCTTCGAGCGCCGAAAACGAGCCTATAGGAGTCGGATCTCTCGCCATCCCCGATACGCGAAAAGCCACGAGCTACTCCGCCCAAAAGGAAGCTAGGGCTACAGGCAGAACTTAGAACTCAGAACTACCGGACCTAGAAAAACCTCGCGAGTAATCCTAGGTGCTGCGCCACCCCAATAATTGCCGCGATGATCGCAAGAACGCCAATAACGATTCCAGCGATAGCGCCGCCGCTTAAACCAGACGAATCTTGATCATCTGGATGTGGTAGCGGGGTGGGGTTGTCAGGGATACTCGGCATGTCGGGGAACTGTGGGGTATAGGGGCGGCCAAAAATTTCCTCGTAGGCTTTTTTAGCTTCGTTATAGCTATTGATCGCCAGTTCGAGTCGGGCGGCTACATTTCTAGCCTCTACCTCATTCTTATTTTTCAACGCCTGGATATGGGCCCGCTGCAGATTACGCACCTCTTCTTCCGTGCTCTGCGCGATACGTAGGGAGATGCGTTGCTGCTCTTTGAGCTTATTAAGTGCCTTTTCTTCTGCCGTTTCGGCGCTCAAGGGCTCGCGGGATTCATCGCGCAGGCGAATGAGTTGGTACTTTTCGTCGATACCCTTCCGGTAGGTGGGGATAAAGAAGCTGCCGTCGGAAAGTGCGAGCAGGTTATCTTGGTAGACCTCGAATAATCCGTTGCCATCGCGAATGCTGAAATCTCGCGGGGAGTCACCTTCTTGCTCAAGGCGTTCCAAGGTATCGGGATTGATCCAGACGAGCTTCGAATGAACGCCGTCGACTACAACGAGGTGTCCGTGGCTATCGAAGGTGGCGCCAGAAATTCCGACGACGGAATCTACTGGTTGTGGACTGCGTACTTGGGTGAGCCGGCCCGATTGGTAGCGCAAACTCTCCGCGAGAGAATATTGAGCATCGTCATTCTTATCCCACCGAATGATCCTCTCACCATCAGTGGCGATGCCCTCGAGGACCTGGGTGCCCTGATAGCTCGTGGAAGCAGGGAGATACTCGGCTAGGCGGGCTGGATCATCTGGATTGATATGCACCAGGATATTGCGCAAAGTTCGATCAGAATCTTTCAGCCGAGGGGCAGCCAAGCTGTGGTAGATAAAAGAACCATCGTCCATGCTGAGCAGGCGCGGTGCCGTGAACCCCGCAAAGAAAGTGGGAGCATAGGCCGTGGTCTCATCAGTAACCGCTGCTCCCAGAAGTGTTGAAGTGTTGGGTAGGGTGAGGGGAGCAGAGAGGGTGCCCGTGACAGGATCGACGATATACAGTTCGGCCGTGCGCTCATCTACTGGAATATCAAAAGACTGGGGCTTCTCTGCCACGCTGATTGCTACGATACGCCCAGTCTGGTGGTGGACGGCGAGGGCGAAAATAGGATTGTTGGTGCTACCGAGCCGTTCCTCTTGGCCGAAGCCGGTAGCGGTGACTTTCACTCGGAATAAGTCAGAGCTAAAGCCTTGGCGGTATCCATCGTGGGTATGTGGGTCCCACTTGGTGTAGTAAAAATAGCCATGGTCCGCATCGAATGCATTGACTCCATTGGTAGCAAGAGGGGCAGCAAATTGAGCCCTATCGCCAAGCTGCGGGTCTACTATGTGGAGACCTTCGCCCGTCACCGCCACGAGTGCTTTGTTGCCGTGCTGGTAAAGATTATGGCGGGCGGAATCATAATCTTTCGGCGATATCCACTCCCCGCTTTCGGCTCGCAGATTCGACCGATCGCTGGATAGACGCTGACCCTCGCCATGAGTACTGAAGGAAATCGCATCGAGGGAGCCCCCTTCACGGTAGAAATTCGAGAAAGTCTTAACGCCCTCTGCCGTAAGGGAGACGGGAATATCTTCCCAGGAAATAGTTCCCTCAGCCTTGTTGGCTGCGAAGATGCCTCCAGTGGTCGCGAGCTTTCCAATGGCTACGGGTTCATTGGGGGAGTAAACCTCATTCTTTAGATACTGGCGTGAAGAGACGGTGGCATAAAGATAAGAGCCTTCCTTATCTATTACAACTTTAGGATCCTTGATTGACAGATCCAGATCGCAGTACACATTGAGGTCGCTACCGTCTTGGCCATTGCAGTATTTCCGGTAAACAACCTCGCCTTCGAATTGAGCTTCTGTATGCTCGCGAGTGGCATCGAAACTATAGTCCTTGAGCGGAAAGGTGAAAGTATAGTTTCCCGGGTCAGGCTGGGTCGCCCCACCGTGGACGAAGGTAGGTCCGTTGGTATAGGAGTTAAAAGACGAGCGGATGCCCCAGCGGAGAGAATCCATGAGAGCGGGTGCCGCCGTGGCAGTGGCTACTGGGAATACTGGCAGCAGACTGCTCAGGCTGATCATGGCCACTAGACGGCTGATACGAAATGCGCTCAAGACATATGTCCTTTCTACTGTTTTAATTCACACCAGTGATATGATCATCGCCTCGCAACTGTTGAGTGCACGTCTTACGTTAACAAGAGCGGCAAAAGCAGAGATACCTTGTGGCAGTTGCAGCCGAGTAGGGTGTGAATATATATCGTGGTTGATGCTCACCATACGCGGGCTGGGATAGGTTTACCTAACTTGAGATGTCAGCGGGGAAGTTGGGAGCAAGAGCGCACACCAGTCACGAGGTGCAAGAGCCGAATAGCCTACCGGTGAAAGCCTTGTATGAAGATTGTCTGCTGAGACAATCGGTGGAATTCCGTATCATTTACGTTTCTTAACCTACGGGCTAAACCAGCCCGTATAGGCGTTCCGCAGAGCCACCGGGGATAAAGGCCGGGGATGAGGGCAGCAGCGGGCGAAACGTTAAGATGTGCGCAGAGGCGTCGATAAGCGAGGGCGATGGGGGCTTGTGCCTCTTGTTGCATGTGGGGGTATAAGCGTGTAGCGTTATCGCTTGGACTTTTATGCACCGAGCAGGTTATTTTCTGGATAATCTGTGTGGTCATCAAAAGCTCCCCAAGACAATTTTTCAACCTACATTGTTGTAGGCCCCCCGCCTTGTGCGACCGCAACCAAAGAGCAGCGAGCTTCCCCACTATTGAGTGAGGGCGGCGAGAGTGGCCAAAAGCGTGCGGTAACGTGATGAAGGTGGCGTGGAACCGCAACGAGAAAGGCTATAAGGGTCTCTATCTATGACCATGACTGATCCTATTGCCGACATGCTGTCGCGCGTGCGTAACGCTAACCACGCACACCACGACACCGTGTCGATGCCTTCCTCCAAGCTCAAGGCAAATATTGCTGAGATCTTGAAGTCAGAAGGCTATATTGCTGATTACACCGTCGACGATGCCAAGGTTGGTAAGACCTTGACTCTCGAACTGAAGTACAGCCAAAGCCGCGAGCGTTCCATTTCTGGACTGCGCCGCGTATCAAAGCCAGGTCTGCGCGTTTACGCAAAGTCCACCAATCTGCCTAAGGTTCTTGGCGGCCTCGGCGTGGCTATCATATCCACGTCCCAGGGTCTGCTGACTGACCGTCAGGCTCACGAGAAGGGTGTAGGCGGAGAAGTTCTCGCCTACGTCTGGTAAGGGAGGAGCGAGAATATGTCACGTGTTGGTAAGGCACCCATCGCTGTTCCTGCCGGCGTCGATGTTAAGATCGACGGCCAGTTTGTAGAGGTTAAGGGCCCTAAGGGCACCTTGTCTCACACCATCGTTGAGCCGATCAAGGCGCAGCTGGAGGATGGCCACATTGTTGTGAGCCGCCCAGATGATAGCCGCAAGAACCGTTCACTCCACGGTCTGTCCCGCTCTTTGGTGAACAACCTCGTGGTTGGCGTCACCGAGGGCTACACCATCAAGATGGAAATCTTCGGTGTGGGCTACCGTGTACAGGCTAAGGGCAAGAACCTTGAGTTCGCTCTCGGCTACTCCCACCCAGTGTTGATCGAAGCACCGGAGGGAATCACTTTCGCCGTTGATGGAAACACTAAGCTGTCCGTCTCCGGTATCGACAAGCAGAAGGTTGGACAGGTCGCCGCCATTATCCGTCGCCTGCGTAAGGATGATCCTTATAAGGGCAAGGGTATTCGTTATGAAGGCGAGCAGATCCGTCGCAAGGTCGGAAAGACGGGTAAGTAAAGCATGAGCACAACCGAAAATAACAACGGAAAGCGTTTGCCGGTAGGTAAGGATATTTCCACCCGCCGTCGCATCGCCCGCGCACGCCGCCACTACCGTATCCGTAAGAACCTGCGTGGCACCGCTGAGGCTCCACGCCTTGTTGTTCACCGCACTTCTCGCCACATGCACGTCCAGGTGATCGATGACCTCAAGGGTCACACCTTGGCAGCCGCTTCCTCCTTGGAGCAAGCAGCCGCAGTTGAGGGCGATAAGAAGGCTAAGGCAGCCAAGGTCGGTCAGCTGATCGCTGAGCGCGCCAAGGCAGCTGGCATTGAAAAGGTCGTCTTCGACCGTGCCGGCTATAAGTACCACGGCCGTGTTGCTGCACTGGCCGACGCAGCTCGTGAAGGTGGTCTGAAGTTCTAATGATCATCTCTAATAACAACAACGGAAGGAACGCCTAAATGTCCGGACGTGAACGGCGTGAAGGCGGACGCTCCGCCGATGAAAATAAGAATGAGCGCCGCGGTGGACGCCGCGACGATCGTCGTAACCAGCAAGATGAGCGCTCGCAATATATTGAGCGCGTAGTTACTATCAACCGCGTGTCCAAGGTTGTCAAGGGTGGTCGTCGCTTCAGCTTCACCGCACTTGTAATCGTGGGCGACGGTAAGGGCATGGTTGGCGTAGGCTACGGCAAGGCCAAGGAAGTCCCAGCAGCCATCCAAAAGGGTGCAGAAGAAGCACGTAAGTCCTTCTTCCGCGTACCTATGGTTGCCGGCACCATCACCCACCCAGTCCAGGGTGAAGCAGCTGCAGGCGTCGTTATGATGCGCCCCGCTGCTCCTGGTACTGGTGTGATCGCTGGTGGCGCTGCTCGCCCAGTGCTTGAGTGCGCGGGCATCCAGGACATTCTCTGCAAGTCCTTAGGCTCCGACAACGCTATCAACGTGGTGCACGCTACCGTTGACGGCTTGAAGCAACTGGTTCGTCCCGAAGAGGTAGCCGCTCGCCGCGGTAAGACCCTCGAAGAGGTCGCACCAGCTCGTATGCTGCGCCAGCGCGCGGGACAGGAGGCTTAAATCATGGCCCTGAAGATTACCCAGAACAAGGGACTGGTGGGTGCCAACCCTAAGCAGCGTAAAAATATCGCCGCTTTGGGCCTCAAGCGCATCGGCCACTCCGTCGTCCGCCCAGACAATGGTGCCGTGCGCGGTATGGTTCAGACCGTACGCCACATGGTCACTGTCGAAGAAGTGGCAGGGGAGTAAACAATGAGCGAAGTAATTAAGCTTCACGACCTGCGCCCATCTAAGGGTGCACACAAAGCAAAGACCCGGCTCGGCCGCGGTGAAGCCTCCAAAGGTAAGACCGCCGGTCGCGGTACCAAAGGTACCAAGGCTCGTAAGCAAGTATCGGCTGGCTTCGAGGGTGGTCAAATGCCAATCCACATGCGCCTTCCTAAGTTGAAGGGCTTTAAGAACAACAATAAGGTTATCTACCAGGTAGTCAACGTTGCTGATCTGCAGGAGCACTTCCCAGAAGGCGGAGATATTAAGGTTGCCGATTTGGTAGCCGCTGGTCTCGTGCGCGCTAATAAGCCCGTAAAGGTGCTTGGTGAGGGCGAGCTGACCGTCAAGGTCACCATTGAGGCACAGAAATTCTCCAAGTCTGCTGTTGAGAAAATCGAAGCAGCTGGTGGATCTGTCTCCGAAGCATAATAGGGCATAATTCGGCCTTATAGTTTTAACGCTTAAGAGATCACCCCTCTCTCTATCCTGTTGTGGCATAGAGGGAGGGGTTTTCTGTGCCTATAGCTCTCCTTCTTCATCTCCCGTAAGGGCCCACAGCCCATGATTTCTTCAAGTGCACATGCTGCTGAGAGTTTTGGCCTAAGATCCCAGGGCGGGTAAGGCGACTATATGACTTTTTTCACGGCGGTTCCCTTCTGCCTTTTTGGGCCTGGTGACTTAGAGTTAGGAGCTAGTGTGCGCCGTCAATCGTTCTTAACGTCCGTGCGTTAATTGAGCGACAAGGTCGTACTGACGCTAAAGAAAACACGAATTCACTGAGTTCGTGGACGTGAAAGGATTACGGGATGACGCTCAATGATGTGATCGACAAATCGGTAGCAAAAAAAGTGCTCCTTCTCAATCACTCACCAGCCCGCTTGGCCGTTCGCGCCATTCTCGCCGGAGTCTATCTCACCCTCGGTACTGCCTTTGCGGCCCATATGGGGGATAAGGTCGAAGCCCTAGCCCCAGGCCTCGGAGGACCAGTCTTTGCCATGCTGTTCTTTGTGGGCCTGGCGGCAATCATTTTATTGGGGGCGGAACTGACGACCTCCAATATGATGTATATGTGTTTTGGGCTCTACCGCCGCGTGATTTCCGCGAAGAACGCCACCATCATTTTGCTCCTCAGCACCGTCTTCAACCTTATCGGGGCCCTCATCGTGGGATTCCTCCTTTCCCGTTCGCATGTATTCGCTCATATGACTGATACCCATCTAGCGGCGGAGATACTCTCCCATAAATTAGATAAAGACCCCGTCGGTTGGATCATCGAAGGCATTGTGGCCAATTTCGTGGTCAATATGGGCATTATTGGCGCATTGCTGCTGAAAGACTATCTTGCTAAATTCTGCATGCTTCTCTTTGTCATCGCCATCTTTGTGGGCCTGGGGACCGAGCACGTTATTGCAAACTTCTCGCTGACGAGTATTGTTGGCTTTGCATCTTCTCCGCTGCCAGAACTATTCACCTCCGCACAGATAGGCCAGAACTGGCTATTTGCCTGGATCGGCAACCTCATCGGCGGTGGTGTTTTCATGGGCCTCGGTTATGCCTGGCTTAATGCGGGCCCCGATGGCTATGTTGACCATATCCAATAAGGATCTACCAAAGGGCAGCGGCGCGACCTCAGTGTGACTGTCGAGGCGGGAGTGATCAGTAGTTCTTCCGGTGGCGATCAACGAGGTTTGCCCCCTGCCTTTGCTCCCGTTAGGGGGATGAGGGGAGTAGTGTAGTATGCCGCTGGCTTTAGATGGTGGTAGAGTACAAAAGTCAAACATTGTCCATTTTCTTCCGCGCACTTAGTGCACCGACTTTTAAGCGTTTGCCGCTAGGAGAGTCATAAGCTATAAGCGCGGGAGATTAATCAACGAGCACGAAGTATTTAGCGCTGCTATATCGCTTGAAAAGTCTCCACTGATGTTTGATCCATGTACCGCCTTCATCGACGGACTATGGCCAAAAAGAGTGGATGATTTTTTGAGTATATTTAGCGGCGGCGAATACCTGGGAGGCCTGAGTGTCCGCCATTATCCAGGCATTTAAGGATGCGGATCTTCGTAAGAAAATCCTCATCTCACTTGCATTGATTATTCTCTACCGCGTGGGAGCCCAAATTCCATCGCCAGGTGTAGATTACGCCTCAATATCGGGGCGCATTAGGGAATTAACCTCCGACTCATCGAGTGTTTATTCCCTGATTAACCTTTTCTCCGGTGGCGCGCTCCTGCAGCTATCGATCTTCGCCATTGGTGTCATGCCCTATATTACGGCGTCGATTATTGTCCAGCTGCTTACTGTAGTTATTCCCCGCTTCGAGGAGCTGAAGAAGGAGGGGCAGTCGGGTCAGGCTAAGATGGACCAATACACCCGTTACCTCACTTTGGCGCTGGCGCTGCTGCAGTCCGCGGGTATTGTCGCACTCGCAGACCGCGAGCAACTCCTAGGCTCAGGTATTCGAGTCCTCCAAGAAGACCGCAATATCTTCACCCTCATCATTTTGGTTACCACTATGTCTGCTGGTGCCATTCTTGTGATGTGGCTTGGCGAGTTGATCACTGAGCGCGGCGTTGGCAACGGCATGTCGCTGCTTATCTTTGCCGGTATTGCCACCCGTCTCCCTTCCGATGGTGCTAATATTCTCGCCAGCTCAGGGCAACTCGTTTTCGGCCTTGTTGTCTTCGCAGTCATCATCTTGGTCGTTGGCGTGGTCTTCGTTGAGCAAGGGCAGCGCCGCATCCCCGTCCAGTACGCCAAGCGTATGGTGGGACGCCGTCAGTATGGTGGCTCGTCCACCTATCTGCCGCTCAAGGTCAACCAGGGTGGCGTGATCCCGGTCATCTTCGCATCGTCGCTGATTTATATGCCCGTGCTCATTACCCAGATCGTGAACTCCAATACCTTTGAGGTTCCCGATAACTGGTGGCAGCGCAATGTCATTCAGTACCTGCAAACGCCATCGTCGTGGCAGTATATCGTACTGTACTTCTCCCTCATTATTTTCTTCAGCTATTTCTATGTCTCGGTTCAGTACGATCCGAACGACCAAGCTGACAATATGAAAAAATACGGCGGCTTTATCCCTGGTATCCGTCCCGGCAAGCCAACTGCAGACTATCTGTCCTATGTGATGAACCGCCTGCTTTTCGTGGGCTCTCTCTACCTTGGCTTCATCGCTGTATTGCCAAACCTCATGCTCGAGTTCGGGGTGAGCTCTCAATCGGGCTCAACACCTTTCGGTGGCACCGCGATCCTCATTATGGTTTCGGTCGCCCTGACAACCGTCAAACAGATTGAATCTCAACTGCTGCAAAGCAATTACGAAGGACTCCTGAAATAATGCGTATTGTTCTCCTCGGCCCTCCTGGGGCAGGCAAGGGCACGCAAGCAGCTATCCTCACCGAAAAGCTGGGTGTGCCGCATATCTCTACTGGTGATCTGTTCCGCGCCAATATCGGCGAAGAAACTCCACTCGGAATAGAAGCAAAGCAGTATATCGATGCAGGCAAATTGGTGCCTACCGATCTCACTGCGCGCATGGTGGAATCTCGCCTGAACGAGAAGGACGCAGCACAGGGATTCCTCCTCGACGGATTCCCACGCACCGTCGAGCAGGCCGATCTTTTAGATACCATGCTCGAGAAGCAGGGCCATCAGCTTGATGCAGTGGTGCAGTTAGATGTTGCTGAGGATATCGTTGTTGAGCGTATGCTCGCTCGTGGCCGTGCCGACGATAATGAGAAAACAATTCGCACGAGGCTTGGGGTCTACCGCGAGGAAACCGCGCCACTTATTGAGCACTACGGCGAGAAGATCCTCAAAATTAACGCCGAGGGAAGTATCGAAGATATCAGCTCTTCCACGCTTCAGGCCCTCGGTCGCTAAAACAGTGCACACGCGCTAAGAAAAGCTCGCTCCTAAAACGCTTAATCGTCCCCTTTGTACCAGGCCGAAAGCTTTGACCAGCTCAACTAGCCTCTGCTCATGCGAGTGAGGTAAGGAGGAACGGTCTTGCTTTCGGCCTTTATAGCTATGTACATGCCGCGCCGCCTCGGTATAGTCCTGGCGGCCGTACCTGCCACACGGAGCAGGCAATGAGGTATAACTGCCTCAGTCTTTTATCCTTTCGACTATTTCCAAGGAATACTCATGGCCTTTCGTAAACGCCGCACAACTATCAAACCCAAAACCCCAGCCGAATTAGATGCTATGCAGGCTGCTGGCGAAATCGTGGGGAAGGCGCTGACTGCCGTGCGCGACGCCGCGAGCGTAGGCATGAGTACGCTGGAGCTCGATCGCATCGCCGAAGATATTATCCGCAGCAACGGCGCGATTCCCACTTTCAAGGGTTACGAAGGTTTTCCGGCATCTATTTGCGCATCCGTTAACGAAGAGATCGTGCACGGTATCCCGCATCCGGACGTGCGCTTGGACGAAGGAGATCTCGTCTCCATTGACTGCGGCGCCACACTCGATGGCTGGGTGGGAGACTCCGCTATTAGCTTCGGCATTGGTGAGTTGGCCGCCGATATCCAGGCACTTAATGAGGCCACGGAGTATGTGCTCCACCAGGGTATAGCCATGATGGTGCCGGGTCGTCGCCTCACTGATATTTCACATGCGCTAGAGAAAGCTACGCGGAAGGCCGAGCAGAAGTGGGGTTATTCCTTCGGAATCGTGGCTGACTATGGCGGACACGGAATTGGTCGCACCATGCACGAAGATCCGTGGCTGCCCAACGAAGGCAAGGCGGGGCGAGGCCCAGAGATCGTAGAGGGGTCGGTACTAGCCATTGAGCCAATGTTAACTCTGGGTAGCCCTTATTCAATTGTGCTTGATGACGGTTGGACAGTAGTGAGTGAAGACGACACGTGGGCAGCCCACTGGGAGCATACTGTTGCAGCTACTGCTGCGGGGCCACGCATTCTCACTCCCCGCTATTAAGGCAGATAAGGAATGAGGGTGGGGCGGACCCTCGATTCCCCCGGTTATTATCCAATATTCTAAGTCCCATGATCGCTTCACCAGGGGCGGGGATGGTGGATTCGTCAACTATAGTGTGAGTAGTTTCGCTTTCGCTTTTCCAGACCGTTATAGTGGTAGCTATGATTTCTCAGCACACGAATAAGAAGTCGGCGACGAAACGCCGCGTAGCCTCGGCTGCGGCAGCCTTTACCATGGCTCTTGGCCTCGCCGCCACCCCAGCAGCAGGTGCCCAAGACTTTGTCGGCGGCTCCTCCGATATTCTCGGCAACGTGCGCGAGGGAGCTTGGCAGACTCGCCAAAATATATATCGTCACGCAGATGCCACATTCAATCCCCAGGTTGCTGAAGGTATTAAAAACGCAACCGATGGTGCCGTGAATTTCGTTTTCCCAGGCCTTATCCAAGAGCGCGAGCGCACTTTCGACTATGGCCCCTGCCCCAAAACCGCCCGGGTATGTGTTGATCTCGCCCGTGAGCGCGCATGGCTGCAGGAGGATGGACATGTAAAGGGCGGAAATGTACGCATTTCTGCTGGAGCCCCTGGCTGGGAAACTCAAACTGGCAACCTGCGCGTGACCCGCAAGGTACTAGACGAGGTATCCTATGTCTTCAACAATGCCGCCATGCCTTATGCTATTTACTTCACCCATAACGGCCAAGCCTTCCACGAGGGTGATCCTGATCTTTGGTCGCACGGCTGCATTCACCTCTACCGCGATGACGCCATTGCCTTCTGGAATCACTTACAGGTAGGTGACCCGGTCTTCATTTACTAGGCTGAAAGTAGTGGGGGCTGAACGAATCCCCCCCAATGCTCACTGCCAATATCTAGAACGCGGTTATTCTCACGATATGGGGATAGCCGCGTATTCTTTTGGTATCTCTGGATATATTTAGCGGGGTTGTGGTGGTGACACGCCGTTGTCAGTTAGGAAAATATCCAGGGTATGTGTACTATGGGCAGATGGTGCAGATGTGTTTTGTCTGTGCTATTCCAGTGGTAATCAAACGAACCGGCCGACAGGCTGGGGAAATGCAGAGGATATGGCTAAAAAGGAAGGCGCTATCGAGGTTGAAGGTCGCATTGTTGAACCTTTGCCTAACGCTATGTTCCGTGTTGAGCTCGATAACGGACACAAGGTTCTTGCTCACATTAGTGGCAAGATGCGCCAGCACTATATTCGTATTCTTCCCGAGGACCGGGTAGTAGTGGAGCTTTCTCCCTATGACCTGACCCGTGGTCGTATTGTTTACCGCTATAAATAAACTATTCGCCTTCATGCTTCACTGAATTTTCACGTGTGGCAGGGGCTTTTTGGGCATTATTCCCTAAAGGAATAGCTCCAGGCTCCTTCTAGCGTGAGACTTTCATCCACACCTTTGGCCGCGGTGGCTAAAGCCTTGCACTTTTATTTCAAAGCCCTACTCATCCCGGCTTCCGATCCGGGTGAGGGGGTTAATTGGCAGGGACGAGCATGGAGAAAACCACCGCAACAACCGGAAAGGTACCGCCACTATGGCACGTCTTGCTGGTGTAGATCTTCCACGCAATAAGCGTATGGAAGTCGCACTTACCTATATTTACGGCATTGGCCCCGCCCGTGCTAAGCAGTTGCTCGAGGAGACCGGCGTCTCCCCGGATCTACGTACCGACAACTTGAGCGATGAGCAGATTGCTGCTCTGCGTGACGTTATCGAGGGAACCTGGAAGGTCGAGGGTGACCTCCGCCGCCAGGTCCAGGCAGATATTCGTCGCAAGATCGAAATTGGTTGCTACCAGGGTCTGCGCCACCGTCGTGGGCTGCCTGTTCGCGGCCAGCGCACCAAGACCAACGCCCGTACGCGCAAGGGTCCGAAGAAGACCATCGCCGGAAAGAAGAAGTAATCCATGCCTCCAAAAGCACGCGCTAATGCACGCCGTTCTGGGCGTCGCGTCGTAAAGAAGAATGTGGCTGCAGGCCACGCTTATATCAAGTCCACCTTCAATAACACCATTGTGTCCATTACGGATCCCTCTGGTGCTGTGATCGCTTGGGCATCCTCTGGCCACGTTGGCTTCAAGGGTTCCCGCAAGTCCACTCCATTTGCCGCTCAGCTCGCTGCTGAGAATGCTGCCCGCAAGGCCATGGAGCACGGCATGAAGAAGGTTGAAGTTTTTGTGAAGGGTCCGGGCTCCGGCCGCGAGACCGCAATTCGTTCCCTCCAGGCTGCTGGCCTGGAAGTTACGTCAATCTCTGATGTCACCCCACAGCCATTCAATGGCTGCCGCCCACCCAAGCGTCGTCGCGTTTAAGGAAAGGAAAAAGGTAACTTACTATGGCACGTTATACCGGCCCAGTAACCCGTAAGTCCCGCCGCCTCCGCGTCGACCTCGTCGGCGGAGACCGCGCATTCGAGCGCCGTCCATATCCTCCAGGACAGGCCGGCCGCAACCGCATCAAGGAGTCGGAGTACTTGCTCCAGCTCCAAGAGAAGCAGAAGGCCAAGTACACCTACGGTGTGCTCGAGAAGCAGTTCCGTCGTTATTATGCCGAGGCTAACCGCCTGCCCGGCAAAACCGGTGAGAACTTGGTTGTTTTGCTCGAGTCCCGTCTCGACAATGTCGTTTACCGTGCAGGTCTAGCGCGCACCCGCCGCCAAGCCCGCCAGCTGGTCTCCCACGGCCACTTCTTGGTCAACGGCAAGAAGGTAAATATTCCTTCCTTCCGCGTCTCCCAGTACGACATCATCGACGTTCGTGAGAAGTCGCAAAAGATGGTGTGGTTCGAAGAGGCTCAGGACTACCTGACCGACGCAATTGTTCCTGCGTGGCTTCAGGTTGTTCCCGCTAACCTGCGTATCCTCGTGCACCAGCTGCCCGAGCGTGCTCAGATCGACGTTCCACTGCAAGAGCAGCTCATCGTCGAGCTTTACTCGAAGTAAAACTTTTATATGCCTGGGCTGAGTACAGCTCGGGCGCATACAAGTATCTTCGGATTCACTCAACTTTTTACCCTTTCCGCCCTCGCCGACGTCATATAGTGGGCGTCAAATCTAGGAGAGTTCCATGCTCATTTCTCAGCGTCCAGTCCTCACTGAGGAGAAGATCGATAGCGCTCGATCCCGTTTTACCATCGAGCCACTCGAGCCAGGCTTTGGCTACACGCTTGGTAATTCGCTGCGTCGTACGCTGCTATCATCCATCCCGGGTGCGGCAGTGACCAGCGTCAAGATCGACGGAGTGCTGCACGAGTTCACCACCATCGCTGGTGTTAAGGAAGATGTCACCGATATCTTGCTCAATATCAAGGGATTGGTATTGTCCTCTGACTCCGAGGACCCAGTTGTGATTAACCTCAACGTGGAAGGTCCTGGAGTTGCAACGGCCGGCAGCATTACGCCACCGACCGGCGTGGAAATCCACAACCCGGACCTCCACATCGCAACGCTTAATGAGCAGGGACGACTGAATATCGAGATGGTTGTGGAGCGTGGCCGTGGCTACGTTCCTGCCACCATGTTCGGCTCCAGCAATGAGATTGGCCGGATCCCTGTGGATCAGATCTATTCTCCAGTGCTGAAGGTGAGCTACAAGGTCGAAGCAACGCGTGTCGCGCAGCGTACCGACTATGACAAGCTCATCATCGACGTGGAGACCAAGAACTCTATGACCCCAGGTGACGCTCTCGCTTCGGCAGGCAAGACCTTGGTCGAGCTCTTTGGGCTCGCCCGCGAGCTCAACGATGCGGCAGAGGGTCTGGAAATCGGACCATCGGTTCAAGAAACTGAGCATATTGCGGCTTATAATATGCCTATCGACGATCTTAATTTCTCGGTACGCTCTTATAACTGCCTCAAGCGCCAAGAAATCCACACTGTGGGTGAACTAGCAGAATGCTCGGAATCCGATTTGCTCGATATCCGTAACTTCGGACAAAAGTCCATAAACGAAGTGAAGATCAAGCTCGCTAATCTGGGCTTGACCTTGAAGGATTCACCTGAGGATTTCGACCCATCGCAGCTTGAAGGCTACGACGCCGAAACCGGTGACTATGTTGATTTGGATCCAGAAGAGTCCGAGTAAATAGCCTTTAGTACCCAGCTTAAAAAAATTATCTGCTGGGTGCGCCCAATCACACCTGTCAACGAGGAGAACCAAATGCCTACACCAAAGAGGGGCGCCCGTCTCGGCGGTTCTGCGAGCCATCAGAAGCACATTCTGTCTAACCTCGCAGCTCAGCTGTTTACCCACGGCGCAATCAAAACCACCGACGCCAAAGCCAAGCTGCTTCGTCCATACGCGGAAAAGCTGATCACCAAAGCGAAGTCCGGCAGCATTGCCGACCGTCGTAACGTGCTCAAGCTCGTCAACAACAAGGACGTTGTTGCTCATCTCTTCGATGAGCTCGCACCTCAGTTTGCTGAGCGTACCGGCGGTTATACCCGCATCATCAAGCTCGAAAACCGTAAGGGTGACAACGCTCCTATGAGCCAGATCTCCCTCGTCCTCGAGGAGACCGTCTCCGCTGAAGCGAACCGCGCAGCGCGCGCTGCAGCGTCCAAGGAAGCTCAGGCCGAGGAGACCGAGGCAGAGAAGTAATTTTCTACCCAGTCTTTACAAACCCCACCGTGCAGATCCACTCTGCTCGGTGGGGTTTTTCGCTGCTGATAGCTAGCTTTGCTACGGTATAGGGCGTGATTGAGAACCCCACTACTCGCATACGCCTCGACCTCGCCTATGACGGCACGAACTTCCACGGGTGGGCCAAACAAGGAGATTCCTCGCTGCGTACAGTGCAGAAAGATCTGGAGGATAATCTCGCTCTTATCATGCGACGCCCCATTAACCTGACCGTTGCGGGTCGCACCGATGCAGGTGTTCACGCCACCGGCCAAGTGGCTCATTTTGATATCGATCCTCAGGCTCTTAACACCAGAAGTCTCAATCATGACCCCAAAAACCTTGTCAGGAGGTTGGCGCGCCTGCTGCCAGAAGACGTGCGTGTCCACGATGCTTCTTATGCTCCCGGAGGTTTCGACGCCCGTTTTTCAGCCCTGCGACGCCATTATGTCTATCGTCTTAGTACTCACCCTCGCGGTGCGCTACCCACTAGGCGATGCGATACCGCGCACTGGCCCAAAAATATCGATGTCCATGCCATGCAGCAAGCCGCTGCTGAGCTCGTGGGACTTAATGATTTTGCAGCATTTTGTAAATTCCGGGAAGGTGCCACCACCATCAGGGACTTGCAAGAATTCACTTGGCACGATATCTCCACACCTACTGAACCCCATACCTTTGAGGCCCATGTCAGCGCCGACGCTTTTTGTTGGTCCATGGTGCGCTCCTTAGTGGGCTGTTGCCTCGTTGTCGGGGAAGGTAAACGCCCTGCTGGTTTTGCTGCCTCGCTGCTTGCAGAATCCTCTCGATCATCACAAATACCCGTGGCTCCCGCCCGTGGGCTCACCCTTGTCGGGGTGGATTATCCCGAAGACTCTGCCTTAGGAGAACGTGCAGATATGACGAGACAGAAGCGCGTCAAGCTCGATTGATAGGGAAATGTGGCCCCAAAGCCCTTCATGGAGCCCTCAGCATCTACTAAACTGACAGATACTACTGTGGTTATTTGAACAGACCGCCTAACTGAGAGCGTGGGGCTCGACGTGTGGGGGTCACGGGGAATTATTCTGGCTGCCTAAAATAAGAAAGGTTTGAATAACCTCTGATGGCAGTTACTCCGACCACGAAAGCCCAAGTTACTGGGCACAAATTTCTGTGGCGCCGCGTTGAACACGCACTGATCCTCGGTGATGAGCGCATGCTGCATGATCCTCTAGGCAGGCGACGACGGGCTGTACTCTTTGGTCTCGCCGCTACCGTATTAATCGCCATATGCTCGGTTGCCTTGGCGTTTTTTCGCCCTGCCATCGATCCAGGGCAAGCGGAATTGATTCGCGCCGATAGCGGGCAGCTGTATATGCGCATGGAGGACCATTTGCACCCGGTGGCGAATCTCACCTCCGCGCGACTTATCCTGCAAGAAGCTGTCGAACCTGTCAGTAGTAGCGACCAGTCCCTCTTTGGGTTAGCCAAAACTACCCCCATAGGAATCGTAGATGCCCCCGCTCTCTTCGCACCCCAGCAGGGCTCGCAACCAACCTTCGATGCGATCGCTTGCCATGAGATACAGCCACCGCATCAACGCCTAGACAAGGGCAGGGATATGCTGGTGGTGATACTCAGCCCGAGCGAGCGGGTGAGCGCGACTTTAAGACCGATCGTCGATAGGGAAGCTTTCTTAGCCCGCACCAGTTCCGGCGATTTCCTCATTAGCGAACAGGGTCGTTTGCCCTTGTTGCCTGATACTAGCCCCGAGGGGCGAATGATGCGGCGTGCTTTAGGCATTGAGAATGCCACACCACTGTGGTTTGCTGCCGATGCCATGATAGACGCCATCGACGAAGTTCCACCTTTCCGCGACTTTGATATCAACACCGTGCTCGGCACCGGTTTTGACTACTGGGGTGAAAAGGATGGAACCATCATAAGACTGAGCCCAACCCAGGCAGAATTGATCATGGCCAAAGGGATTGAGTATCGCCAAATCCCCAACAGCGAACTGCGTAACTATACCGATAGAGTCGGTTACTATATACCGCTTCCTCCGACACGCCCAATCCTCATAGACCCAGCGGAATTTATGCCGTGCATCAATAGCACAGGTCAGCTTCTCATTCCGAGGCAGCGAGACCCTGATATGATGCTCTCACCGTCTTTCGGATCACGCGTGGATCGACCCTCGCAGGGTTCCACTCTTAGCTATATCGGGCCAGGCTATGCGCTTGCTGTTGATACCGGTTCAGGGGTGCATATTATTTCTGAAACTGGCAAACGGCATGGACTTCGCTATCCCGAAATGATAAAAGAGCTCGGCATCGACTCAACAACGCCTATGAGCTGGGAGTTGCTTTCCCTGCTCCCTGAAGGGACTCCGCTGAGTCAGGAGGCCGCGCTCTCCGAAGTTATTCCGCAACAAAGCCCGTGACGCGCGGGTGAAAGGAGAAAATTCCCCCCAAACTGTCCGTACATCTAACTATCGCGGTATGATTGCTGGCAATACGCGGGAAAACTAAAGTCCCCCGTACGTCGGGAAGGAGAATGGCGCGCTTTATGGCAATTCAAACGCCTGCGGTTGAAACCCCAGAGAAACCGCATACCACTCGCGATCAGGTACGCGCCAAGATACACGCGATAACTTTCCACCACGAGCGAATGAAGACCCGACGATTTGGTTTCTTGGTTCGCCCGCTTGTTCTCGTTGCGGGCTGGGTAGTTGTCATCCTCGGCCTGGTGACCATTCCTTTTCCAGGGCCGGGATGGCTCACGGTATTCGTGGGCATAGGAATACTTAGCCTCGAGTCCCACTTGGCCGGCCATCTTTTGGGGTGGGCTATCGGCCTCTATGATCGATTCTTTCAGTGGTATCGCTCAAAACCTCGAATCGTTCGCTACTTTCTCATCTTTCTCATCTGTTTAGTGGCCTGGATCATGGTGGGCTCAACTGCGGTAACTATGTGGAGCTACGGCGCTTTGCCTGCGCTCGATCCAGTGATGCAGTATATTATCTAAGTTCGCATCCTCGAATAGGCAATGGTTAGCACCAAAATCAGGCTGGCCAGTACCACGAGCCAGCTCGAAGCCAAGGGAATGGACGATTGGTGGCGTCGTGGTGCGGCGATAGCGTGAGCGGCTGGTGGTGTTGAACTGACTAAAGATGCTTCATCCTCTGGAAGGCGATAGTCTAAGACCCTCGGGATATCAATGGCGCCGCTAGTAGGATCAACACTGGATATGACAAGCTCGCGCAATTCTCTCGCCGTCGCGGTAGGGTATTTCTGGCGTAACAGCGCAAAAGTTCCACTAATGAGCGGGGCAGCAAAGCTTGTTCCCTCGAAAGACTGTACCGAAGACGCAGACTGCTCGATTCCGCTCGCGAGAAAGCCTCCCGAATTTGACAGCGCCGCGAATACTTTCCCCGGGGCTGCAACCTGAGGTTGGGAGGAGTCTAGGGAATAAGCAGCATGATGATAAGGATCCGAAAGAGCCGCAACTGAGACTACGGTGGGCATAGCCGCTGGCACAATAAGTGAGTCCGGCGTACATTGAGCATCTTGATTACCGGCCGCGGACACCACCACGATATTCGCCTCCTCCGCGCGGTTGAGTGCCGCTTCCAGGCCAGAGAGATCAACAGAAAAAGGCCCTTGGGGGATACAACTGACCACAGAAATATTGATCACATCGACCCCCTGATCAACGGCTACATCTATAGCCTGGCTCAGGGTAGCCAACGTGCCACCAGCATCGCGGTGATCGCTCATCTGTTTAATAGAGACGATGCCGGCATCGGGCGCCACCCCTACGATCTCGTCTTGATCCCACCGTGCCGCAATAATGCCGGCCACAGCCGTTCCATGAGCATCGCAGTCTTCTAAAGCATCTCCAGACTCAGGGTCGGCTATGACACTGCCCCCCGATGCTAGATTCGGAAGGCGTGGATGGGTACTAACTCCAGTGTCGATCACGGCGACTCGGGTGCCAAAACCGGTAGCAAAAAGGTGGGCGCGGCGATACTGGTCTGCTAGCGCTGCCTGTTGTTCCAGTGCCGCTGAGTTTGCTGGGACCCCTTGGGCGCACTCAGCGGCTGCTGATGGAAGGAGCAAGACTGCGAGTGTTCCCCATGCACTTAAACCGGCAACAAAGGAGGCTATTTTCATAGAGCCAAACCTCGTAGGAGGCTAAAGAGACCAGCCGTTTGCAGTGCTAAGGGAAAGATCGCTGCGAGCGCAAGAAGTTCAATGCGCTCTAGCCACACCACCACCGTGGGTTCGAGAGTAGAGATCTTATCGGCCATACTTGGGGCCGCCACCATCATGAGCGCGAATATCAAGGCAACAATGCTTAAGCTCGTACTTGAGAGCAGAGCCGCTAGCGGAAGCAGGGCGAAACCTGCGAGGTGCGCAGGTATCCACAGTGCCCAGATTTCAAGGGAAAAACGATGCCGGTGGGCGTGTAAGATCAGCGCCAAGCTGAGCGCGAATATCAGCCAGAAATGGAAAATACTCAGATCGAGGATTTCCCGCAGACCAAGGATCAACAGGCCTAAGGTTGCTAAGCTCAACCAACTTCCGATAGCTATCAGCATGCCCGAATACATGGTGCGCGCATGTCGAGTGCGGAGGGGGCTTTCTTCATAATCCTTATCCGCTATATCAAGCGGCTGCCCAATAGTTGGAAGTAAAGGTACCCGCAAGCCCGCGATTTTGGCCAATATTTGCGGCCCTGCGGCGAGCATAATCACCATGACGACGATGGAGACACTCAAGCCATGACCTAACCACACCATCGTGGGGTTAAGCGAAACCAAGATACCCGGCGAATACACAAGGCCTCCCAACCCTAAGGAAAATATTCCAAGGGCATAGGCGACTGTGAAAACCACATATCCGCGAGCTGGAATGAGCAGTTGCATGACTGTGGCTACCACAACGACTGTCAAGGCGGCAGCGGCTAGGGAGAGAGCCCACCCGCGCGCAAAATCAGTGGCAGTTATACCCTCAACAAGCAAGTCTGGGCTCAATAAAAGCTCGCTGCCACCTACAGCGATGAGGGCAGATACAGCGGTGAGAAGCGAGATAAGCGGAATAGCTATATGAAGCTTCGCCCATATGCTCATACTGCCAAAAATTCCGGCTACGAGTAATAAGGTGACCGCTAACGGAATCGGCAAGGGCAGTAGAAAAGCTCCACCTACTAGACTAGCTGCCCCGCTGACCGCCGCGAAAGTAGGGGTATGAGCAGTTCTGAGCTCTTTCGGGGCGGCGGCCGCTAAAGATTCCGCTGCATCGCGCACTAATGGGGGAGGCGTGGCAGTAGCGTTGCGGATAATCATGACATCGCCGTGGCTGAGCCCCAGCGACTTGAGGGGAGCGTGCATATCGAGGATGATCCCCGCAGCTGTCAGAACCTGGTAACGCCCTGGGTGAGAATGGATATGAGCGAGATGGAAAATCTCTGCCATCATATCGCTCAAGCTACTCGAACCCGGTAGGTAAAGATCGATGTGTTGAGGATTATCGCCAAGTTCAATCCGAATAAAGCTGCGAATACTCTCGGTATCTCGAAGGGATGAATTCATCTTAGGGGCGCACTCCTTAGGGATAAGTGGGGGAGAAACTTAGGGATAAATAAAGGGCAAAGTACGTAGTTTTAGACTGCGGTTGGCTCGTATCGGTTCCCCAGTGAGCAGACGAGGTCCAAGCTGAGAGAATGCTCAGAAAATGGGGGTGCGATATGGGGTTTATTTTCGCAAGGGCCTTACGGGCGCACAGCAGAGCTACTAAGGTTTTGATTGCTTTCCACGTGAGGTGAGAATGCAACGCGACGGTAGGGATGCCGTCCGCGCGCTTAAGCGATAGGGCGCATAAGGATCCTGCCCTTTCGTGTACTGCCAAGGCTTCTAGAGGGGTTATCGCGCTTATAGGACAGAGCGTTCTATAAGCGATGAGGAAAACGTCGATACCTACCCGTCCTAAGGAGACCGCCATGGCCCCGCCTCGTTTTAGTACCGTCGTCGCCCCTATCAGCCTTAGTGAGCGGAACGCCATTCCACCACTTCCCACTCAAGCACTAGTCCCTGACCCTGTTCCAGCGGCCACCAAGCCTAAACCCATGCCTGTGATGCGCATTGTTATGCCATTAGTAATGGTGCTTGCAATCGGCGCCATGGTTGCTCTCATGGTTATCAATGGCGGCACTCTCAACCCAATGATGCTCATTTTCCCCATCATGATGCTCATGGGCATGCTGATGATGTTTAGCCCACAACCAGGAGAAGACACAGATGAAATCCGCCGCAGGTATTTGCGTCATTTGAGCACCCTGCGTACCCAAGCGGCACACAATCACCAGGCCCAGCGGCTCAACGCCCTTCATGAGCATCCCGCACCAGTAGATCTGTGGAACCTTCTGGGCACTAACCGGATGTGGGAACGTAACGCTTATGACCCCGATGCATTAGCGCTACGTATAGGACTGGGGGAAACAACCCTAGCCACCCCCATCGAACTGGACGACCAAGGAAATATCGAGGATCTAGATCCGGTATGCGCAGTCAGCGTGCGGCATATGGTTAAAGCGCTCTCGGTAGTCCCCGATATGCCCATCGTGGTGCAGCTGCAGGCTTTTCGGGCGCTCGATATATCTGGCTCCCAAGCGCACGGGCTGCTCCGGGCCGTGGTGGCTCACCTCGTTACTTTCCACGGCCCGGATACGGTAGGGATTGAGCTTCACGGGGAGACCTTTCGCAGTTGGGCGAAATGGCTGCCGCATACTCATCCGGTGGCGGTGGAAAAAGCAGCTGAGAAAATTCTCATCCTCGATAATAAGGTGCCTGCCTCGAAGGTAAAGGAACTGGTTGCGGCTCGGACGTGGACCACAATTATCGCAGTGAATTCGCAGGATAAAACTCTCAAAAAGCTCGCCGACGATGATGGTTTGGTCCTCGAGGCACGAAGCAAAGATCTCGTTGCTCACACCGAGGCTGGCGCTGAAGCACTCGGGGTGGCTGACTATATGGGTCTGCGGGAAATGACTCAACTAGCTCGAAAACTCAGTGCCTATCGACGCCCCGATGCCGCAGGTAGTGGCGGTTCCCAAGACTTTTTGAGTTTGCTCGGTATTGAGGATATTTCTGCCGCAACGCTGGAGAAATTATGGCAACCGCGGGGAGCGCGGCGATTAGCGGTGCCCGTAGGCGTCGATGATGCGGGAGCGCCGTTGATTATTGATATCAAAGAATCAGCGCATGGTGGTATGGGCCCGCACGGATTATGCGTTGGCGCAACGGGTAGCGGTAAATCGGAGCTATTGCGCACCCTTGTTATTGCCCTAGCAGCCACTCACTCTCCAGCGGTTCTTAATTTTGTATTGGTGGACTTTAAAGGTGGTGCCACCTTCTTGGGTATGGATACCCTGCCGCATACCTCTGCGGTGATCACGAACCTAGCAGAAGAGTCCGTACTCGTGGAGCGGATGCACGACGCTATATCGGGGGAAATGAACAGGCGCCAAGAACTGCTGCGTACTGCAGGGAAATTCAGCAATGTTGATGAGTATAATGCAGCCTGCTTAAAAGACGATTCCCTAAAGCCTATCCCCGCATTAGTCATTGTGCTCGATGAGTTCTCCGAACTTCTTGGTCAGCATCCAGATTTCGCGGATCTTTTCGTTGCTGTTGGTAGGCTCGGTCGCTCCCTTCATATTCACCTCCTGCTAGCCTCGCAGCGGCTGGAAGAGGGGCGGCTACGAGGGCTTGATTCGCACCTTAGTTACCGGATTGGGCTGCGGACCTTCTCAGCGGCGGAATCGCGGCAAGTATTAGGGGTACCAGATGCCCACCATCTCCCAAGTAAACCGGGCGCGGGCTTTATGAAAACCGATGCCGATCGCCTAAAAAAATTCCAAGCCTCCTATATCTCAGGCCCATGGATGCGCCCCGACTATTCTCAGAATCTCGATCAACTCGATTGTCGTGGTGTTCGAATTTTTGATGGATGGGAGTACCCTCAGGAAGAAAAAGTTGAACTCCACGTGGCAGATCCGCGCGGCACTATAGTCGACGCCGTCATCGAAAGTGCCCAAGAAGTCGCACATAAATGCGATCTCTCCGCGCACCGCTTATGGCTGCCGCCCCTCCCCGAAGAACTGCCAATTGCCCAGGTAGCAGGCCCGCAACCGTTCTTGCATGCCGCTGTAGGCTTGATCGATCGCCCTTATCACCAGCGCCAAGACCCGTTCGTTATCGATTTCACCGGTTCCAAAGGGCACCTCGCCCTGGCTGGAGGTCCTCAAACCGGCAAAACCACAGCTTTACGCACAATCATTACCTCCCTTGCGGTCACCCACTCCACCAAACAGATTCGGTTCTATATTCTCGATCTGGCAGGTAAGGACCTTTCGGATATCACCCTAATTCCCCATTGTGCGGCCGTGGCCCACCGCGGTGACGTGGAGAAGATCAACCGGATCGTCGATGAAGTCTTAGGGTTTATCGATGCCCCAGCTCCAGAACATACCTTCCTCGTCATTGATGGTTGGCACACAGTAGGTAGTGATTACGAGAATCTTCTAGCCAAACTTGGCCGCATCGCTGCCGATGGACTTGCTGCCCGCGTGCATCTGGTCATCTCCACGGCGCGATGGACGGCATTGCGCCCGGCCATCAAAGATCTCATCGCCAATCGTTTGGAATTAAAAATCAGTGAAGCCTTAGATTCCGTCATCGATCGCAAAGCCCAATTAAGTACTCCCGACCTCCCCGGACGTGGGCTTAATACCGCAGCTGAGAGTATCCTTTTTGCGCGGTCTACTGCCCAAGATCTCGCGCATATTGCCTCCGTTACTAAGGATCAAGATCATGTGCGGGCCCTTCAAATGCTCCCTCAGCATTTATCGCTTGATTCACTCTTGGTACCGGCCACGGGTTCTCATGCTCGTACTACCGAGATCGTCCTCGGTATCGGTGGCGCCCGTCTTGAACCAATAACCTGGGATACCAACCGCAGTCTGCATGTACTCTGCTTCGGATCCCAAGCAAGCGGTAAATCCACAGCACTGGCCACAATCATGCGTGGTATATGCCAGTTGGGAGCAGAGAAAGCGCGCATCGTCCTCATCGATCACCGTCGTCATCACCTTGGCACCATTAAACAAGACATGCTTGCTGCCTACTGTGCAAGTAGCGCGAGCACGGAGCAAACAATCGCGGCAACGGTGGTGACTCTGAAATCTAGATTGCCCGAAGCCGATATCACTCCAGCAGAGTTGAAGGCTCGCTCATGGTGGCAAGGCCCGGACATCTATCTCGTCATCGATGACCTCGAAGTTGTTGCCGACTATCTGCTCCAACCACTCGTTGAATTGCTGCCCCACGCTCGCGATATCGGCCTGCACGTGATCATCGCTCGGAAGTCCGGTGGGGTAGTGCGCGCCCTCTACCAACCGTTGTTGAGTGAATTAAAGGACCAATCCCCTCTCTGTCTCATACTCGACGCGGACAAAGACGACGGTCCCATTCTCGGAATTAAACCTCGGGCGTTGATCCCAGGTCGAGCCACCATGGTGCTTCGCGGACATGATAGCGGATTAATTCATATCGCGGAGCCCGAACAGGAAACCGATAAGGAGCAATAATGGACGACGATGACGTATCTGGCGCCCCCACCCCACACCCACCAGACAGCGATCCGACGGTGGAGATTACCGTTACAGTCCTCGATACTGCCACCATCTTTGAAGGTCCAGATACAGTTTACCGCTACGATCTCACTGTCGGCGGAGTCATAGATGGTACCGCGACTAGTGCCATCATAGATCAACTGCGTGCTATCGCTGGGCAGTCGTGGCCCCATATCGCCGTGACGATCGATGCCCCGCGCCGAGTAGTTGATATGCTACGTGTGGCCCTGGATGAGACCGGAGTGCAAAAAAGCTCGCCACCACCGACATCTCCTGAGCGCTCCAATCCTTTGAATATTCCCACTGAGCGTGAAGTCAAGAGATCGAGTTCTCAGAGCCTCTGGCGGCCCAGTAGGAGGGCCCTTATGTGGAGTGGGCTGAGCATACTATCGGTCATCGCACTCCTGGGCCTGGGATCGCTAACAGCGTTTATCCTCCATAACTCACGCGCCCAGGCTCCCGACCTCCTTGCAGCAACTCCTACTAGCTCTGCGATGGAGACTTTATCTAAAGACCCGATGGCCGATCGTGGTGCAGCCGAAGAGGTAGAAGAGTCTTTTAGGAATCGAGAGAGAATTTTTGAATCTGATTTGCTGAATTCTGCCTTGATCTCGGTCGTATTGCCGCCAACTTTCACTATTGAGTTGCGTCGAGAAACTCCCGATATTCTCACCGCAACTGGTCAAGACGAGAATTTGCGTGTGCTCATAGCCGCCGATCCTCTTTACGATGCTGATCCTGAGTTTGTGCGCCAGGAATTGGAGCAAGAGGCAAGAGAAAACCCCACGTTCACCCTCCTGCCGCCTAGCCAACAACCGCGTCAGGGGGAGGTTCGCTATATAGAGGAACCGGGCGATGGATCTCATGCCCAGTGGGTGGTCTGGATTGAAGGCGATTTTATCTACTCGCTCGGCTGCCACTCCCGTTTCGATCTCAAGCTCTCCCAGCAGGCAGTGTGCGCTAAGGCTGCTGAAAGCCTGACAGCGCGGAAAAAAATGATGCACCCAAGGGAACCGTAGAGACCCTGCTGTAGTCCTATCTTTTGTAAGTGCTTAAAACCGCAAGCGATCTGGCTCGGTAACACTAAGCCTTTACCCCATGGGAACCACGTTGGAACCCCCACCACCCCAATCAATGGAGGATATATCGAATGAGTAATCTCTTTCGCACCGAATCAGACGTCATGGTCGCTACAGCCGGCCGCGTCGACGATACGAATAATGAAGTTCAATCCGAGCTCAACCGGCTCCGCGGAGTCGTTGACTCAGTACGCGGATCATGGTCGGGCACCGCTCAAGTAGCCTTCGACGGCTTAATGGAACGATGGAATACCTCGGCGCTTGAACTTCAAAAAGCGCTCAGCAGTATCAGTGACAATATCCGCTCCAATGCTCGAGCGTTTGAAAATGTCGAAGCCGATAACGCCCAATCACTACATAACGTTGGAGGCGGGCTCAACCTCTAAATGCTTAAGCCTCCCCACCACATAGCTTGCGCAGCTTAAATATTTCGCCCCGCGTTCAGCCATAGTAGCGGCACACTGCGTGCCTCACAGTAGAAATAAAACACCACGAAAACCTAGTGGTGTTGCGTTGTACCAAAACTTAATAGAGCACGATTGTTGAGCCTATTATATTCTTGCGACCTCTCAACCTATCGGGCTGCTCACTGGTTAGAAACCCCAATGATCCCCGCCTCGATCTAGACACGTATCTGTATCTGATTAGAGGTTGTTGTAGCTCTCTAACCACTGATAAAGCTCATACCTTAAAAGAGCCTGCGGTTTATGTTGTTTTCCTTCGACATATGGCAGCTGAAACCACCAGCAGAACATTACTTCCCATCACCTCACCGGCCTCTGCTTTTTCCAGCTCAGGCTTTCGATAACATCCTTAAGGGTAGTAGTGAACTCAACTCCATCTCATGTCACGATAGGTCACTGTTTCGAGGGCGATTTTTTTATATTGTCTCTCCAGTCGATGTCATATCAGCATCCTTGGACAAAGTTGCCGAGAAGGCGCTGGGAGTTAAGGGTTTCAATTCCGGTATATGAGCACCCCACGAGCTCAATCAACTACCAGAACTAGCCGCTTGTATATGACAGTGGAATCCGTCTGCCCTCGCAGATAGGGATCACCCACGAAGGATACTTTTTATGACAGTCGTGCTCTATGTCCTTAACCAAGTGGTTTTCTAGAGCGATTGTTCTAGGTCGTGCCACTTTTCGCACAGCTCATTCTCATTGAAGGAGAAAAAATAATGGATATGATTAAATACGGCTTCGGCGAAATCGAGGCGGCCTCAGGCGATATTCAGGCCACCTCAGCTCGCATCAATGCTTTACTCGATGCCTTGAAATCTCAGATACAGCCCATGGTTGCTAGCTGGGAAGGCGATTCGGCCGCGGCCTACCAGCACGCTCAGCTGCAATGGGACAAGGCTGCTGCCGAACTCAATACCGTGCTTGCTACCATCGCACAAACCGTACGTTCCGGTAATGATCGTATGGGTGAAGTTAATAAGCAAGCCGCAAGCTCCTGGTCCTAAAACCGCGATGTGTCAGTTACAGGGTAGAGGCCCTTAAAAAGTAATGCCAACGAAGATCTCTCCCGACAAACCCCTGATGATTGAGAGTGATCCTCTTAATAAGCGCGCGGAACCGATGACGATAGCTGTGGTAGGCCCAATCGAGGAGAATTCCGCCCAAGGGTCGAGCGTGAAGCTCTGAACCTGTTGCTGACCATCTCAATCCTGCACCAAAGCACAGGGCTCTATGGCCTTATGTATCGGTGCAGGATTTTGGCCAGGTGTGGAACGTCCGCTAGAATTGGTCCTCTGTGTGTCTTCTCGCCACTAAGACAAACGCCACGTAGCGTCAAATCTTGGAGCGGAAGAAAAAGCTTATATCACTGGGTCTCCACCGGCCGCCAGTGATGAGGGCTGGAATGAGGGTTGAAACTTTTACAGAATTAATGCGGTAGAAGGTGTCCGTTTTCCAGCTCTGGAGTTGCACATATTTTTGGCTGGCAGTTCTAGACAGACTTTAAAGGAGTCAATAAGTGTCTACTTATCACCCAAAGGGCGGTGACATTACCCGCAAGTGGTATGTTATCGACGCCACTGACGTGGTTCTGGGTCGCTTGGCTGTTACCGCAGCTGACCTACTCCGCGGCAAAGGCAAGCCTCAGTTCGCACCTAACGTTGACTGTGGTGACCATGTGATCATCATCAACGCTGACAAGGTACATATTTCTTCTAATAAGCGTGACCGCGAGTTCCGTTATCGCCACTCCGGTTACCCAGGTGGTCTGAAGACCATGACCCTGGGTCGCTCGTTGGAATTGCACCCGGAGCGCGTAGTCGAGGAATCGATTCAGGGCATGATGCCACATAACCGTCTTTCCCGCGCTTCCGTAAAGAAGCTTCACGTCTTCGCTGGCCCTGAGCACACGTACGCTGCTCAGAAGCCAGAGACCTTCGAGATTAAGCAGGTGGCACAGTGACCGATCAGAATCTAAACGACACCACAGCAGCCGACCTCGCCGCAGCTCAAGCAGCGACTGAGGAATTCACCACCACCATCGGAGAAGCCGTTGCTCCCGAAGCTGAGGCTGAAGTTGCTGTTCCCGTCTTGCACGAAGGCCCTATTCAGACCGTTGGTCGCCGTAAGCGCGCCATCGTCCGGGTTCGTATGCAAGTGGGATCCGGCCAGTTCATCTGCAACGGACGCACCCTGGAGGAGTATTTCCCCAATAAGCTGCACCAGCAGCTGATCAAGGCTCCACTGGCCTTGCTCGATCGCGATGGTCAGTTTGATATTCACGCCAACCTTGTTGGCGGTGGCCCCACCGGTCAGGCAGGCGCATTCCGCCTCGCCATCGCCCGTGCGCTCAATATCTACAACCCTGAGGATCGTGCAGCCCTGAAGAAGGCTGGCTTCCTCACCCGTGACGCTCGTGCTGTTGAGCGCAAGAAGGCTGGTCTGCACAAGGCCCGTCGTGCCCCTCAGTACTCCAAGCGTTAATATCTGCTCGATTTCAGTACAGATATACACAAGCCGCTCTTCTTTGGTCTCCAAAGAAGAGCGGCTTGTGCTCTATCGGAAACTTCGCCAACGTGGCCATATTTTTTGGGTTTAGAGACTAAAGAATCGAATCATCGCGGTTTTTAACTACGAACTTTCTATATTCACGACTATCCTGAGAGGGATTGCACAAACCTGGAAAGGGGTTATTTCACCTATGACTCGACTCTTCGGCACGGACGGTGTCCGCGGGCTCGCCAACGAATCACTGACCGCCCAGATGGCCTTGCGTTTAGGCCAAGCAGCAGCAGAAGTACTTACGTCTGAGCACCGCACCTCAAAACGTCGTCCCACCGCGGTGATCGGGCGCGACCCCCGGGTTTCGGGCGAGATGTTGGCTGCTGCTCTTGCTGCCGGCATGTCTAGCCGAGGAGTAGACGTTCTCCGGGTCGGTGTCTTACCAACACCTGCGGTGGCGTACCTCACCGGATTCTATGGAGCTGATATGGGTGTGATGATTTCGGCGTCCCATAACCCTATGCCGGATAATGGCATTAAATTCTTCTCCAAAGGAGGGCATAAACTCCCCGACGAGGTCGAAGATCTTATCGAGCGCACTATGGAGTCCCTGCCAGAATCTGGCCCGACTGGTCATGGTATTGGACGCGTGATCGAAGAAGCTGTCGATGCAAAAGAGCACTATTTAGCGCATCTAGCTGAAGCTATGCCACGGCGCCTCGATGGTCTCAAGGTGGTCGTCGACTGCGCCAATGGAGCCGCCTCAACGGTCACCCCGCACGCCTACCAGGCTGCCGGAGCCGAGGTCATCGCCATCTATGACCAGCCGAATTCCTATAATATTAACGATAATTGCGGCTCAACCCATATCGACAAAGTACAGGCTGCAGTGCTCGAACACGGTGCCGATTTAGGCCTAGCCCACGACGGCGACGCCGATCGATGCCTTGCCGTCGATGCCACGGGCGCCCTGGTGGACGGGGATAAGATCATGGCTATCCTAGCGCTGGCTATGAAAGAAGACGGCGAACTACGGAAATCTACTCTCGTAGCAACAGTCATGAGTAACCTCGGATTGAAGATAGCCATGGAGGATGCTGGTATCACCGTACGTACCACCCAAGTAGGCGATCGTTATGTTCTCGAAGATCTCAATGAGGGTAATTTTTCTCTCGGTGGCGAACAATCCGGCCATATTGTCATGCCCGATTACGGCACAACGGGGGATGGCACACTAACCGGTTTGGCTTTGATGAGCCGCATGGCGGAGCAATCGAAAAGCCTCGCTGAGCTCGCCCAAGTTATGACAACCCTGCCACAAGTCCTCATCAATGTGCCCGTGGCTAATAAGGCTGTCATCGCCGACCATCCCAAGGTCATTGCGGCTATCGCTGAAGCGGAAGCCGAGCTCGGGCGCACTGGTCGAGTTCTCCTCCGAGCCTCCGGTACGGAGGAGCTTTTCCGGGTGATGGTCGAAGCTGCCACGAAGGAAAGCGCCGGACGCATAGCCGGCCAACTTGCGACAGTGGTCGCCCAGGTCTCCTAAAACCGCTCGGATATGATAAAGCCGCATACGAAACTCGGGCTCGCGTGCACTTGGATGGACGCGTGGGGAAGCGAATAAAAAAATCTCTCACACAGGGAACCGCTCGTATATGAGAACAGTCTGATCTTCCAGCCAACAAATATTTCTTTTCGGCTGGGCGCTCAGTATATTCATCAGCGTATACGCGAGCCCAGCTCCTCTAAGGAAAGCGGGATAGTGAGTATATGCCTAGGGATCTACAACTCAGCATCGAGCTCAGAGACCTCATTCACCAGCGCGCGACCTCGGCTCACTCTGCTCTTGACTTACTGCCGGAAGCCCCCGTCGACGATGTGCTTCCGCACGCCCTGGGCGAGTACTTTATCCCCGAAATAGAAAAGCTTCGATCTCACTACCAAGAAGTCTGGCGGCGTCGGATAGCGGCACGTCGCACGGTTGCCGAGCAATTAGACGCCCTTTATGATCACACTTGTACCATCGTTGATGTTGATGAGACCATAGCCCGAGAACTGCGAGCTCATGATGAGTAGCTTTTATGTGCGCTTTATGGTCTCAGTCCACCAATTGATTGCGGCAAGCGATGGCAAAATCAATATTGCTCCCAATGTGCAGTCGCGTCTAGGTCTCAGCCTCGATTCGGCGGAGAGTTGGCAACCCGCAAGCGTTGTAGCTGCGGCAATACGCATCGCCCAACCTCTCAATTCTGGGATAGACCAGATAGATCATCACCTCAACACCGAACTGTGCGCGAGTGGCTTGACTACACACGCCCATCAACTCACAGCAGCTTATCGAGGCATATCCGCAGCAGACACCGCCGCGCAGCACATCAACGAGCACTCTCTGGCGGCTTTGCGCGCAGCAGATATCATCCACCAGCATGCAATCAATGGGATCGCCAGTGTGGTGGAGGATTTTGAAACTTTCAGCAGCTCCCTAGCAGATACCCTCAGTCGAACTGATCTAGCTCGCGAAGCGATCGACTACGCAAGCCTAGTCACTCAAGGCCGCGAAGCTATTGAGGCTAGTGCGCACGCGATTATTCGCATCTGCACTCTGCATGATAAAAAAGTGGGAGAAATCCTAGGCCACCTCTTAGAGAGCGTGGATACGGCTATGCACCCCGGAGGTGATGTGCCAGGCGCCATGGAAATATCTTCTTCCCAGCCCGACCCTCCGGTGGTCACCGATTCCAGCGGGGGACTTTTACTCTCAGCAGCAAATCTGGATTCACCGGTGGTGTCCCTCATGAATACAATCGGTGCCAATCTCCACCGCTCTATGGTGGCGGCTCAAGCCTTCTGCCAAGCGAGCCACACTATTATTGAGGTATTGGCAGATATGATAGAGCACTCGCTGCCAACTACAGACCAGGTAGTAGCAGCCACTCCAGTGGCTGCTAGTCCTTTAGAAGAAACGCTGGAGCTTAGTTCGCAGCACCAGACCCCACCAATGGCTGAACCGAGTTCACCTATCGAGGCCTCACCTCGAGCTACAGTCGACCCGGAGACCCCAATTACTATTCAGCCCGGCAACGCAGAGACGGTTTTTCAACCAGACAGCGAAGTCTCGGGGCTAGGCCGTGGGCTCCATAGCTCTGGATCTTGGTAGCTCGTATGGGTTATGACCGTTTTATTGCAGAATTCCAAGAAGAGAACTCTCGAGCAATGAGCGAATTTGAAAAACGTATGGTTCAAGCTGCAGCAGAGGTCGCCCGAATTCGGGCGCAGCACCAGCAAGAATTACCAGCGCACACCGAGCATGAAACAAAAAGCGCGCCCTCCCACCAAAGGGGTAAAGCGCGCAGTATCCTCAGGCCGGTGCGATTTTAAAATGGCATCTCAAGGCCGCGAGGTTCAGTTAAATCGGCACGTTCTTTTAATTCCGCAGCATCAAAGGTTCTCATACCTGTAGCCTCGGCATCCTTCTCTGTAAAACCTGAGAGCTTACGATCCTCATTGAGGGTGGCCAGCAGATAGCCCGTGATAAAACCGACGATATTCTCACGCCTCTTAGCCTCTTTCCCCAAACTAGAGAAGAGACGGAAGTGAGCATTTTCATGCAAAGTGGTGTGTGAAGCATCCTCCCACTCGCGGTAGAGACAGGAGTCCTTCCACGCTTGTGCCACAGCCGGGGCATTTCCGTAATCCAGACCCGGGTAATCGCCACTACCGATAACCAAACCAGAGGCTGGCACATGTGGCGCCGCCAATTCAGCAGCAGGGGATACTTGAGCGGGGTACGCTGCCACCACACTCTTCAAATCCTCATGACCAGTGGCTGCTAATACCGCCGCACCGGCTCCCATGCCATGACCGAAAAGACCCAAGCGCCCAGGAGCAACGGTAATATTTCCGGCCCCGAGACGAACGCCCACTAATACCTGGAGAGCGGTTTCCAAGTCGGCCGCGAAACCTTGGTGGTCAGGATTGATACCTGTTTCAGTATCGGGCGCAACCACCACGATTCCCCAGCTAGCAAGGTGCCTGAGGGTAGCATGGTAGTGGCGAGAGTTTTTCAGCCAGTCATGGCCAAAAGCGATGCCAGGTAGAGCTTCACCCTCGGCTGGGCTATAGACCTTGCCAGGTAAACCTGCATAAGAGAGATCTCCCACGAGTACGTGGTTCGGGCCTCTGCGGGAGTATTTTTTAATCTTTTTAGTTAAATTTACGCTCACGAAGTCAAGGGTAGTCGAAAATGCTCGCTGTGTTGGCATAGCGTGGTGATATATGCCCTCGATCACGAATTAAGCAAGGGTAGAAGAGGGGAATCTTCTGGGTACCGAGGTGCTGCTGCCATTAATATTCTGGCGCCCTAGCCGTGGAGAAGGTGCTTGGGGGATAGGGAAAGTGGCACAATAAATCCCATGGATCTTAATTCGGTGGTTGTTGATCTAGCTGCTATCGCCCATAATACTCACACTCTCAAGGACCTCGTCGCTCCTGGGCAACTGATGTGCGTGGTCAAGGCCAATGGCTATAATCATGGCGGCATCGAAGTTGCTCGCACCATGAGCGCCAACGGTGCCGACCAATTCGGGGTAGCCACTATCCAAGAAGCCCTTGAGCTACGCAGAGCCGGCATCACCCAGCCCATTTTAAGTTGGATATGGTCCCCGGAGGGGCCTGTTGTCGAAGCCATTGAAAATGATATCGATCTTGCTGTCTTTTCCATCGAAACGGCCGAAGCGATCGCAGCCTTGGCTCGTCGCGGGGTAAGAAATACCCAGTCGACGGTGCGGGTAACCATAAAAGTTGATACCGGTATGCATCGTTCTGGCCTATCTATTGATCACATACCCGAGGTGGCGCGGCTATTACATCAAACCGAGGGTGTTGATGTCACTGGGATGATGAGTCACCTGGCTGCCGCCGACACCCCCGACGACCCTTTAAATGATGAGCAGGTCACAGCTTTTCGGAAAGCGATCGCGCTGGGGCGCTCTCATGGTCTCACCCTGGGCACCAACCACATCGCGAATTCTGCTGCTCTACTGAGCCGAAGCGATTGCCTTTTCGATATGGCCCGCCCAGGACTTGCACTCTACGGTGCCAAACCCTTTCCCATGCCGGAATGGCGGCTGTGCCCAGCTATGCGCTGGGAGGCCAAAGTATCCGTGGTTAAACCGGTGAGCCGTGGAGAGGGAGTGAGTTATTCCCATACGTGGCATGCCCCTGCCGATGGTTATATCGCAGTTATTCCCATTGGGTACGCTGATGGCTTGCCGCGCCGGCTACAAGGCAGCTTAGAGGTAGATATCAATGGCCGCCTTTACCCGAATATTGGACGCATTTGCATGGATCAGTTCATCATTGATCTTGGCGGTAATGAACACAGGGTAGCTGTAGGGGATACAGCAGTTTTGTTTGGTTCCGATACTCTCGATGTTGACCACGTGGCTGAGCAGTGGGGAACGATAAATTACGAAGTGATCTGCAGTCCAACGGGTCGAACGAGCCGCCTTTATCGGGAAGCGAGTTCCTAAGTAATAACCGGTTGAAGGTGACTATCGAAGGAGATTAAAAGAATGCTCAAGACTTTTCCCCAATCAGGGAATATCCGCCTGGAAACTGCAGCTGATACCCAGGAGTTCGCTGCGCAACTCGGTGCTGCGGCAGAGGCGGGCGACGTCATTATTCTCGACGGCCCATTGGGTGCCGGGAAGACGACGTTTACCCAAGGTCTTGCTCGTGGTATGCAGGTAAAGGGCCGTATTACGAGCCCCACCTTCGTCATCGCGAGAGAACATCGATCGCTAATTGGCGGGCCTACTTTGATCCACGTTGATGCTTACCGATTACTCGGTGAGGATCCTCATGCTGTGGATGCTCAAGGGGCCCTAGATTCCCTTGATCTAGATACTGAATTGGATCAGGCTGTGGTGGTGGCCGAATGGGGCGGCGGTCTTATTGAGCAATTGGCTGATAGCTATCTCTTTATTTCATTTGATCGCGAGACCGCCGTGGTAGAAGATCCCACCTCTCAAGCTCGCTATATACGGTGGCATATGGTTGGTTAGGTGCAGTGCTAGCCACTGAGCCACAGCTAGCCGCAGCTAGCCGCAGAGCCAACGGTCGTTTTTAGGGGTGAGTTTCGTTCGCGCTATCACCGCGTAGGTAGAATACAATGAGCTGAGACCACTTCGGTGGGGCACTAACCGCATGTATACAGGAGATAATCGAGAACATTATGGAAATGACTGCAACTATCCGCAATATTATTGCTGTCGCTATTGCGATGATCGTCATTGGTTTTGCCGGCATTATTACAGCAAGCTATGTCAGCCATGCTGCAACGGAGCAAGTTGGCCCCTTGGAAAAAGCCGTCAAGACTGTGGATGCTGCAGGTCTTACCGTCACCGGCATTTCTCCTTATGATGTTTACGGTTCGGACTACCAAGTGGCAGCCATTGTATGCCCAGGGGAAAGCCGTTCCTCTGTTGCTGAAAAATTCAATGTAGACGAGTCCGAGCTCCAAGGTCTTCCGCGCCGCCCCATCAAGGAGGGCTACAACTATATGCTTGTGGGTTCTCAGCTGGGCGAGATTCGCACCGAGCGTCTTGACCGCGACCTTGTTGATCTTTGCCAAGTAGCGACCCAACCATTCCAGGCCCAAGCGATGATCCCATTAGTTAAGAGTCCTGCTGGCGCGTGGACTATCGCGGCGCAATAACCTCGGAGACTATATTATTTTAGTCCTGTGGCCCCAGCTCTGTTAGAGGAAGCTGGGGCTTTTGTCGTGAAATGGGCACAGGCTCGCATCCTGCGATGGGGGTGACTACCCTTAGTCTGGTGTTAGTACTAGCAATAGATACCGCGACCGAGAACCTCGTTGTGGGAGTAGTGCGCACCGATCAATCAGGTGTGCCAAAAGCTCTGATAAGCGAACGCATTGTTGATGATGCCCGCGCCCACAATGAGATGCTGGTTCCCACTACTCTCGAGGTTTTAGATGAGGCAGACTTAAGCTTTGCTGATCTCGACGTCATTGTGACAGGAACTGGGCCGGGCCCCTTCACGGGCTTGAGGGTAGGAATGGCGACCGCCCAAGCCTACGCTGATGCCTTAGGAATTCCAGCAATTGGGGTACCCAGCCATGAGGCCCTGGCTCATCGACTGTTCTCTCAATACCCCTCTGCTGCGCGTATCGTGGTGGCCACGGACGCGCGCCGTAAAGAAATTTATTGGTCATCTTTCCGCCTCCTGGAGGGGCGTATTCAGACAGTAGCGGGCCCAGAGGTATGCCGCCCCGAGCAATTAGGGCAGCCACAGCCGGAATCTGATCTTGGTTTCACAGATATTGACCTGCTCTCAATCCCTGAGAACATTGCACCGCACTTAAACGCTGCCTATAAGGGCGTCACCCGTGTGCATCTCCATGCAGGCGCGCGTGATCTGGTGGCCCAAGCAGACCTGAGTGGATTAGAGCCATCTGGTGCTGTCAGGACAGCGCCGCTGGTCCCATTATATCTTCGGCGCCCCGACGCTAAGGAGCCTAAAAAAGTGCCGCTATCGAAAGCTCTTTCGCCACATTTTAAGCGCATATGATGGTCCATACCCAGCCAGGACACTAAGAATCGGAATAATCTGTGCAGCTTAGAGAAGTATACTCAGGTGATATTGACCGCCTCGTGGAGTTGGAAAGAGAACTGTTTCCAACAGACAGTCCGTGGACTGAAGCGGATTTTCGCGCTGAACTAGCTCAGGAGTTTACCAGCTATCTCGCCGTGGTTGATCCGCAGCGACCAGAAAAGCTTCTAGGCTACGTGGGGTTGGCCTTTCTTGGCACTCCAGGTGCCTACGAGGCTGAGATCCGCACCATCGGGGTAGATCCCCACTTTCAGCGGCGGGGCGCGGCCAAGCTTTTGATGGAGAATGTTGTCTATCTCGCCGAAACCTTAAATGCCCCCATTTTCCTCGAGGTTCGCTGCGACAATATTCCAGCCATATCGCTGTATGAAGGTTTTGGTTTTGTGAAAATTGGGGTGCGTAAAAACTACTATCAACCTTCCGGTGCGGATGCATTTACCATGGTGCGGGAGAAGAAAGAGGATGAACAATCATGATCGTTTTAGGTATTGAATCTTCCTGCGATGAAACCGGCGTGGGCATTATTGAATTGGGCGAGGATCACAGCATGACCATCTTGGCTAATGCGGTGGCGTCATCCATGCAGGAGCATGCCCGCTTCGGCGGGGTCGTGCCCGAGATTGCTTCTCGTGCGCATTTAGAAGCTATGCAACCGGTGATGCGTCAAGCTTTAGCGGAAGCTGGGATCAGCCGACCCGACGCGGTAGCCGCTACGGTGGGACCTGGACTCGCTGGCGCACTTTTGGTGGGAGCTTCTGCTGCCAAAGCCTACGCCGCTGCGTGGGGGGTGCCATTTTACGGGGTTAATCACCTAGGTGGGCACGTGGCGGTGGCCAATCTGGAAGGCGACGATTTACCGCACGCAGTAGCTCTCCTCGTGTCAGGTGGACACACCCAGCTGTTGGAAGTGGAGAAAGTGGGCAAGCCGATGCGGGAGTTGGGCAGCACTTTAGACGACGCTGCTGGAGAAGCGTATGACAAGGTCGCCCGCTTGCTCGGACTCGGCTACCCAGGAGGACCGGTCATTGACACACTAGCGCGTACCGGTAATAACACCGCTATTGCATTTCCGCGAGCTCTTAATAAGGCCTCCGATCACACCGGCCCACACCGTTTTGATTTCAGTTTTTCGGGTCTAAAAACCGCGGTGGCGCGCTATGTTGAGCAGGCCGAGCGCGAGGACCGAATGGTTAGCATTCCCGATATTTGTGCATCGTTCCAGGAAGCTGTGTGTGATGTTCTAAGCGCTAAAGCTATTCGTGCGTGCAAGGAAACTGGTGCCGAGGTACTGCTTCTTGGTGGTGGGGTTGCAGCCAACTCCAGATTGCGAGAACTGACGGCGCAGCGCTGTCAATCAGCTGGAATAACTCTCCGGGTTCCGCGCTTCGAATTGTGTACCGATAATGGATTGATGATCGCGGCTCTTGCTTGCCAGTTGATTGTAGAATCTGCTTCGCCCTCAGCGTGGACTGTAGGCACTGATACCTCCCTTGAGGTGGAGATTCCACTCCTGGCGCGGTAGCAAAGGAGAGCGCAATAAGGTGAGCGTTCGCTATCAGCGTTCACGAGTGTGAAGAGCTTGAAGGGTTAGCACTTGGGAGGGTAGAGTGCCAAGTGGCTGCTTTTTTAAAGCACCCCAAGACACAAACAATATTGATAGTTGAACGAGGGAGATTCTCATGGCAGTGAATATTAAGCCACTGGAAGACCGTATTCTGATCCAGATCAAGGAAGCTGAAACCACTACCGCTTCGGGCTTGGTCATCCCTGATTCCGCTAAGGAGAAGCCACAAGAGGGTGTCGTTATCGCCGCTGGTCCGGGCCGCCTCGATGGCGCCGACCGCGTCCCAATGGATATCAAGGAAGGCGATACTGTTGTCTTCTCCAAGTACGGCGGAACTGAGCTGAAGTACGACGGTGTGGAATACCTCCTGCTCAACTCCCGCGACGTTCTTGCCATCATCGAGAACTAAGCATCACCTTAAAAAGACGAAGGTTAGAAACTTATGGCAAAGCTCATTGCATTCGACCAAGAGGCACGCGAGGGCCTTCTCAGAGGCGTTGACGCACTAGCAAACGCAGTGAAGGTGACGCTGGGTCCCCGCGGGCGCAATGTCGTATTAGATAAAGCCTTTGGTTCGCCAACCGTCACCAACGATGGTGTCACCATCGCACGCGACATCGACATCGCAGAACCTTTTGAGAACCTAGGTGCTCAGCTCGTTAAATCGGTTGCGGTGAAAACCAATGATATCGCTGGTGACGGCACAACTACCGCCACGCTTTTAGCTCAAGCTCTCATTACGGAGGGTTTGCGTAACGTAGCGGCTGGCGCCAACCCTATCGAGTTGAATAGGGGCATCGAGCGCGGTGCGCAGCGCGTTGTGGAGCAACTTCTTGAGCGCGCTGCCGAAGTCTCAAGCTCCAGTGATATAGCTAATGTGGCAACCGTCTCCTCTCGCGATGAAGAGGTGGGCGATATGGTCGCAGCCGCTATGGAAAAAGTGGGCAAGGATGGCGTCGTCTCGGTGGAAGAATCCCAGTCAATCGAGTCCTATCTCGACGTCACTGAGGGTGTATCTTTCGAAAAGGGCTACCTATCGCCCTATTTCATCACAGATATCGATGCCCAACAGGCGATTCTGGAGGATACCTATGTCCTTCTGGTTCGTAATAAGATCTCCTCACTACCTGATTTCTTGCCCCTGTTGGAGAAGATTGCAGAGGCTTCCCGGCCGGTGCTGATTATCGCCGAAGATGTTGAAGGTGAGGCGCTGCAAGCTTTGGTTGTGAACTCTATTCGGAAGACGCTACAAGCTGTAGCTGTAAAATCGCCGTATTTCGGAGAGCGACGCAAAGCCTTCATGGACGACCTCGCCGTCGTGACAGCCGCAACGGTCATCGATCCAGAGGTGGGTGTGACCTTAAAGGATTCTGGTCTCGACGTCTTAGGCTATGCCCGTAGGATCACGGTAACCAAGGACGAAACCATCATTGTTGATGGTAAGGGAACCAGCGAAGAACTGGAGAGTCGGCGCGAGCAGATTCGCCGCGAAATCGCCCAAACCGAATCCACCTGGGACCGTGAAAAAGCCGAGGAGCGCTTGGCAAAGCTCTCCGGTGGCGTAGCCGTGGTTCGCGTGGGTGCTGCAACCGAGACCGAAGTTTCCGAGCGTAAACTGCGCGTTGAGGACGCTATTAACGCCGCCCGCGCTGCTGTTCAAGAAGGCGTTATCGCCGGTGGCGGCTCAGTACTCGTGCAGATTGCCCAAGATCTCAAGGCCTACGCCAACGACTTTGAGGGTGATGAAAAAGTAGGTGTCATGGCTTTAGCTCATGCTCTGGTCAAGCCCGCTTTTTGGATTGCCGAGAACGCTGGCCTTGACGGTGCCGTTGTAGTCTCGCGCACCGCTGAGATGGATAATGGCTACGGCTTCAACGCCGCGACCCTGGAGTACGGGGACCTTCTGGCACAGGGAATTATTGACCCTGTAAAGGTCACACATTCCGCAGTGGTAAATGCTACGTCCGTAGCACGAATGGTGCTCACTACTGAGGCTTCTATAGTGGAAAAGCCTGCTGAGTCCACCCCTTCCGGAGGACATAGCCACTAGGAGAGTTAACATCGAGTGGAGCTAGTAATCACGAGGGTCCCCCTTATGGTACTAGCTCCTCTTCTTTGTTCCTGTGACTGAGTAGATAGCGCATTCGTTCCTCCGCATTCATCCCTCCCCAAATCCCATAGGGCTCGGCTTGAGTTAAAGCGAAATCGCGGCAATGCGCAAGTACTGGGCAGTGGGCGCAGATGGCTTTAGCTCGCTGTTCCCGTTCTTTTTTAGCGACACCGCGCTCGTATTCGGGATTGAAAAAATACTTGGCAGTAAATTCGTGACAAGAGCCTAGATGCTGCCACTCCCATTCGTTAGCGATTGGTCGATGCTGAATCTTAGTCTTGGTTTCGGCTGTGAATGGATTCATAGGTTAAGCGTCTCCTTTCTATCTTATTGGAAAATTGGACTAACCTATGGCGCTTAAGGTTCCATCTGCCGAAGACCGTCGTGGTGGTGACAAGGCGAGAAGGTGGTTCGCACATTTTTCACAAACCCCAAGTAGCAATCTAGACTGGGTACCATAGGGAAGCAGATCGTCAACCATGTATTAGTTTTCTTCCTCTCTCCGACCCGAAGGCCACACAAACACTATGAGTGATACTGAAGCAGCTCTAGCGGAACTTGTTCCCCTAGCCGCCGCTGGCGATACTCGGGCCTTAGATCGCGTGCTCAAGATTGTCCACCCCCTCGTTCTGCGCTATACCCGTGCCCGCCTTACCGGGGGACGCCAACCTACTCCAGAGGATGTTTGCCAAGAGATCCTGCTGGCGGTAGTGAAATCAATGACCACCTACGTCGATCAGGGTCGTCCCTTTATGGCATTTGTCTATGGAATTGCTTCTCACAAGGTTGCCGATGCGCACCGCAGCTATTCCAGGGATCTGTCCAATCCCACAGAGCAGGTACCTGAAACGCACTGTGATACCCAAACTCCAGAGGAATATGCGCTGCTAGAGGTAGGTAGTAACAGAGTGCGGGCATTGCTCGATTTACTCAGTGAGAAGCCGCGTGAGATTCTGATTTTGAGAATTTTCGTTGGGCTATCAGCGGAGGAAACCGCTGGAATTATTGGCAGCACCCCAGGTGCAGTTCGTGTCGCGCAACACCGCGCGCTTGCGACTCTGCGTAAAGCCATTGAGCAGGAGACGATCTAAATGACATCCCGACGTCATCGCGGCGACCAATCGGGCGCAAGCGACGTGAATTTCACTGAGTTGCGCGCCACTGATGAATTCGTGGACGCGATTTCTTCAGGCGTTGATCCCTCTAATGGTACCGATGACTTGGCTGGCAACCTCCTCGCATTCCGTGAAGAGATCTACCGCGATATCCCACGAGCTCCCAGCGTCCGCGAACTGGGCGTAATTCCCGCTCAGGATGATCCCACTAGCGTCTTCCCACCGATTTCGACTCATCTTTTTGCCCCTGAGGTGGATTCCGCTCTCGCAGAGGAAACTTCCGCGGAGGTCATTGATCTCGGTCATCGTCGCTACAAGTTTGGCCGTATTGCCTCCGGTTTGGTGGGAGCGGCAGCTGCAACTCTTATCATCGCCGGCGGTGGAATAACGATTCTCAATGCCGACGAGACTAGCCCGCTGTATGGCTTATACCAGCAGCTTTTCGGTACGACAGATCAAGCTGCTGTGGTCGAGCTAGCCTCCACCTTGGAAGAGGTTGATTCTCGCAATAATTTAGGTGACACCGAAGGTGCGCGGCAATTACTAGAGCAAGCCCGTTCCATTGTCGAGCGTCTAAATGATTCGAATCGCGCGCAGGCGCGTATCGATATCGAAAAGAGAACTGTTACGGTTACGGTCACCCCGCCTCCAGTTACGGAGGTCACCACCACTACCGTAACTCTGACGCCGGAGCCTTCGGTCAAACCACATTCTCCCGCTACCACGGTGACTCCAAGTCCGCAGGGGAGCGCATCGCCTAGTGCAGATAATCCTGCCTCGTCTACGGTTCCACAACCCGATGCACCAGCGGAGCCTAGGCCGGCACAGCCTTTGCCGCCACTGGTCATACCGGAGAATGTGCGCCCGTAGAACCGTTTGAAGCCCGCGCTCTCAGCCCTTGTCTAGCCTCGTCTCGATGTGCGAAAAAATAGCAGGTGCTAGTGTCACGGTGCTAGCTGAACCGGATGTGAGAAATGACGGTTTTTAGGAATGACGGCCAGCTCGGTGCATCCCATCGAGGTAGCCAGTACAATATTCCCACGATACGTAGGCGTCTTGATCCGGATATAAGCAGGGTTCGTGCATGGGTGCCAGCTCGCCGGCCAGAGTGGATCGCATATTGCCCTCAACAATATCCCATGTGCAAAAATGCTCGTCGTCACAGTGATCGCAGAAAAATACTAAACCCTTGAGTCCGGTGGGCTCTAAAATACGGCGAAATTTCTTTACCATCTCGAGTTCGCGCTGCAACAGGATTCTCTCATCCTCACTCAGCTCAATAGCTTCGTCGTCTTCGGTTAGAAAGGATGCAGGGTCGAAGGGGTCGTCAGCGAATGGGTCGCGGGGCATATTCCAGTATTCACTCACTCTTTAAACCCTAGGGTGCTGCGCTACAAGGCACAAATCTTAATGGGGCTTCACCATTATCTCCTTCTAATTTCGCGGCAACGTTCCAGTAATCAGAAGAACTCGTGGAGGACAGAGAAGTTTATATAAGGCCAAGGGTGCAGGTTGAGGATATCAGCTTGGAAGGCCAAGGGTTTCCTCCCTCTTTGTATAAAGCGCTACGCTAGTAGCAAGCTGATTAGTTGTGAGTGTGCGCGAGGATCATCTCGTGCAGCCGCTCAAGCTATATCTGTGCAGTGCGAACCTTCTCTATAATTTTCACGCATATTCCTTTTCACGTTCCTCAGGAGGACAATATCTATGACTCAGCGCGTATCAACCGGTGGCGATGATCCCAATAAGGTGGCTTTGGTGGGGCTTACCTTCGATGATGTTTTGCTCCTGCCGGATGCATCCGACGTAATTCCTTCGGAGGTATCCACCACGACGAGGTTGAGCCGCAATATTGAACTCAATATCCCTATTATTTCCGCCGCTATGGATACCGTCACTGAATCGCGGATGGCCATTGCCATGGCGCGTGAGGGCGGGCTGGGTATTTTGCACCGAAACCTCTCCATCGAGGATCAAGCCAGCCATGTGGAAATTGTCAAGCGCTCCGAATCGGGCATGATCACCGATCCTGTTACCTGCACGCCCGATATGACGATCGCCGAAGTAGATGCGATGTGCGCAAAATTTCGCATTTCAGGTCTCCCTGTAGTCGACGAACAAGGCATTTTGGTGGGCATTTGCACCAACCGCGATATCCGCTTCCAACGCGATTATTCCCGTAAGGTGGGCGACGTGATGACGCCTATGCCACTCTTTGTGGCACCCGAGGGGGTGAGCAAGGACGAGGCCTTGGAATTGCTGAGCAAGCACAAGGTGGAGAAACTTCCCATCGTTGATCCTGCTGGCAAGCTCACCGGACTGATTACGGTGAAAGATTTTGTAAAAACTGAGCAACACCCCAATGCTGCCAAAGACGGATCAGGGCGTTTGCTTGTCGGTGCTGGTATCGGTGTGGGCGAGGAATCCTTCGAACGTGCAGGAGCGCTTGTCGACGCCGGCGTCGATGTGCTTGTCGTTGATTCCGCCCATGCGCACTCCCGCGGCGTGCTGGAGATGGTGAGCCGAGTAAAGCAAACCTTCGGTGAAAACGTTGACGTTATTGGTGGCAACCTAGCCACCCGTCAGGCTGCGCAAGCGATGATCGATGCGGGCGCCGATGGCATCAAAGTAGGCATCGGCCCTGGCTCCATCTGTACAACGCGGGTGGTGGCTGGAGTGGGCGCCCCGCAGATTACCGCGATTATGGAGGCCTCAGTTCCAGCGCATAAAGCTGGAGTCCCTATTATCGCCGATGGCGGCATGCAGTTCTCCGGCGATATTGCTAAGGCTCTTGCAGCTGGCGCCAGCAGTGTGATGTTGGGATCGATGCTCGCAGGCACCTTGGAATCACCAGGCGATGTGGTGGTTGTAGGGGGCAAGCAATATAAGCGCTACCGTGGTATGGGCTCCATGGGGGCGATGCAGGGTCGTGGCCTCAGTGGCGAGAAGCGTTCCTTCTCCAAGGATCGTTATTTCCAAGCCGATGTTAAGAGTGAAGATAAATTGGTGCCCGAAGGCATCGAAGGTCAGGTTCCTTTCCGCGGGCCAATCGAATCGATTGCGCACCAATTAGTTGGCGGTTTGCGTGCCGCGATGGGCTATACCGGGTCGGCGTCGATTAGCGATCTGCACCGAGCTCGATTTGTTCAGATCACCTCAGCGGGGCTCAAGGAATCGCATCCTCACCATATTCAGCAAACCGTTGAGGCCCCCAACTATCACTAAATCCCTTTCAGCCCTAGCTTTCTAAGCCAGTGCTAAAATAGCGAGGGCTTTATTGTGATGAGCGAGAAAGAGTGAGCGCATGCGCGAATATGTGGAAATTGGAATCGGCCGGGAAGCCCGCCGCACCTACCAACTCGAAGAGATCAAGGTTGTGCCCTCAAGGCGCACCCGCTCATCTCAAGATGTGGATACCAGTTGGAATATTGATGCCTATAGCTTTGATGTGCCGATTATCAACCAGCCTACCGATGCGCTCGCGAGCCCTGAATTTGCTATTGAACTCGATCGCCTCGGCGGTATGGGAGTTATCAATGCGGAGGGAATATTAGGCCGACACGAAGACATCGACGCGGTACTAGGCGAGCTCATTGCAGCCGCTGAAGCCGAAGAAGGCTTCGGATGTGGCACCTCTGTATCGGTGTTGCAAAAGCTCCATCAGGCTCCCCTTCGCGAAGAATTATTGAGTCAGCGCATCAAGGAAATTCGCGATGCTGGTGCCACTGTGGCAGTGCGGGTTTCTCCGCAACATGCTCGGGAGCTGGCCCCCACCATTATTGAGGCTGGTGCGGATCTGCTTTTTATCCAAGGTACGATCATCTCCGCTGAACATGTGGCCCGTGGCGGGGAACCGTTAAATTTGAAGGAATTTATTTCCTCGCTCGATATTCCTGTGATCGTGGGTGGAGTATCTGAGTATTCCACTGCCTTACACCTGATGCGCACTGGGGCCGTCGGTGTGATCGTGGGTTCAGGGGTAACGACGAACTGGGAATCCTTAGGTATCCAGCCACCGATGGCCACCGCTATTGCTGATGTGGCTGCGGCCCGGCGCGACTATCTTGATGAGACTGGTGGCCGGTATGTCCATATTATTGCCGCGGGGGATATTTATTCCTCGGGTACGATGGTCACCGCGATCGCCTGTGGGGCCGATGCCGTCATGCTGGGATCGTTATTGGCCCCCGCCCAAGAGGCAGCAGGTCACGGCTTCTTCTGGCCTTCAGTGGCAGCTCATCCTCGTTTCCCGCGCGGGATTATTGAATTGCCCATGCCTTTAGAGGGCGCTGATCGGCCAAGTTTGGAGCAGATTTTGCAAGGACCCACAACGGATGTACTGGGCACGCAAAATCTTGTCGGGGGACTTAAGCGAGCTATGGCGAAATGCGGCTACGCCGATTTGAAGAGTTTCCAGAAGGTAGAACTCGCTGTCTAAGAGCAGCCCATGCGAAAAAAATATCGAAGAGATTGAAACGATCTTAGCGCCGCCCTAAAGACCTAGAGAAAAAGGGGCGGCGCTTTTTCTACGACCGTAGAGTGCCCGAGTGAGCTTTTATGCTGGTGTTTTCCTAGCATGGATAGGTTCTTCGGGTTGATCGTCGACGACGCGCGGCTTTTTGGTCGTTCGGGTCGCTCCTATGGAGGCGGTGATAACGCATGCAATGGCGATGAGGCCGAGTGCGCTAATATTCTGTTTGAGCAAGAGCCATCCCATGATTGCAGCGACAACTGGTTCTAAGGACATCAGCACCCCGAAGGTTGCTGATGGGATCGAGCGCAGTGCAATGAATTCTAAAGAATAGGGAATAAGAGAAGCCAAGAGAGCGGTGGCAATTGCATAGCCAATAAAGACTGGCTCAGATACAACCGTTGAAATATTGGCTAAGCCTTGGGGTGCGGCAGGGATCGCACCGATGATAAGAGCGACCGCAAGACCGCCAGTGCCGTTAATATGCTGACCTACTTTTGCGCTAGCCACAATATAAAGCGCCCAAAAGAATGCGGCGAGAAGGATAAAAACGAGGCCTAGGCCGTCGAGGGAGGCGGAGGAAAAGAAGGATTCCAGGCCGAAAATTCCAATACCTACAACGGCAAGACCCACCCAAAGAAAATCTTTGGCGCGCCGGGAGAGGAGAGCAGCGAGGCTGAGTGGTCCGAGAAACTCTATAGTCACGGCGGTGCCAAGGGGAATACGGGCTAGACCCGAATAGAAAAATCCATTCATTAAACTGAGGGCGATTCCGAGGGCGATGACGTGGGTCCACTGGGTGCGATTCCACTTAAGAATTTTTGGTCGCGTTATTGCCAAAAGTAGGGTACCTGCGATGCCGAGGCGGTAAAAAGCGGTGCCCCAGGTGCCAGCAACGCTAAAGAGTTGGGTGGCTAATGCGGAACCGAGTTGCAGGGAGATAATCGCAAGGATCACAAAAGTGATCCCGATCCACGCTCCAGATAGCGAGAGCGGCCTAAGGCGCGGGCGCCGAGCGGCTGGGGCCATGATGTGGAGGCGCGGGAGAACGTTCATAGGAATATTGTTGCTGATAGCAAAAGGTTTAGTCTAGCAACGGTTTTTTGAGTAGATATGTTAGAGTTCCTTTTATATTGTCCAGGATTTTCCTGAGAATTACCCAGAAAACCCGACCGCGCGTACGAGCGAAACTATATATTCCCGCCCAGAATTATAGTTCCAATCCGCCTCATAAAACCCACAAGGAGTCCGCCCATGCGTATTCGACGCGGTATTGCATCTAATTTGTACCGATTGCGCATGCTTGTGGAATTACGCCGACTAGGGACCATGAGCGAGGTCGCAGAGATTCTCCTGCTCACACATTCTGCGGTGTCCCAGCAGCTCAAACAGCTGGAAAAAGAAGTTGGTTATACTCTCATCGAAAAATCGGGACGGCGAGTTCGCCTAACCGATCGTGGAGAAATCCTCGCAGATTATGGTCACCGCATGCTGACCCTTGCTGATGAAGCAGCCGCGGCCCTAAAAGATCAACGCGATATCCGGGGGCATCTAAAAATAGCGAGCTTTCAATCAGCCCTGGTAGGACTGATTTCCTCCATTGTCACCGACATGGCAGTCCAACACCCTGACCTCAAACTGGAATTCCACCAATACGAAGTCGATGCCGCCATCGCGCAGCTACTGAGCGCCCACGTCGATGTCATCATCGGCGAAGAGCTTCCATTTATGCCAGCCCTAGACACGCCCGGTATGCACCGCGAAGATCTCTACCACGAAGATATGGTCCTTGCGTGCCCCACGCACGGGCCGTGGGCGAAACGATGCGCGCATGTGCGCGATTTCAAAGAATTAGCCCCGGTGCCTTTTCTGCTCAATCCTCAATCCTCGGTGGCCGGATACTGGGAGCGCAATTTCTGCCTCAACCATGGCTTTATGCCCACCGCCCTTCTAGAGTCCCCTGATCCTCTCCTGCAGCTTAACCTGGTCGCACAAGGGGTGGGGGTGGCTATTCTACCGTCACTGGTCCTGCATAATTATCCCGCAAATATCCTATTAAAGGCACTGCCTGGTCATCCGCAGCGAGTGATTTTCACAGCAGTACGCGAAGGGCGCGAAGCCTACCCTGCTATCCAAACACTGCGGGCGACTCTTGCCGGGGCGTGGTCGAATCCGCAGGAAGTAGACCACACGCTATAGCGGTTCCTCCATAGTGAGGCTATTCGTGCGCTTAAGGGATCGCCTTTTATTCTTTATCTTGAAGGGGAAACCGCTAGACTGTGAAACCGTGAGCAATCAAACCCAAGCACAGCATCATCCGGTTCTCGTGATCGATTTCGGGGCCCAATACGCGCAGCTGATCGCTCGGCGTGTGCGAGAAGCCAATATTTATTCCGAAGTTATCGCCCATACCGCCACCCTCGACGAGATTAAGGCCAAGAAACCAGCAGCTCTCGTGCTCTCTGGTGGGCCTAGTTCCGTGTACGCTGACGGGGCGCCGAAACTCGACCCCGCATTGATGGAATTAGGGATCCCGGTCTTCGGGATCTGCTACGGATTTCAAGCCATGACCCATGCCCTCGGGGGTGTGGTAGAAAATACCGGTAATCGGGAATATGGCCGTACCGATATCACCGTGGAATCTGGGGTTTTACATGCCGGACTCGATCGCATACACACGGTGTGGATGTCCCATGGCGACGCGGTCTCCCACGCTCCCGAGGGATTCGAGGTCACGGCCCATTCGGCCGGTGCTCCCGTGGCAGCGTTTGAATGTCAGGCAAAGCGCATGGCCGGGGTGCAGTATCACCCCGAGGTGATGCACTCACCCCATGGGCAAGAAGTCCTTGTGCGATTTTTGACTGAGATCGCTGGGTTGGAGCAGAACTGGACCCCAGCCAATATCGCGGAGGAGCTGATAGCGGGTGTTCGCGCTCAAATCGGCGAATATGGTCGCGCTATCTGTGGGCTTTCTGGAGGCGTTGATTCCGCGGTGGCTGCAGCCCTCGTGCAGCGCGCCATTGGCGATCGTTTGACTTGCGTATTTGTTGATCATGGTCTGTTGCGCGCAGGTGAACGCGAACAAGTAGAAACAGATTTCGTGGCAGCCACGGGCGCGACACTTGTGACCGCTGATGAGCGCGAGGCCTTCCTCCACAAGCTCAGCGGGCTCACCGATCCAGAGGCCAAACGCAAAGCCATCGGCAATGAATTTATTCGCTCATTCGAGCGCGCCGTCAGCCATGTGCTTGCTGATGCCCCGAAAGGCTCGGCAGTAGATTTCCTCGTGCAGGGCACCCTGTATCCTGACGTTGTCGAATCTGGCGGTGGTTCTGGTACCGCAAATATCAAGAGCCACCACAATGTGGGCGGGCTACCTGAAGATCTTGAATTCTCCCTCGTGGAGCCGTTGCGTCTGCTCTTTAAGGATGAAGTGCGCGCAGTGGGCCGCGAATTAGGTTTGCCTGAAGAGATCGTCAATAGGCAGCCCTTCCCAGGCCCTGGATTAGGTATCCGCATTATCGGCGAAGTCACCGAGGAACGTTTGGAGATCCTGCGCGCCGCCGATCTGATCGTGCGCACTGAGCTCAGCGCTGCCGGACTGGATGCTGATATCTGGCAGTGCCCCGTGGTGCTGCTCGCTGACGTCCGCTCTGTCGGCGTCCAAGGTGACGGTCGCACCTACGGCCACCCCATTGTGCTGCGCCCAGTATCCTCTGAGGATGCCATGACAGCAGACTGGACGCGATTGCCTTATGACGTTGTGGAGAAGATTTCCACCCGGATTACCAATGAAGTTCCGGACGTCAACCGCGTGGTGCTCGATTGTACGTCCAAGCCCCCTGGAACTATTGAGTGGGAGTAAAAGTACATACACCAACGCCACTGAACTTTTCGCAGTAAAGCGAAAAAGCTCAGTGGCGTTGCGTTATCGTGACAGAGATTTAAGCGCGGGTAATGGTGATTTCCCCGATATTGGTGGTGGCAGTAAGAAAAAGGGTTGGTCCTTTATCCTGTCCTTCAACCTGCGATGACCCAGGACACTGAAAGGTCCCAATATTAACCGAACAGGAAATTGAGGTATTCATACCGCGGGGGATGAGAACCTCGATTGTTCCTGTCGAGGTGCTTAAATCTAGGTTACGGTCACGGTCGAGAGGAGGAAGAGAGCGTAAATCGAGCTCGATACTGCCTACGTGAGTGGAATAACTCTCCTGTAAATCTTCATAGGTTTTTATCTCAGCGTCAATCGAGCCAATATTCATATCTGACGAGGGCGAGGCGCCGAATACCGCCACTGATTGCACAATAATGAGCCCGATAATTCCGAGGATGATTATGGGCCAAGCGCTGCGCTCGGGACGGTGGGGAGTGGTAATGAGGGGATCAGAAACCGAGTAATTAAGTGCCGAGTCGTCGAGGGGATACCACTGCGAGCCTAAAGGATCGGGGCTCCACCTACCGGTATGGGTGGGGTCATAGGGGCGGTCTGCATAAAAATCCATAGGAGGTGGTGTGCTCACAGGTGGTAGAGGATAGGTGGAATATCGGGCAAAAGTAATAAGGAGAAAAGCAAGGGTAATAAAGATGCCCGCAACGCTGCTAAGAGCGTTAGGGGAATCAGAGATCAGTATTACCAGTCCCACCGCCACTAAAGGCCACCACCACGCGCGCGATGGACGACTAAGAGAATTCATTGAGCCTAAATCTATAGGGCCCTCGCCGTGCTCAGTGCCACCGCGGGGAAAACACAGCGCACACGCAAGGTAGATAATCAGCCCAGTGCTATGATGCCCAAGGCAGGCCGCTACAAAGGCTAAACGTACGACATTGGGATCGATGAGATAGCGTCGCCCTAGTGCTTCGCATACCCCTAAGAGAGGGCTTGAGGACGGGTGCGCAATTGTGGGGCGGGTGGCCCAATACGCGGCCCACTGCTTCTTGTCACACAGGTGGTGCAGAATATTCTCGTGAGCTTTGTCCGCGGCAGATTGAGGTGACGCGGAGAAAGAATGATGTGAAGGAGAAAATTCCATACCATCATTATTCGCTCAGGGGAGCGGGAAAGTCTATCGGGATCATCCCTGATTTTTTAAAGATCACCTCTTGCGATAACCCTGCATCTATAAAGGTTAATAAAGATAGGGGAGAACCCCGATGGCGTAGAGAGATATAGACGTGCCAGTATAAAAATATGGCTACACCACATATGTCTATCCCCACGTTCTATCGGCATCGCGATAGTGGGATGATTGGCGGAGTATGTAGCGGAATAGCCACCTACTTCGGAGTCAATGTGGCATGGGTGCGCTTAGGTTTTGCCGGAGCGTCGCTGCTGGTGAACGTCGGCACGCTTTTTTATATCTTGATGTGGATCGCTACCGAATCGCGCAGAGGTCTTCCCCCGCCACCTGATCGTTTTCGAGCTCCGGTGTCCTGGGGCTTGGTGGGGATTACAGTCCTAGGCGCGCTAGTAGATATCCACAGCGCGCGCTCTATTGGCTTTTTAGTATTTATTGCAGGCGGCGCCGTCATCACATGGTTCGCTCTGGACCGAGGTAAATCGATCATAACGCTAGTTCTCATGGTCGTCGGCACCAGCATGATCCTGGCTGGAGTGGTCATCGGGGCAGTACGCTGGCGCGTCGAACCAACTTTTCCCACCGCAATTGGCACAGTGCTCTTAACACTCGCAGGGGTGGCAGCCTTGATGGTCCCAATAGGAGTGCGAATATGGCAGCGTATGAGTGCGGAGCGGGAGGAGAAAATACTGAGTGCTGAGCGCGCCGAGATAGCGGCCAGGCTGCACGATTCGGTGCTACAAACCCTCGCATTGATCCAAAAACACGCAGAATCTCCGGCCGAGGTCATACGGTTGGCACGTGGTCAGGAACGGCAATTACGGCGCTGGTTATTCGAACCGGAAACCGATACCACTCTATTTACTGCGATTGAGCGTGCCTGCGGGGAGGTGGAAGATATCCATGCGGTACGCATCGCGCCAGTAACCGTAGGCCACGATCAGTTGCTCGAACCGAATGTGCAAGCACTGGTACTCGCCGCGCGGGAGGCGATGGTCAATGCCGCTAAATATGCTCCCGATTCTGAGATTGATGTCTACTGCGAGAATTTTGATGATATCCATATCTATATCCGCGATCGCGGCCCCGGGTTCGACCCACAGCACATTCCAGCGGATCGCCATGGGATTCGCGATTCCATCTGTGGCCGGGTTGAGCGTGCTGGTGGGAAGGTGAATATTCGCTCGCAACAGGAGGGGGATACGGGTACTGAGGTGGAGATTATCTACCCGATATAGCGACCGGGTATAAGGACGGTGAGTTTTAAGGGATAATAATAAATATGAAAGTTTTTCTTGTCGACGACCATTCCGTTTTCCGCGCCGGGGTGCGCGCTGAAATCGGTGATCACGTCCAGATTGTGGGCGAGGCAGGAAAAGTGCCAGATGCCATTGAGGGTATCCGTCTGACTACTCCCGATGTTGTTCTTCTTGATGTTCATATGCCCGATGGGGGTGGGGTAGCGGTTATTCACGCTGCCAAAGAGATGGATCCCGCTCCGCGGTTCTTGGCCTTAAGCGTCTCTGATGCCGCCGAGGATGTGATTGCGATCATCCGGGCGGGGGCGCGCGGTTATGTGACGAAATCAATTGATGGGCCCCACCTTGTCGACGCGATGCGGCGAGTTAATGACGGTGATGCAGTCTTTAGTCCGAGGCTCGCAGGTTTCGTCTTAGATGCTTTCGTATCCCCCGATGCCCACAGTGGTTCCGGGGTCATTGATTCCCCCGAATATGATGCCGCCATCGAAAAATTGGCGGGGGAGAATACTGCTTATGAGATCCGAGAGATTATCAAAAACGACCCAGTAGTCGATGCCCTCACCAGACGTGAATTAGAGGTACTGCGCTTTTTAGCCCGCGGCTATACCTATAAGGAAATTGCGCGCGAACTGTTTATTTCGGTCAAGACCGTGGAAACGCATGCGTCGAATATTTTGCGCAAGACCCAGCAGTCGAATCGCTATGCCTTAACGCGCTGGGCGCAGTCGCGGCACCTCGACTAGTAGCAGCGATCGTAGATGGTGACGCAACTACCCCCTTCTTCCTCTTATTTTTCTCATATTTTAGATAAATAGCCAGCTTAGATGATGTTTTCTAGGGTGCTCTGTGCTTTCGTGGGGGTTTGACAAGACGGAGTGAAGGTATTTAGATAAAAGATGTGAATCAAACAAGTGTTCGAAAAGTGGAAGGTGATGCAGCTCCGAGCAAGGAGCTGCGCATCGCCGCTTTGCGGGCACAAATGGCTCAGATCGCCCCAGTTTTAGAGCCCGATCACCACCAGCACAGTGAGCATTCCCAAGCAGAGCAGCACTCCTATACCGAGCAGGAGATTGTGGCCTTGGGTGCTGATTTACGTGATATTTTCCCCCATGGAGGTTTAAAACGGCGAGCCGTTGCACTCATGGATTCACCAGCACTGCTTGCTGTGGAAATGCTCGCCCATATCAGTAGCGCCGGACTCTTCAGTGCAGTGCTAGGGTGGCCAGAATTAAGTTATGCGGGGATATCTGAAAGCGGTGGACAGCTCGATCGTATTATTGCCGTCCCAGAACCCGGCGCGCAGATATGGGAAGCCGCCGCCATTTTAGCCGAAGGGCTTGATGCCATCTTTATCAACAGTGAGCAAGCAACCCTCACGCCCAGTCGAGCGCGTCCCTTCCTTGCGAAGGTGCGCCACGGAAAAGCAGCCGTTATTGTACTGGGAACGCATATCCCTACATCATGGATGGATATTCGCGCCCAGATTACGGGTTTTCGGGGAATTGGATACGGTACAGGCCGTATTAAAAGCATTGATATGCAGGTAACCACTACGGTGAAGGGAATAGCAAGAGAAAAGCGGATTACTATCGGCCACCGTCCTCACCTATATGCCGTTTAATGCGCACTCTAGCTTTATGGTTCCCAGACTGGCCGGTGCAAGCAGCAGTGATCAGTGGCTTGGCCACGCATATGCAACCGGTCATTATTTCGCAGCAGCACAGCGTGACAGTGTGCAATACCCACGCTCGTGCTCGTGGAGTGAAGCGAGGGATGCGACTACGAGCGGCTCAGGCCCTAGTGCCCGAAGCAGCCATTATTGCAGGTGATGCGGAGCGAGAGGGGCGAACTTTTGCTGATATCACCACCTCACTCGATGAAATAGCAGCGAGCGTTGAAGTATTACGGCCTGGACTTGTGGTAATGAATGCCCACGCTATCGCCCGCTTTTATGGCAGCGAAGCGAAAGCCACAGAGAAAGCTCTCGCAGCTAGTGCACGGCAAGGCGTTGACTGCGTAGCAGGTATTGCAGATGATATCCCTACCGCTACGATCGCCGCTCGCTATGGGAAAACCGTCGAGCAGGGATGCTCCCAAGAATTTTTGGCTCCGCATCCGTTATCGCTGCTCACTATCGAGCCGAGCCTCGACTGCGATGCGCACACAGTGTCTACTTTCATGAGCATGGGGGTGCAAACCTTCGGCGATCTAGCAGCCCTTGATAGGACAGCGGTTCATACCCGCTTTGGGCATATGGGGATGCGCTGTCACCGCATTGCGTGTGCAGCAGAGAAAAGGTTGATCGCTCCCGATAGTCCAGTTAGTGATATGGCCCTTGAATACCGGCCAGAAGAAGCCATCAATCGAGTGGATACCGCGGCCTTTGTCGCGCGCTTTCTAGCAGCGAATATTATCGATACCCTCCGCATGCATGGTTATGAATGCGTCCGTCTCAAAATAACCGCCACTATTGGTCATACGCAGCTGGAACGGATATGGAGGACGCGCGAAGCACTGACCGAACAAGCGATAGCCGATCGGATGCGCTGGCAACTTGCTGGATGGATTACGGCACACGCACCCGAGGGAGAAGACGATGATGCGTTAGGTATTACCGAGATCATCATTGACCCCGTAGAGTGCCGAGTTCCTGCCCCGCGAACCTTATTAGGCAATGAGGCCGATGAATACCAGAGTCAGCGGGTTATTAGCCGCGTGCAATCGACCCTTGGGGTGGATCGCGTAGTTCAGCCCACACTCATTGGGGGAATAGGGGTAACCGAGCGTGTTATTTTCACCCCCTATGGTGAAGATCCGGTGAATATCGATCAACAATCGTGGCGCGATGCCATCCCTGCTCCTTTGCCAGCGCGCGTGCTCCACCCAGCGGCGCGGTGCCAGCTTCTTGACGGTGCCGGTATGCCGGTTGAACTAGACAAGGACCAGATGCTCTCAGCCCCTCCTGTCACGATGCGGTGGGGAAAGAAAGTATTTTCTTTGCATTATTGGGCTGGTCCATGGCCCTTTTTGGGGCAGTGGTGGGCGCAAGAAGCCTCGGGCGCGCGTCTTCAGGTAGTGGGGGAGGATATGCACAACAACCCACAGGCATGGTTATTGCTGTGGGTTGCGGGGGTGTGGCGGGTCGAAGCTACTTACGATTGACGCTTACTGTTTACGGATATCAATAACCACGCGCACGGGGTTGTCGAGCACCTCAACCGAATAGGGGGCTGGAGAACCGTTGAGTCCAATGACAAATTGCCCACGACCTTCGAAAGTGCCCGAAGGTTTTACCGCGGTGACGATAGGGCCTGGGCCCTTGACTAGATCGGTGACAGCATCGGAATCGAGTCCTACCTCGAAGGGGAGAACAAGGCCGTCGATATTAACGTTGAGGAAGCTATCACCTGGAATATCAACGACTAGACCAGAGGCCTGCTGGGTGGGAGTATCCACATAGTCGATATACCAACCAGGTTTCCCCGTGCCTGCGAATTCGATAACAACTCGATCGAATCCCTTGTGGCTACCAATGCGAACTTCTTGAGGCACTAGTAGGGAGGGGACCGAAGGGCGTTGAGTGCGCATTTCTTTAGATGCCTCACCGAGGGGTGTGATTCCAGCACTGGCACTTGAAGAGGCAGCAGGGGAGGAGAAAGCTGTGCCAGTTTGAGCGGCCGAGGTGAAATCTGCAGTGGACTCGGTAGGAGATTGCGGGGCGCAAGCGCTGGTACAAGCTACTAGGCTTGCCGCGCCTGTGGCCACGAGGGTGCGCATCAACGTAGGTCTACTCATAACCTCAACTGTAACTACCGCACCAAATAAAGGGAATTATAAAAGCTTAAAACACTAAATTGTTGTCAAATTGCAACAGTTACCGAGTGCCAGGTGCGCTGGGATTAACGATACCCCCGCTAGCACCCTAAAAAAGGGGCGCGCTCGCAGCGCATAGAGGAGCGGAAGTTCTCCACGGGTCAGTAGATCGGGGCTTTTCTCAGGAAAATAATCACCTCACAGATCCGAAGACGGGGGCGATTAGCCAGAAGCCCGCTATCACCGCATAAACTTCGCAGCCTTTGCGCACTGCGAGTACGCCGTATTGAGCACTAAAAAATATGCGTCAGTTATGGTCATAGACATAGACATAGACATAGACATAGACCAGCCCGGTACCGCAGTCAGGGATGAAACCGCTTTTAGGCATGCGCTTAAGACTGGGCATTGGCCACGGCAGACGGGGCAGCGCTTAAAAGATGTGCCTATTATCGACGCGTACGAACAATCCTATAAGGCTGCTTAGTCCCATGGTGGGGCGGGGCGATCTGAGGGCATGCCGTCGATGTCTAATCGTTTGACGATGGCTAGGCGGGTGCGGGGCTACGTCACCCAGTCCACAAGCCCCGTCTACGCGTCCCAGGGCACGACTGCGAAAGCCAGTAGCAGTGAGCCTAAGACGTTAGGCACTACGGGACGTAAAGGTGGATAGAAGACTGCAGAATGTCGAGAGACCGACCCCGAGGGCGACCATGACCAGGCCCAACGGCAGAAACTCGCAGCAGCCAACAAAAGATAATTTCGCGGGAGCAGCTGGAGCTTGAGTGCGGCATGGGCGATTGAGTTTTCTTCTCGTGCAGCGAAGGATTTTAAGAAGTTTGACTGACCAGTGCAGCTACGGGTTTTGTTCTTGCGTGAGATTGCGCAGTTGGATAATCCACACGATCGGGGGAAAGCCCTGACGGCCAATAAGCGGGGGTCGCGGCGTTGGCGTGTAGGTGACTGCCGTATTGTTGCAGATATTGTGGAAGATACCGTGGGGATTGTTGTCGTTGATATTGGACACCGGTCTACGGTGTACGACTTTTAGGACGGCACCCAGGTGCGCGTGCACGAGGTTAAGCGTCACTCAAGCACCAGTAGGTGTTTTCGTCGAGCTCCCTTGAGTGGTTAATTCCTGCAAAGGGGCTTTTTGTCTAGGCATGCGGCCAAGTCGGGGTGCGTAGTGCGTTGTTTTCTCTGCTGACCTTCTCGCTTGTGCTGTGTGCCCGATAGATGGGGTTTGCGGACATGTAGCACGATCTACCCCTTTAAAAACAATCCCCACGGGGGCACGGTAGTAAAAATGCTATAGATTATTTTTCTACATCGGTTACATTATTTACTGACCCCATATTATTAGGTTGACCTAACTTAAACTGCCTTCTCCGAAAGGAAGTTGAAGTGTCTGAAAATAGTGTTAAACATATCGTGAGTATGGCTCCTGCTGATATTGCAACTGTTATTGGGGTAGTTCTGACTCTTCTTAGCGTTGTGGGAATTGGGTTAGGGATAGGTTCTGCTACGAACCCCAACCTGTCAAGTGATACGGGTTCTCGTCAAGTATGGGATTGGGATTCTCGGAAAGGTTTGGAAAACGAAACTCCACTACGCTGGAACTCTCATGAAGTCATTGGTGGTGGGGAAAAAGTACGAGTCTTTTTCAATATTGGAACTCCAAGTTGTTACGGAATTCGATCGGAAGTAACCGAATCTCGGACAGCCGTAACCATTTCTTTGTTTGAAGGTTCACTTCCTGATGCTCCTGAACAATGTTCTCTTGTAGGAACAAGCGCGTCAACCGTTGTCGAACTTGCGCGCCCACTATCTGGTCGATTGGTTCTCCACGGTAACTAGAACCCATCTGTAGTTGTTTCTGCAAAGCTTCTTTGCCGCATCGAGGGGAGTGACCTTGGTGTGGTGATTTTTGAGGGTTGCGCGTGGTGAAAATGCGCCCCTCTCTCAACTCTCTTAGGTGCTACTAAGCTACCAGGAGGGGTCAATCTGTTGGCCTTATCCAAAATTGCAGTACATCTATGCCGTTAGTCGGTTAATATCAGGCCAGAAAAATTTTCCGCTCTGGTAGTGGAAAGCGGCATGGCGCGAAAAAAGAATGAGAATAACGATCAATTAGATCTTTTCGAGGAATTGAATCGGCTCTATCAGAAGCAAGAGAAGGAGCGCAATAATGTATCGCAAGCCAGAAATTCTACGCAGCACAGTGAGCAGCGTGCTGGAGACACTCAACCAAGCGGAACCGACATACGCGGAAGTAACAAAGCGGCACCGAGAACTCAACGACCAGGTAGAGGAGATGGCGCGAAGCCTAGCCCCAGCGGGGCAGGAACCTTCCCCAAGGCATTGGGAGGAGGCTTATTCGGAGATTATCGCCCTAACCTCATGACAGTTGTATTTATTTAAATGCTTGCAACCTAACCCTCTACGAGGTTTACTAAAATTCCTTGATAGGATGCTGTACCCACCTCTCGACCAAAGGGTAGGCTAAATCTCACAGCATTGTCTGGCAGCAGCGCTCATCGAACTATTACTTTTTCTAATCCCTGTGCGAATGGAGCTGAGAGAAAAAATTTCCGCTACTATACCCCCACCTCTCCAATCGTTGTGTTCTGATTCCCACCTCGAGCCGCTAGCAGGCACCGCGAAGAATGCACACACCTATATCCTCGTCGAAAAGCCTGGTAGCTGGAGTAAAGATATCCTCGATGGCAATACCTTTAACGCCGCCGATACTGAGGTCCTCACCCAATTACCCCAGGTGTTGCTCATACGCCGGCCGGGGCGCGCTGGGCACCAAGTGAACTCTGACGGTGGATTCCGCATATATATCGTCTATGTTGCAGCGGGCATCGTAGAGATGGCTCAAATCAATCAGATCAGCGACCTCCTCGATTTCGATTTTTCTGGGCCCGGGCACAATGGCGGTCGCACCACGGTGGTAGCGGAACCGGTGGTCTTGGTATGCGCGCACGCCAAACGGGATCGGTGCTGTGCGATTAAGGGCCGTCCGATAGCGCGCCATCTTTACGAACGATTTCCGCAAGGGCATATTTGGGAGTGCAGTCACACCGGCGGGCATCGTTTTGCTCCGAGTCTGATCCTCTTTCCGTGGGGTTATTTCTACGGCCGCTTCGATGAGGAGGATGCTCTACGCATCTATATGGAAGCTCAAGCGGGTCGGCTCTATTTGCAGGGTAATCGTGGGCGCGGGCTGTGGGATAAGCGGGGGCAGGTTGCAGAATTGGCGGTGCGGAATCATCTGGCCGCCCAAGGTGAATCGCTCCCTATTGGGGCAACGGGGGTAGTGGACACCATGGTAACGCTTGCCGACGGTCGTGTCTTTGATAGTGAACTTATAGCGCGCACAGTCGACAATGCGCATATTTCCTGCACAAAACCACCAAAATCCGTGGACATTTGGGTGGCTACTGAGGTGAGACAACGCCTTTAGGAGTATAAAATAGCACTACCCCCGTTATCTCAATAGGGGTAGTGCTGTGGAGGTTTTCCTGCGAGCCTTTAGCGGCGCATCACTTTCTTCGACAGCCAATTGCCCAGCAGCTGAGCGATTTGAACCAAGATAATTATGGTAAAGACCGCTATATACATCACCTTAAAATCGTAAGCGCGATAGCCATAGACAATAGCGAAGTCGCCCAAGCCCCCGCCGCCGATATAGCCGGCCATCGCAGACATATCCACGATAGCAATAAAGATGAAGGTATAGCCGAGGATTAAGGGCCCGAGAGCCTCGGGGATAATAACCTGGGTGATAATCTGCCACGGTGTAGCGCCCATGGCGCGTGCTGCCTCAATAACGCCTGGATCAATACTGATCAAGTTTTGTTCCACAATGCGCGCAACGCCGAATGTGGCGGCGATAGACATACCGAAGATAGCAGCATTACGCCCAATTTGAGTGCCCATCACGATCACTGTCAGTGGCCCTAAAGCAGATAGCAAAATGATAAACGGAATGGGGCGAACAAAATTGACGAGGGTATTTAAGGCGCCGAAGAGGAATTTATTGTGGAGGATCCCACCCTCGCGGCTGGTATAGAGCAAGACCCCTAGGGCTAGACCCAAGGTTCCGCCAATGGCCAGGGTTAGCAAGACCATGACGAGGGTATCAGCAATAGCAGTAGTGAAGGTTCCACTTAGGCGCGACCATTCGGCTGCTACGACAGTGGTGGTCATCTGATGATCTCCTCAATCTCGGTGGTGTGGGTGAGATGCTGATAAAAATCGTCAATAGCAGCGTCGTCACCGGTAAGGCGCACGGTTATTTTGCCGAAAGATTTATGCTGCAAGGTGGTCACGCCGCCGTGGACGATGCCAATACCTACCCCTCGGGAGCGCGCTTGGGCGGAAGCAGTGAAAAACCCGGAATTCTCCGATAATGTGATCGTGAAAAAGCGACCTGGGTGGTAGAGCAGCTCATCTGCTTCAATGGTATCGGGGGTATTGCGCAGACTCGTGGCCACGAAGCGCTTGGCCACATCGGTGTGCGGGTGGGAGAAAATCTCGTAGGTAGAGCCATATTCCACCACACGGCCATTTTCCATCACAGCGACTTTATCGGCTATGGAGCGGATGACATCCATTTCGTGGGTGATCACCACGATGGTAATACCCAGTTCGCGATTGACCTTACGCAAGAGGTTGAGAACTTCTTGAGTGGTCTCAGGGTCGAGTGCGGAGGTGGCTTCGTCGGCAAGCAAGAGAGCTGGATCGGTGGCAAGTGCACGGGCAATACCCACACGCTGCTTTTGCCCGCCAGAAAGCTGTTCGGGATAGTTATGCCCCCGATCGCTCAAGCCCACGAAGTCGAGAAGTTCCTGCACCCTAGATGTGCGAGTTTTCTTATCAACCCCCGCTAGTTTGAGGGGGTACTCGATATTGCCAGCGGCAGTGCGGGACTTCATCAGATTGAACTGTTGGAAAATCATGCCGATATTGCGGCGCAGTTTCCGCAGTTCCCGTTCGGGCATACCCACAATCTCAGTGCCGTCGAGCCGCAAAGATCCCGAGGTTGGGGTATCGAGTCCGTTGATCATGCGCACTAGTGTGGATTTACCGGCGCCAGAATAACCGATAACCCCTAAGATTTCTCCGGCGTCGACAGCAAGGGAAACCCCGTCGAGGGCGACGATATCCGTCCCCGATTTTTTCTTGGAATGGAAAACTTTAGACAAGTTTTCAAATTCAATACGTGTTCCGTTCACGGATGTCCTTAGATAGCTTCGGTTAAAAAATCTTCATGCCAGCCCACACCCTAACCAGTAACGATGGAGATCGTCGCTTCCTGATAACCGTGATAACCGTGGCTCCTGCATGGGGGGGGGAGAAGGCGCAACGATTATCAGGTGAAAAGGGGTGAAAATGTGGAGCTCGAGACTATTTAGTCTGGTCTTCTAGGCGCTGGAGTATCGCCTGAAGAGCTTCAGGGGTGCTCTCTACGGGAACGGACGTGCCCTTAGAGTCCTCGGCGTTAGCAGCTAAGACCTGAGGATCATGCCAGAGTTGAGCTAGTTTCAAAATGGTGGGGTCATTCTTCTTGGATTCGCGCACCACGAAAGCGTTGATATAAGGCTCCGCCTCAGGTGCATTTGGGTCATCCTGGAATATAGCGAGCTTCGGATCAATTCCGGCCCGATCGAGGAAAGAATTATTAATGATTGCTGGCCTACCTTCGCCGTATGCGGCGGTAGTTTGTGCGGCATCCACAGACGTTACCTTCACCTTGGATTCTTTTTCGATGATATCGGCTTCGGTGGGGGTCAAGCTGCCCTGGGCTGCTGGCTTTAAGGTCACTAGATCAGCCTGAACGAGGACGTTAATGGCGCGGCCTAAATTCGATGGATCGTTGGGGACGATAACAGTTTCTCCCTCGATGCCATCGAGGCTAGAATGATCCTTCCAGAAAAGCGCGAGGGGAACAATCTCCGTGGCTCCCACTGGAACCAGATCGGCATTATTGCCCACATTATATTCGGCGAGGAATTTCAGGTGCTGGAAGAGGTTAACATCTAGCCGATCTTGGGAGAGCGCCAAGTTGGGGGTTGAGTAATCGGAGAAATTAACAATATCTAGGGTGATATCGTTTTCCTTTGCTACCTCTTCTAAAGCGGCCCATACCTTCTTGGTGCCATCGGTCGTGCCGATGCGGATGGTGGTGCTGCTATTTTCGCCGCCTGGGGTGGCAGTATCATTAGAGCAGGCGGTCAGACCGCCGGCGGCTAGGAGTGCGGCAGTGGAGACTGTGATAATGCGAGAAATATTCATGATGACATCACCTTCAGGTTGATAAGTATTTGTTTATGAGGGATAGGTAAGGCAACGGCCTGCTGCACCCAGCTTGTTATAGTCGAGGCCCATCCGCGTTTCTGGCCTTCAAGCAGGTCAGCGTATGTGTAGATGGTGGCATCCCACCCGATTCCTTAGGGGAAAAGGGGGAGTGTGAGCCGATCTGAACCAAGCTGTCTCCTTAACCTAGCGTGAAGCGTATCCTAGTCAGATTTGGTTGTACAGCTTAGTCTAGTTTTGGGATCGCCTTAAATTCGTACGTATGTTCTAAAATATGATATATATTTCTTGTGGACCCAGCAGGAAATTTTCACGGAAAGCCGCTCAGTTGGTCACGTTTAGAGCGATATTTATCAGGAAAAGAAGCGTGCGAACTGCGGGCTCTACAATCCGAAAGCTTGGAAAAAAATAGCACACCTGTTCAATATTATTCACCCCGATCTCATGTAGAACTCCACGCGGCTAGCTGCTTTAACTTTTTACGCGGCGCATCCACTCCAGAAGAGATGATCGAAGCCGCCGTAGCAGTGGGAGTAGAAGCTATATCTTTGCAGGATAGAGATGGTTTTTATGGGGTAGTGGCCATGGCTGAAGCAGCTGCTGCGCATGGAATAGCTACCGTTTTCGGTGCCGAATTAACACTTGATACCGCTATCCTCTCCGTGATCTGTAAAAACCCCCGCGGATACCAGTTGCTCTCCGAGCTCATTTCCCAAGCCAAGATGGCGGGGGATAAAGACCACTGCCATTACCCCGATCTTCAAGCCATCGCCACGCAGCTATCTGGCCACTGCTATATCCTTGCGTCAGCAGAATGGGCCGAAGAGATAGAAACCCTTTACCAAGCCTTCGGGGCGGAGAATATCCTCCTCGAATACGTGGTGAGTATGAGCCCGACCGATAGCGATGCGCATGCCCTTTTAGACGCACTTCATACTCGCTACCATGGCGAATTAGCGGCCATTGTGACCACGCGGGCATGTGCGGCTCATAGCGGAGCCGCCCCAGTAGCCCAAGCGAAACAAGCGCTGGAGCGTAATCAGGCACTCTCTAGCGCTGCACCTCAACTCGCCGCGATGGGCGCTATGTGGCTGCGTCCGCGTGATCATATCGAAAGTGTTTTAGCTCCACACCACCGACGCTATATCGATCACGCCTGTACCATCGCGCGCGAATGCGCCTTTCAGCTCACCTTAATTAGTCCCAATCTCCCCCAATGGGAGGTACCTGAAGGGCACGACGAATTTAGCTGGTTAGAAGCCTTGGTCCACGAGCGCTTCCCCCAGCGTTATCGCACTAGAGATAAAGAGATTAGGCACAAAGCTGAAGCCCAAATCGCCCATGAACTCTCCGTCATTAAACAACTAGGATTTCCCGGATATTTTCTGATCGTCAGCGACCTCGTCGATTTCGCGCGCACGCGAAATATCTTGTGCCAAGGCCGCGGCTCGGCAGCAAATTCCGCTGTGTGCTTTGCCCTAGGTATTACCAATGTGGAGCCTGTAGCCGCAGGTCTGCTCTTTGAGAGGTTTTTATCTCCCGACCGCGATGGTCCCCCCGATATCGATGTCGATTTCGAATCCACACGTAGGGAGGAAGTTATCCAATACTGCTATGAGCGGTATGGGCGTGAAAACGCTGCGCAAGTAGCTAATATTATTAGCTACCGCCACAAAGGGGCCATCCGCGACGCCGCTCGCGCCTTAGGCTATGCCCCAGGGGCTTCAGACAGCTGGTCAAAAGGAATAACCGAACCCCCACAGGTAGTTTCTACACTTGCCAACCAGCTCTGCGGACACCCCCGCCATCTAGGCATCCACTCTGGGGGTATGGTGATCTGTGATCGGCCCATATCTAGCGTGGTGCCCATAGAATGGGCCCGCAAAAAAGGTCGCAGCGTCGTGCAATGGGATAAAGAAGCCTGCGCGTCGGCCGGGCTGGTCAAATTCGACCTTCTAGGTCTTGGTATGCTTGAAGCTCTGCATCACATGATTGACCTGGTCAAAGAGAGTACAGGCGATGAGATTAACCTGTGGGAACTCGATCTAAGTGACCCCAATATCTACGAGATGCTCAGCCGGGGCGATGCCATAGGAGTCTTCCAAGTAGAATCCAGGGCCCAGCTTAATACCCTGCCCAGATTAAAACCGCGCTGCTTCTTCGACCTCGTCGTGGAAGTTGCTCTGGTACGCCCAGGCCCTATTCAAGGTGGGAGCGTGCACCCATATCTGCGGCGGCGTAGTGGGGTCGAAGAGATCAGTTTCGACCACCCTGTGCTAGAAAAATCTCTCTCCAAAACTTTAGGCGTGCCCCTGTTCCAAGAACAGCTTATGCATATAGCCGTGGATGCAGCCGGCTTTACTGGGACCGAGGCAGACGCCTTACGTCGCGCTATGGGTTCTCGTCGATCAGCAGAGAAAATGTCTCCACTAAAAAAACGCTTCTATTCGGGCCTACGAGAAACCAACGGGATTACGGGGAAAACAGCGGATAAATTATGGAATAAGATCGTAGCTTTCGCGGCCTACGGCTTTCCAGAATCACACGCGCAATCTTTCGCCTCACTGGTTTACTTCTCTGCTTGGTTTAAGTACTACTACCCAGCCCAATTTTGTGTGGGACTCATGCGGGCCCAACCCATGGGCTTTTATTCTCCCCAATCCCTCCTTGCCGACGCCCGTCGGCACGGCATCAGGGTTCTCCCCGTATGCATAAATTCCTCGCGTGCGGAGCCTACCGTCGAAAAAACCGAGGACGGGTGGGGGATAAGGATCGGACTAAATTCCATCAAGGGGCTCCATAAGGTCTCCGATATTGTCGCTCATGCCCCTTACAGCACAATTGCTGATGTGGCGCGCCGGGCGGATGTGAAAACCAGCGATATTGAAGCCCTCGCCCAAGCAGGAGCCCTTGATATTTTTGGAACTGAACGCAGGCAAGCTCTGTGGCAGGCAGGTATAGCGGCCACCGAAAAACCTGATATGTTGCCAGGACTCTCGGTACTGCAGGCGCCGAGTCTACCTGGAATGAACGCTTTTGAGTTAGCGGTAGCTGATATCGCCACCACAGGGCTCACCCATGATAAGCAGCCCATGGTGCTCTTTCGAGAGTATTTGGACAGCGTGGGTATCATTCCCGCCGCTGAGCTATTGAATATCCCTGACGGTACCCGTATTCGAGTGGCCGGAACCGTCACGCACCGCCAAAAGCCCGCGACGGCTGGGGAGGTCACATTTATCGGTATGGAAGATGAGACAGGACTGATCAATGTGGTGATCACACCTGGGCTCTGGAAGCGACAACACGTCCTCGCCCGTACTGCCACCGTGCTGATCGTGCGCGGTATCGTGCGCAACGCAAACCGAGTTGCCTCTATTAGTGCTGATCTCCTAGAGGAATTTTCCCCTGCTGAATTACTCAGCGCTGGTTCACGCGACTTCCACTAAGAAACGGGGCACCGCGCACAGTACAGCGGCATGCGGACAGGGAGAGAAAGTGTATCCTCATTGGGTATGGAGAGATCGTTGCATGCTGTTCATCCGAATCTAGTGAAAGTACGCTATATCTCGCGCCTGCCGTGGCTTATCGTCGCGCTGATTGCCTCTCTGGTGTGGTTTTTTCTCTTTGAGCACTGGGTATGGGCGCTGGCTGTTCCCCTCGCATTACTGGCTATAACCTGCTGGTTTATCTGGTGGATCCCTCGCCAAGTGCACTTTCTTGGATGGCAAGAAACCTCAGAAGAAATCATCATTGCTAGTGGGCGACTCTTTCGCAGCATACGCATTATTCCCTTTGGCCGGGTGCAATATATTGATGTACTGCAAGGCCCCCTTGAGCGCATATACGGACTCAAAACTATCCATATCGTCACAGCTGGCGATGATGCGAGCTATATTCCTGGCTTAGAAGCCGAGACCGCCGAAGCCTTGCGCGAGCGCCTGCTCACATTTGCCAAGGAAAAGATGATCGATCTATGAGCGATATAGACAAGCACCGCCTCCACCCTTTGACCCCAGTGGCTAAAAGTGGCGATGTCATCGTTGCCACCACTGTCTTTGCTATCACCGCCGGCGGCTCCAGTCTCGGAGAACTCGTTGATATGGTGCGCAATAATTGGGATACGGCATACCTGCGGGCAGTTCTGTTACCACTCGTCGCACTCATGGTGTTTCTTGCCATCGTCGGCTCTCTGCTCTATGTGGGCTGGAGAGCGATTAGCTACGAAATTCACGGGACCGAAGTGGTCTACCGGTCGGGGATTATCCGCAAAAAGGTTCGGAGTGCTCGCTTCGATAAGATTCAAGCGATTGAATTATTCGAACCGATCAATGCGCGCATTTTTGGGCTGGCAGCGGTGCGATTAGAACAAGCTGGCGGGACTAATAGCCATGTTGACATCGCTTATCTCAAGCGCGCCGACGCGCTTGCGCTCAAAGACCAGCTGCTCGGGCAAACCCGCCGACACACCGCAGCGCCTACTCGTGAAAAGCTAGATCGAGCTGAGGATAAACCTTCTCCCCATAATTCACCACAGGACACAGCTACCCTTTCCCCAGAGATTATCGTGCCACCCATACCTGTATGGATGTCACTTACGGCAGCCGCGCTCTCCAAATCGACGCTGATCTCACTGCTGATCACAATTCCTCTCTTTATTTTTCAGCCACTACCTACGATCGCTATTTTCTCTTTCCTTCTTCCCTTAGTAGTCAACGCCTTTCAGATCATTGATCGTTCGTATCGCTTCACAGTTGAGCGCGATGGTGAAACCCTCAATATCAGTTATGGGCTGCTGAACTTGGAACGAAAAACTCTGCACGCTGAACGCACTCACGCGGTTGATATGGTGCAACCAGTGACCTGGCGGCTTCTCGACTGGTGGTTGGTGCGCGTGTCTGTGGCAGGTTATGGCAATGCCGAACGCGGTATGCTTGTTCTCCCCATTGGCAATAAAGAAAAAGCGATGAAAGTTGTTGCCGCTCTCATGGGTACTACCATAAATCCCGATCTAAAAGAACAATCGTCAGCAGATGACCTCGATAATATACGGCCTCAGACGTCGAGGCCGTGGGAGATTTATCGCAGCCCACAACGAGCTCGGTTTGTTTCCCCTATCGACTGGAATAGGCAGTATGTTCTGCTCAACGAGGATTTTATAATCAGCACACGCGGGCGGATCGGGCGCAGTGTCGCCATGGCTCACCGCCGACATATCCAGCACCTAGAGCTAAGCCACGGACCATTCGAACGTCTCGCTGGGATCGAATCGGTGACCATGGCTATCATTCCTGGCCCCGTGACCATCAAAGCTCGCCAGTTGGGTCTGCAGGACGCGCGCGGGCTCATCGCCGAGGTGGCTGAACTAGATCTCAACCACTATCTCTCAGTTTCGAACCGATAGGGGAGGCACAGCCTAAGCGCCGGATAGGATAACGGCGCCCTGCTCTGAAATCTCAGCTCTAGAATCTCAGCTTTAGGATTCGGCTGCGCCTTCAAATCCGAACTGACGCCACGCTTCGAATGTGGCAATGGCAGCGGCATTGGCAAGATTGAGGGAGCGTCGACCTGCGAGCATGGGAATGCGCACGATGTCGGTTATGCGGGGGTGGTGGAGAGCCTCCTCGCTAAGCCCCGTTGGTTCCGGCCCAAAGAGTAAAATATCGCCACGCTGATAGCTGATATCTGCGTAATTGGTGGTGCCATGAGAACTGAAGGCGAAAACGCGTCCGTGGGGGAGGGAGGTAAAGACATCAGCGAGGTTCTCGTGAACGCTGAGCACTGCTAAATCGTGATAATCTAAACCTGCCCTGCGCAGGTTTTTATCTTCAAAATTAAAACCAAGAGGACCAGCTACATGCAGGTGTGCGCCAGTTGCCGCGCTGAGCCTGATGGCATTGCCGGTATTGGGAGGAATGCAGGGCTGATCGAAGACGATATGAAGCAGAGACATACGCAATATACTAGTGACTAAGAGAAGAATATATGCCAGCCGAAATCCTCTTTCCCGCGATTATCGCCATCATCGGCGGTCTAGGCGCTGCTGCTCTCCGCTTGCCGCCACTGGTTGGATTCCTTGCAGCAGGGTTCTTCATGAGCTTTCTCGGAATCGAGCACATCCCCGGAATTGAAGAACTGGGGGAAGTTGGGGTAGCCGTTCTCTTATTCACAATTGGTTTGCATTTAGATATTCGAATGCTCACGAAAATCCGAATTGTGGGCACAGCCCTCGGCCACGTTATAGCTAATACGGCCGTATTTGCACTTCTGTTTGGCGTTCTGTCCTCAGTACCTTTCTTGGTTTTCCTCGCCTCGGGGTGGACAAGTGCCTTGATAATCGGCTTGGCCTCTTCATTCTCGTCAACAGTCTTTGTCATGGCCATCATCGAAGAAACGGGGCGGGCGCGTTCGCGAGTTGGGCAAATATCCGTCGGCGTTTTAGTGCTCCAAGATATTTTCGCCGTAGCCTTTCTCGTTTTAGCGAGCGGACAAGTGCCACAACCGTGGGCCATCGTGCTCGTCGCTCTACCTGTCATTAGACCTCTGGTAGGTAGGTTGCCTGATCGCGTTTACCGGATCGAATTACTGGTTCTCGCAGGTGTTACTACCGCTATTGGTGCCTATGCTCTGTTCGAACTCGCCGGATTATCGGGAAGCTTCGGCGCCCTAGTCATGGGCTTAGTCATCTCCGGTCACCCCATTGCCGGGCGCCTTTTCACCGCCTTAACCAGCGTACGCGAACTCCTGCTGGTGGGATTCTTTATCGCTATCGGCCTGGGTGGTTTCCCTTCCATCGAGGGTTTATTATTAGCCGGTCTCCTCCTAGCACTGCTCCCTCTCAAGGCAGGATTATTCATGATAATCCTGTACAAAGTGGGAATGTCGAGTCGCACTGCGTTGCTGACGGCTGGCGCGCTTGCGAACTATTCGGAGTTTGGTCTGATCGTTGCCGCTCTCGCCGTGGAACGAGGTTTTCTCAACGGGGCGTGGGTGCAGATCATGGCCGTGGCAGTCGCTGGCTCCTTCGTCCTTAATGCCCTAGCGAAATTGAAGATGGACGTGCTATTCGACCGCTTGGTCGATATATTGCCGCAGCGAGACCCCTCCAAGCTGGCTGCTGGCGAACGTCCCCTTGATGTCGGCGGAGTTGACGCCATGATCTTAGGGATGGGACGCGTAGGTGCAGGTGCCTATAAGCGACTCACAGAGGCGTATGGGTTAACCGTGGCCGGGATCGAACACGACGAGTCACGCGTGAATGCGCTGCGTCGGCACGGGTATATTGTCTTCCATGGCGATGCCACCGACCCTGAATTATGGGCTCGCATGTGCGCTAGTTCCCATGAACCACAACTGCTGGTGCTAGCGATGCCCGATCATGGTGCCAATATCGAAGCCCTAGCCCACGTGCGCGCGCAAAGTTCGACCATCAAGACTGCGGCGATCGCGAAATATGGCTACCGTGCTCAACAGTTACGTGAGATGGGCATTGATGCGGGCGTTAACCTCTACTCGGGTGCTGGCACGGAGCTTGCCGACGTCGCCTTCAGAGCCCTTCACGGTTCTGAGGTGGAACTGGATTCCGAATTTCAGACCAACCCGCTTGATGCGGCCGGAAACTAGAACAGCGAACACCCCACAAGGCTGCCTAATCATGGAATAATTACCCCCATGACTGCTCTCAAACTTGACGGTAACCTATACCGCGATGAAATTTTCGCCGATCTTAAAACTCGCGTGGCCGCGCTCAGGGAGCGGGGAATTACTCCAGGTTTAGGGACCGTCCTCGTAGGCGATGATCCCGCCTCACACTCCTATGTGAAAATGAAGCACCGCGATTGCGCCGAGGTAGGAGTGCGCTCTATTCGCCGAGATCTGCCCGCGAATGCCTCCCACGAAGACTTACTCGCAGTTATCGAGGAACTCAACCACGATCCCGAATGTACGGGATATATCGTGCAATTACCGCTGCCGAAACATATCGACGAAAACGCCATCCTTGAGGCTATCGACCCAGCCAAAGACGCCGATGGTCTACATCCCATTAACTTAGGGAAACTAGTTCTCAACGAACCGGCACCGCTGCCGTGTACGCCCAACGGGGCGCTCCACCTGCTCAGCCGCTTTGGGGTAGCTACCCAAGGAAAGCACGTCGTTATCATTGGCCGTGGAGTAACAGTGGGTCGTCCCATGGGGCTGATGCTCACCAGACGATCAGACAATGCCACCGTCACCTTATGTCATACCGGGACTGTGGATCTCAAAGCGGAAACTCTACGCGCAGATATTATTGTTGCTGCCGCTGGAGTGGGGCATATGTTAACCCCCGATATGGTCGCACCCGGTGCCGCCGTTCTCGATGTGGGAGTGTCTCGAGTCGATGGTCGCCTCGTTGGTGACGTCCACCCAGGGGTTCTTAAGGTTGCCGGCTATGTATCTCCTAATCCAGGTGGCGTGGGCCCTTTGACGCGGGCCTTTTTAGTGCGCAATGTAGTCGAACGAGCCGAATCCCACCTCTTGGGGAACTAAGGCTACACGAGGCGATCGCTTAAATTCGTTGACCCCTCGGACTGCTTTGTGATTTCTACGCTCTACTCTTAGGCGCCTGAGCGCCTGAGCGCCTGAGCGCCTCGTCGAGAAGCGACCGAACTCGCAGCTCTGAGGCACAGCTGAGCGCTCTTACACAGGCATATCAGGTTTTGGAGGTTTTGAGATCACTAGGCTTTTTGAATACATTGGGGTTAGTTGCGCAGCACGGGAGAGAGGGCGCGCACGCTCGTGTCAGCAGATAACGCCATACGCGCCGTGGTGCAGAAATCAGAGGTCTTTTCCATGAAACCGACACACCCCGTCACACTAGCGGAGATCAAAGATCTCGATCGTCTACTCATCAACCCCCATGATGCCAATCTGAAAAAGTCCTCTGTCCCTCCACTTCTACAGCGCATTGGTATCGCTCTCTTTGTGGTGTTGGTTTTCCTGTCTGGTTTTCTTTCCTATACCGAACACTGGCGCCGCGCCACATTTGCTCTTGGAGCTGCCATGATGTGGCTGAGCTTATTGCGATTAGTCTGCGATTCTCGAGTGATGGGTATCCTCTCGGTGCGCTCGCGCGGAAAGGATGCAGTATTCACTGGATGTTTGGGCTTTGCCATGCTGTTTTTGTCCGCGTCCGTGGACGCACTCGGTAGTTAGAGGTAGTTAAGAATTAAGCCGCGTGCCTAGTGTCTCTCCATGGGGGTGCGCCCCCTATTGGGAACTTGGGGGTGAAATTGGGGGTGGTGAACGGTGATAAGGGTTCTTTAATTGGGGAAATTTTTGTAGATACTCCATCTTTCCCGACCCTCCACGATCAGGGAATGTCGCTAGTGAGGCTACGGATTCATGTAATCTTTCAAGTGGTAGAACTAATCTGAAGCCGATATCTTTTTACTTCCTACTTTGGGCATAGTGATCGTGTCATCGGAGGCAACCGATTGAGAGGCGTCAGTGGTGGGATGCTGTTCAGGCTTATCTTTTGACTGTGTCCATCTCGGGCTGAAACCCGGCAGCACCCAGATCAGCAGGAAGGTGAGACCAGCACCCAGTCCTGCACCGACAAGGCGGTGATCGTCACCGATAAGGAAATAAATGGCGGCGTTTAAGCCCGCGATAACTACCCAGAAGATGCCAAGGACAAATCCGAGCCTGCGGGGAATAAAACTATTTTTTTCGGCCCAGTCCAACTGCGGAAAACGATCGCGGGCCTCCTTGCGGATGCGTCGTGACGTACGTTGGGCGGGGGCAATGGTCGCGAAAAGCGTGGCTAAGAACGCAACGCCGAGCACGATTGCATCGCCCACGATAAAACCGAAACTGAAGAGGGCGAGTGCACCAGCGCAGGCGAAGCGTTCAAAGAGGCTCAGGGGAAGAGGCTGTTGGGGGTCCACGTCGGGGTAGAGAAATTGAAAGGAGTCGCTCGTGGAGGGGAGCCGATTAGTCAAAAGCAATCCTTCGATAGCGGGAATGGTCAAATCACTGGGCTAAGTGTAGCCTAATATTCACATTTTTAATATGTGCTTAACTAGAGGCTAGCTTGCTCATGTCAACCTAAATCTTTGCCCATATTATGCCCATACTTTTCGATCCCTGGTGGGGAGAAACGAGATCGATAGTGATGCCAACTCGTTATCCGGTGAGTACTGCTCCCAGATATTATGGTCCCTTCAAGGGCCTTGTGCGGAGCACGGCAAAAAGCCTCGTCGTCATCCCAGCTCTCTTGGGACTACTTTTCCTCAGCGCACCAACTGCTATGGTGCCAGAAGCTGCAGCTCAAACCACCTGTGCTATGAACTGGGGTGTGAAAAAGAGTTTTCGGGAATATATTGTTGGCCCCATTGCTCAGGGGGGCTGGCAGCAAAGCTCGGGGATTGGCTTTACTGGCTCCCCGACCGGGGCTGATAGCGCCTTCGTATTTACTCCTGGTAAGGCCACGATCGAGAGCCCCAGTGAGGCGATTATTCCTATGCAAGGGGTGCTGAAATTTCAAGGACATAAAGCAGCTGACGGCTCTCAGTACTTACTCGATATGGAGATCAGCGATATCAAAGTCAAAGCCTCGGGTATTACGGCCGAAATTATTGCTGACTACAAATCTTACGAAGCCGATATGACGCAGGTGGAGAAAACTACGCGTGGCGCCCCAATCAGCGGCGATGATGTCACCATCGCTATTATTTCCCTCAATAATGCCGTCAATACCGAATCCGGGATCGTTGATCTAGGTGGCACTGTGACGCTCGCCGCTGGTGGAGATGCCCTCTTCCTCAACGCCTATCAACAGGGATCGCTCTTAGATTCGACCTCGGGAACAGTTAAACTGGATGGATCCTGCCAAAACTCCAGTACAGGCGACTTTGCAGCAAATGGTACTACCGGCGGCGGCGATTTCTGCGCCAGCGGACTTAGGCGTATCGACGGTAATTTTTCAGGTACTGCGGGTGAAGTCATGGGCATGGTCTCGGAGTTTAACGACACCATGGGGGCCATTCACACATTGATGTGTAATTCCATGCGCTTTACAGATACGGTGCATAAATTTGCAGGCCTTGAGGATAGTAACCGCACCCAGCCGGCCAACCCCAATCAGCAGGCCGCCCAATCGAGTACCAATCAACGCACTGGTACAGCATCAGGCACAACCGTGACACCAGGCGGGGTGTCAGATCCTAGCGCACCAAATCCCACGCGCATGACGTACAATACCGCGGTTTGTCAGGCAGCGGATGCTCGCGGAATCGCGCAGGCGGATGCTCGATGGGGGATTAAAAAATCCTTTCAATCCTATATCACAGGCTCAATTGCCAAGGGCTCATGGTCACTCGCGGGTGTGCGTTATACGGATGGACAGTTCATCTTCAGCGGTCGTTCAGGTGCTATTGACCCACAGGCGCGCACCGGTACGATTGCTTTTAATGGGGGAGTGAAATTCACAGGCCACCAAGGGGTGCTCAATCTCCAACTGACCAACCCAGAGATACAATTTACGGGCTCAACCGGGCAACTCGTTGCGGCAGTGACCTCTTCTGATACCTCGGGCACGGTCAGCAATTATGGGCGCGTCGTCGTGGCTAACCTACAGTTCGATTCGCTTGATCTTAGTGATAGTTCAGCTAACGGCGCAGCTCGTGTCACTTTGACTGCGGCTGGAGCGCGCGCTTTCGCGGGCTTCTACGAACCAGGTATTGATCTCGATCCCTTGACTTTCTCCGCTACTCTAAAGCCGGGCGCTAATTGCGCGACGGGTCAAGGGGGACGTGCGAGTGCTGCAATAGCTGGCGATTCAGGTAGTGCTGATTCCTCAACACCATTAGATGGTACGCAGCTCGGTGAGGTGATATTTGGTGAGGAAGATGCCGCATTGAACTCGCAGGGTTACACCGAGGGCAAGTCGCGATTTAAAATCAAGAATTCCACCCAAGACGTCACGGGAATACCCATGGATGTTACTCCTGCTGCGTATGCACTCATGGCGCTTTCGGCATTTGTGATTGCAGGGGGCACCCTCTCCCGCTTAGTTATCAGTCACCCCGCCTCCTAAAATTTTTTAGTCAACCAACGGAGATAACGTGATTTTTTCAGACCAGTATTCTCGCCCACGATCGCATCGTCTTTCCACACTCCTTGCCGGGCCCCTTGCAGCAGTTCTATTGGTTGGGTGCGGTGTACAAGGTGCCTATGACACGAACGCAGCTCTACGTCAGGAGCTTCCTGAGGCACATAGCTTGAGCGATCCGCGAAGTTTCGAGGGAGTGAGTGCGGTTACTGATTTCGATGAGATCGTTCCCGTCACAGACTCCGCGCAACCACACCTTCCTGTGGAATTAACCGATGCCGATGGCTACGATGTCGAAGTCACCGATACCTCCCGAATTGTGGCACTTGATCTCTATGGAACTTATACCAAGACCTTGCGAGGATTGGGTTTGGGCGACAATATTATTGGGCGCACCATTTCCTCTAGCGAAGAGTCCTTAGCTGATCTCCCCGTGGTCACTCAAGGTGGCCACACTATTAACGTGGAGGCAGTGCTTTCTCTGGAGCCCACTCTCGTCATCGTGGATCATTCGATTGGGCCTCGCGATGCTATCGATCAAATTAGAGCCGCCGGGATTACAACGGTGGTGATGGAACCCTCGCGCACCATCGAATCTGTCACCGAAGATATTATGACCCTCGGTGCCACCGTTGGCCTTAATAAAGAAGCTGAAGAATTAGCGCGGCGCACCGAGGCGGAAATTGCTAAAGATAAAGCCGCTATTGATGAGCTCATCCCTGCTGAGCCTATGCGAATGGTCTTCCTCTATGCTCGCGGCAACGGTGGTGTTTTCTTCATTATGGGTGAGGGCACGGGTGCCAAGGACCTCATCGAGGGGGTAGGGGGAATTGATCTTGGTACTGAGTACAACCTGTCCTACGCGGAGCCTGCAAACGCTGAAGCTTTAGCCAAAATTAACCCCGAAGTAATAGTGATGATGAGCGGTGGTCTCGAGTCCACGGGTGGCATTGACGGACTCCTGCAACGTCCTGGCGTGGCACAAACGATCGCCGGTAAAAAGCGCCGTATTGTCACGCTTCCCGATGGACAATCGTTGGCCTTTGGCCCCCTAACTGGACAAACTCTCCTGCGATTGGCAAAGGCGATCTATGCCCCCGAGCAATAATAAGGCTGCACCACTTATTGCTGAGAGCGGCCACGAAGTCTTTGCCCGCAGGCGCACGAGGCGACAATATACCACTGTGATTCTGCTGGCCTTGGTGATTCTCGCATCCTTACTGTCCCTTATCCTGGGCCAATTCTATATTCCGTTGAAGGATGTACTACCGCTGATGGCAGCGGGACCTGGTCAAGATAATCTTGCTGGAAACGTGATATGGGAGATTAGGCTCCCACGTATCGTGCTAGGGCTTCTCGTTGGTGCGGCCTTAGGGGTCGCGGGAACTCTCATGCAGGCCGTTTTTGCCAATCCACTAGCCGAACCCTCCATTATTGGGGTGACTGCGGGTGCCGGTGTGGGCGCGGGACTCGTCATCGTCTTTGATATCAACCTCCTGGGCACCTTCACAGTTCCGCTCGCGGCCTTTATCTCTGCTGTTATCGTGACAGTGGTCATCTATCAACTTGCTCGATCCCAGGGGAAAGTTCAGGTCGTGAACCTGATATTGACAGGGATCGCGATCAATGCGGTCTGCGGAGCCATCATTTCCTTCATGGTTTATCTTGCGCCAACCGCCAACCGAGAGCAGATCATTTTCTGGCAAATGGGTTCACTTAATGGCTCCCAGTGGAAACACGTAATCGTGGTCGCGCCCATAGTCTTGCTCGGCCTGGTGATGGCTCTGCGTTTGGGACGCACCCTGGATGTCTTGGCGCTCGGCGAGCGCGCCGCGGGGCATACGGGCGTGAATGTTGCGACACTGCGCATTATCGCGATCGGGGCCTCAACTGTCCTCACCGCCGGAGCCGTGGCTTTTGCAGGTCTTATTGGGTTTGTTGGCCTCATTATTCCGCATGTGTTGCGCACCATTTTAGGTCCCGAGAATAAAATTTTAATCCCCACCTCTGCTGCAGCTGGAGCAGCGCTGATCGGCTTTGCCGATGTTTCAGCGCGCACCATGATTGCTTTTGCTGATCTCCCCATCGGTATTTTCACTGCCTTTGTCGGCGGCCCTACATTCTTCATTCTGCTCCGCCGCATGATGAGAAAGGGACTCCATTGATTTCAGCGTCTCATATCAGTCTCGATCTTGGCGGCCGCACCCTTCTAAACGATATATCCTTCACCGCTGAACCTGGCCATGTCACCGGTCTTATTGGCCCTAATGGGGCGGGGAAGTCGACCCTGCTTGCTGTTCTCTGTGGTGATCTTGAACGGCGCACAGGCACGGTGGATATCGCCGGTGTCGACCCAGCGTCGGCAAGCAGCAAGGAACTTGCACAACGGCGCGCGGTTATGCTCCAAGATGTGAGCGTCTCTTTCGAATTCTTAGTGCGAGATGTGGTGGCCATGGGACGCAGGCCGTGGGAGGGAAGCGAATATGAGGCGCGCGATCAAGCCATTATTGATGCCGCATTGAGTGCGACTGACACATCCCACCTCGCCGGACGCGATATTGCTACTCTTTCGGGAGGAGAACGTGCTCGCGTTGCCCTCGCTCGGGTGCTGGCGCAGCAAACTCCTGTCATCATGCTAGATGAACCTACTGCAGCACTCGATATTAAGCATCAGGAACAAGTCCTAGGTTTGGTACAAGCGATTGCTCGAGCGGCGGGTGTCGCAGTGGTGGTGGTGCTGCATGACCTCAACGCAGCCGCTAGTTACTGCGATAAGATTATTTGCCTAGCCAACGGTACAATCGCGGCTATGGGGTCGGTGGACGACGTCTATACCGCTGAGACCCTCAGCACGATCTACGGGTGGCCCATTGAGGTCACGCACAATAACGGTGTGATCAGTGTGCATCCCAAGCGCCGCTGCCATACCCCATCTGCCACTGAATTTATTAGCCTCCTGCAGTAGGATATCCCCGTCTACCTTCGGATCTGACCGAGAGGGCCCATTATGAAGACCATTGTGACCGCTACCGCCATAACCGCAGCACTGTGTAGCCACAATCTTGCAATCGCGAATTCCGCCCCCACCGAGACTGTAATTAGTTGTGCGAACCCAGGCTGGTCTATTACCGGCGGCACATTAGCGTGGGGAATCAAAACCTCGTGGCGTAGCTATATTACCGGCACTATCGCTAAAGGCGACTGGGGCACCACAGACAATGTGACCGATAACGGGTCATTAAAATCGGCGGCGGATTTCCAGTTCCGCATGCCCATCGATCCCTCCACGAGCCGCCTAGCTCTCAATCCTGATGGCAGCATTCACTCTGCCGATATTGAAACGGCACCGGGTGGAATAAGCTTCACCGGCCATAAAGGAGCACTAGCGTCAACATTCCTCTCGCCCTATATCCGCATTGTCGACGGCGAAGTTCGGGCGGGAACAAGCTATGAAGGTTTCTATGTTCCTGGTAAATCAATGACGCGATACCAGCCTGAGGATCGCACTGCCGCTAATCGGGTAGAAGGTAAAGATACCTTCGGGACCTCCCGAGACTTCAGTTATCACCACAATTCTCAACCTGGTGCAGATGACACCATGACAATAACGCTTAGCGCCGAGAATCTGAGAATTAAACCTCAGCCAGGCACCCAAATTCGAGAGATCAACGGGCAGCAGCAGCAATTCATAGAGGGAGTCGATATTGTCTTCCTCGGTACCTATAACCAAGACTACAGGCCAGAACTCGACGATATTACTGTCAGCCTTGATGTTCAGCCCCGCTGCTTGGATGCCACAGCCGCAGCAACTCTACGCCGCGACCTAAGCAAGGAAAGCCTTCCGTCCGAGTATGCACATAGTCGCAACAAACCCACCCGATTAAGCCCCGCTATGGTGGAGGCGCTTAAAACGCTCAACCCTACGTCGCCTGTCGGGCAGATCGCGCCAGAGGATCCGAGTAATGATGACACCCAGGGTCCTTCCGATGCTCCAAAACCTTCCGCAGATTCCTCCCAATCAAGTAATGCTGACAACAAGCAACAGGGGAGTTCCGACCCTGACTTTGGGTCCATCAGGCAGGTGTGGTCGACCATGTTGGCGGTGATCGCGGCTATGGCGAGCATTATGGTGGTGGGGAAGATGCTCGTGGATATTGCCCGACCTTTCCTCTTGGAACATCAGGGGTAGCAGACGGGCGATTAGCCCTTAATATGCTCAGCAAAATGATGAGGTCCTATAGTGGGACTACTCGTGGGAGGTATTGAGAATTTAGGGTTGCCTATATAGAGTAACTGTAGAAATTGTGGCGCGCCCATTGCGCCTAGCACTAAAAGGAGATTCACGTTCTTATGGCACGTACCCGCATCGCCCTCGTTGCAGCCACATCCTTGGTCGCATCACTACTCAATCCCGTAAATGCGCACAGTGCCGAAATGGTGTCGCCTACGTGTACCCAGCCTGGCTTTGTTGTCAGTAAAGGCACGCTGAAGTGGGGCATTAAGCAAACCTGGCGCAGTTATATTCAAGGCCCAGCACAGGGGCGGTGGTCCCTCGAGGGTGCGGTCGGTGACAATGCGGCTCGCCGTACGTCCAGCGAGTACCAATTCTTTTTCGATGTGGATCCAGCCACCACTCGGTTAGTGGGCACCCTGGATGAGAATGGCTCGCTGAAGATCTCTGAGGCTGTCGTAGGTACGAAGAAGTCCCAGATTAACTTCACTGCTCACGAGGGCAAGTTGGCCACCACCCTTCGTTCGCCCTATATCAAAGTGGAAGGAGGGCAAGCAGCAGCCGGCTCTAGCTATATCTCCTATTATGTCCCTGGAAAAGAGATGATGGAGTACGAAAAGTCCGATCTCACCAGTAGCAATCGCCAAGTGGGGACTCAAGAATTCGGTGCCGGTGCTGCGTCCACGTGGGTGATGGAAGAGAATAATACTGTAACGATGAAGGTCACCGGGATGCACTATCGTCCGCAGCCTGGCACTATGGCTGGCATGGTAAGCGGAATCGATACGGCTTTCCTTGGGCAGTACGATGAGCTGGCTCCGCTCGACGACGCCACCCTTGAGCTTAAGGTTCAGCCCCAATGTCTCGACACAGTGAGCACCGCTTCTCTAGGCTATGAAGATAACTTACCCGCAGCGCCAGGTGATAAGCTTGACGCGAACCCTAGCGATCCGAGTACCCCTGAATCCTCCCTTAGCGTCGGCGCCATCGTGGGTATTGTTATAGCGGCAATAGTTGGTGTCGTAGGACTGCTCGCAGCAGCTCTGCAGGCGCTAGCTCCTGGCCTCATCCGCTCCTAAAAACGCCCGTTACTACTATAAGGATAGACACCCTATGTCATTTTCACCCTCCCAGCGCTTCCTAAGTGTTACCACCGCGACCATGATGGCATTGTCTCCTGTGGTGGTGGCGCCCGCAGTTACGGCAACCGAGGCCGTGGTCAAGCAACAAGATGGTTCGCAACCACTTGTTAAAGGCACCTTTGTGTGGGGTTTCCGGAGCAGTTTGGTGCGTTATATCGAGGGGATCATCGCCCAGGGAAAGATTGAGGTCACAGGTCCCGCTACCCGGCTGTCGGGGGATAAGGCCAATGAATTTTCATTCCCTCTCGACCCGGCTCGCTCCTCTATCGATCGAGACGGCAACGGCGAACTGAAATTTGACGGCGGCGTGCATTTCTTCGGGCACCAGCAAGCCGACCGCACCTGGTCTCTCGACGTCGAGCTGAGCAATATCACCCTGCTCGTGGAGGGAGTAAATGTGACGGTACTAGCTGATCATATTACAAAGGGGGATCTCTCCTCTGCCCCAGGAAGTGAAATTAAAGATGGGGTGAAGCAGATTTCAGGTCAACAGGTACGCCTCGCTCAATTTACTCTCGCTGCCCCACTGGTGGATAAAGAGGCAGGTGGCTATTCCTTTATCAACCAGGACACCGCCACCACGCTGGAAGGCTTCACCCAGGCCTTCCTCTCTGATACATATAAGCCTGGAGTCGCTCTCGACGGCCCCGATCTCACCGTGATCAATCGAGAGAATAAACCGGTAGAGAGCTACGGCGGCGAAACTCTCGTCACGAGTGAAAATCGCACGAAGATCATCGTGGGCTCCATTTTTGGTGCGCTTGCCTTTATTGGGGCACTGATCGCCCTCCTGAAGGAAATCGCACCCCGCTTCGGCATTATGCTGCCGTTCTAGACGCCACATAGACCAAAATAATGACCGCACCGACTATCGGTGCGGTCATTATCTTATGGGTTATGAGAGGTTGAGACGATCGATAATGGTGTTAAATTTTGCTACCGGGCGCATGACCGACTGCAGGGTAGTCTCATCGGGTTGGTAGTATCCCCCCAAATCTACTGGATCACCCTGGAGAGAGATGAGCGCAGCGTCGATCTCTGCGGCGTGCTCCTTGAGCTCGCGGGCTACCGGGGTGAAAATCTCGCGCAACTCGGAATCAGATTCTTGGGCAGCTAATTCCTCAGCCCAATAAAGGGTGAGGAAGAAGTGGGAGCCGCGATTATCAATTTCGTGAACCTTCCTCGAAGGCGATTTTCCATCTTCTAAGAGGCGTTCGGTGGCCTTATCGAGGGCGTCGGCAAGCACTGCCGCTGGTGTGGACTCGGTGGTGCGGGCAATATGGCGCAGCGCCTCGGCGAGTGCGAGGAATTCCCCGAGAGAGTCCCAGCGTAAGTGATTCTCCTCTTGAAGCTGCTGAACGTGCTTCGGGGCGGAACCGCCGGCCCCTGTTTCGAAGAGGCCACCACCTGCCATCAGGGGGACGATGGAGAGCATCTTCGCTGAGGTACCCAACTCCAAGATAGGGAAGAGATCCGTATTATAATCGCGCAATACGTTGCCAGTCACCGAGATGGTGTCCTCGCCCCTGCGTATACGCTCGACGGATATCCGGGCCGCCTCAACGGGCGAGGCGATGGAGATATCGAGCCCATCGGTATCGAGCTCGGATAGGTAAGTGTTGACGAGTTCGGTGAGCACGCGGTCATGGGCACGCTCAGGGTCGAGCCAGAATATAGCAGGAGTGTGGGAGATGCGGGCGCGTTCCACAGCTAGCTGAACCCAGTCGCGAATGGCTGCATCTTTGGTCTGGCAGGCTCGCCAGATATCACCTGCTTCCACTTCATGGGAGATGAGAACTTCTCCCGACGATGAGATAACCTCCACAGTTCCCGATGTTGACATCCTAAAGGTCTTGTCATGGGAGCCGTACTCTTCGGCCTTTTGGGCCATCAATCCCACGTTCGGAACTGTACCCATGGTGGTGGGGTCGTAGGCGCCGTGAGCCTTGCAATCTTCAATGACCGACTGGTAAACGCCCGCATAGGATGAATCAGGGATGATCGCGAGGGCGTCTTGTTCTTCATCATTACTATTCCACATATGACCTGCACTGCGGATCATGGCTGGCATCGAGGCATCGACAATGACATCGGAAGGAATATGCAAATTCGTAATTCCCTTATGAGAATTGACCATAGCTACATCGGGTCCCAATTCGAGAGCTTTGTCGAATGCGGCCCTAATTTCGGGACCATTCTCGAGGTTCTCCAGGCCTGAGTAAATAGCGGCTAGACCATTTTCCCCATTCAGGCCATGGGCGAGAAGTTCGTCGCCGAATTGTTCGAATACGTCGTGGAAATAAGCCCGCACGACGTGGCCAAAAAGAATCGGATCGGAGACTTTCATCATGGTGGCTTTAAGGTGAATGGAGAAGAGGACCCCCTCCTTTTTTGCTCGAGCTACCTGAGCAAGAAGAAATTCATCGAGAGCCCGTGCAGACATAAAGGTAGCATCGATGACTTCACCAGCGATAACAGGAAGTTCCTCGCGCAGTACCTCGACGTCCCCAGAGCTAGTGCGTACCTGGATTTTTAAAGTATCGTCCTGTTCGATGACCACGGATTTCTCATTATGGCGAAAATCATTAGCTTCCATGGTGGCCACATTGGTCTTGGAATCAGCCGACCACGTACCCATATAGTGCGGGTTTTTCTTGACGAAATTTTTAACAGCTTGCGGCGCACGGCGATCGGAATTGCCCTCGCGTAGTACTGGGTTGACTGCCGAACCCTTGACCGCATCGTAGCGGGTGCGGATATCCCGATCGGTATCACTGTCCGGATGATCGGGGTAGTCGGGGAGTTCGAAACCCTGGGACTGCAGTTCCTTGATAGCGGCTTTGAGCTGGGGGAGAGAGGCAGAGATATTGGGGAGTTTAATTATGGTGGCTTCAGGAGTGGTGGCGAGGTGTCCGAGAGTTGCCAGTGCATCATCCACTCGCTGATCGGGAGCGAGATAATCTGGGAATTGGGCAAGGATGCGGCCCGCGAGTGAGATATCGCTGCTGACGACGTCGATGCCCGCTGTCTTGGTAAAAGCTCGTACCACAGGCTCGAGTGAATAAGTGGCAAGAAGTGGAGCCTCATCGGTGCGGGTCCAGAAAATCGTTGACATCAGTCTCCTTAGATTTGTCGATATGTGAGCTAGTAAACTACTCAGGGTTTTCTCCTCAAGAATACCTATTTTGTTATCTATGTGGATTAACTCACCTTCTTTATATATCTAGCTGTAGGTTTGTCGTGGACTCTCGGGGGTAGAACCAGTAAAGATCTCTTATCGGGAACTTTGGGCATTGCGGCTATAGTCCGATGAGCCTGGATATAAAAATTAGGTGCAGAAAAGTAATGAAGGACACAGCGGGCGGTCGTCTTTTATTTTGACCACCTTCGAGCCGGCAAAGGTGCGGGCTGGAAAGGAAGCAGGTAGCTTAAGTTCACGTGACCACCCAATCAGCTCAAGAGAAAAGAAGAACCGTGCCACATAAGCCGCTGCGCCGAGTGATTCCCCGCCAAGACGAGATCTCTACACGCCAGCGCCTTATTGTATGGATCGCGCTCGGCCTTGCTGGGTTTGCCATCGGTGTAAATGAATTTGTCACTATGGGGCTGCTCCGCAATATAGCTGAGGCCTTCAACCTGACCGAAGGAACAGCCAGCCTCATCATCTCTTCTTATGCCCTTGGTGTGGTGCTGGGAGCTCCCCTTATCACCGCCTTTACCGGCATGATGCCGCGACGTCGACTGGTGCTCATTCTCATGGCAGCCTTCACCTTAGGCAACGCTATGACCGTCGTATCGCCCAGTTTTGAGGTCTTAGTTATAGCGCGTTTTATTGCGGCCTTACCGCACGGCGCCTTCTTCTCAGTCGCCGCCCTGGTGACTACGTCTATGGCGGACCCGCGACACCGCGGACGAGCGCTTGCCTTTGTTGGTATGGGCTTCCCACTCTCAAGCCTTATCGGTGTCCCACTCGCGCAAGCAATCGGCGTGGCCTATGGCTGGTATAACGCATATGTATTCGTTACCGTCATCTCGCTCATCACGGTTGTGGCCTTGTGGCTGCTGATGCCCCATATGAATAAGATGCTGCCTACTTCACCGCTAGCAGAACTGAGCAGCCTCAAGCGCGGGCAGGTGTGGCTATCACTTATGATCGGTGCTGTTGGTTTCGGCGGTATGTTTGCGGTTTATACCTATATATCCTGGACGATGACTCAACGCGCCGGGGTTCCCGAAACCATGATCTGGCTGGTCTTAAGCATTTACGGGGTCGGAATGATCGTGGGCAACTGGGCTGGTGGAAGGCTGAGCGATTGGAGTGTAGAGGGTGGAATTTTTGTCACCCTTGTAGCGATCGTGCTCTCCTTGCTGTCCTTCTTCGCCTTAAGTGCATGGATGATCCCAGCTATTATCAACTTCGCTGTGATCGGCGCTTCCGCTTCTGCGCTCATACCATGTTTGCAGATCCGACTCATGGATGTGGCGGGTAAAGCCAAAACCTTAGCCGGTGCTTTAAACCATTCCGCACTCAATATTGCGAATGCGGCCGGCGCCTCGATGGGCGGTGCGGTTATTGCAGCAGGTTATGGATATGCCTCGCCCGCGCTCGTGGGCGCAGGTTTGGGAGCACTCGCGATCGTGGTGTGGGCTCTGGCAGCTACGCTGCGACGTCGCCAAGGCGACTAGGTGGCTTCGATCAACCGACTGTGCGCTCACTATTTTGTCTCTTCTCGGGTAAATTGATAGTAGGTATATCTTTTTTTCACCCAAGGGCATCTTCGATTAAAGGAGCTATATTTCTCATGCAGTCGACTAAAACAATCGGCATAGTCATTCTTATACTCGGCGTCGTCTTGCTGATCGCTTCGTATTTTCTCGTCGGAGGGCATGATATTGCAGGAATGGTGGGATCTATTGGCTTAGGCATCGGCGGTGCTGGTGTGGTGAGCGGAATCGTCTTAGCTATCATCAAAGAGCCACGTAAGCAATAAGGTCTAGGAAGTTGAGGCGAGGTCGCCCACTTTTCCCTGCGGTGGTGTACCAGTAAGCAGGTGGGCTAAACTTATGGGTTTATGACGGAAAATAGCATCGCATCTCCAATGAAACGCGTCCTCTCGGGAATTCAACCTACCGCTGATTCCTACCACTTGGGCAATTATCTCGGAGCTCTCAAGCAGTGGATCGGCCTCCAAGATGACTACGAGGCATTCTATTTCATCCCTGATCTCCACGCGATAACCGTCGATCAAAATCCCGATGAGTTACGCCGCCGCACGGTTGCGGGAGCCGCACAGCTGCTCGCTTTAGGCATTGATCCGCACAAATCAACCCTCTTTGTACAATCGCACGTACCTGAGCATGCGCAATTGGCGTGGGTGCTCACCTGTATGACCGGTTTTGGGGAAGCCGGCCGCATGACCCAGTTCAAGGATAAATCTGCCAAGCGCGGGGCAGATCGAACGTCAGCTGGGCTCTATACCTATCCCATGCTCATGGCGGCTGATATTTTACTCTATCGACCCCAGCTCGTCCCTGTGGGTGAAGATCAACGCCAACACTTAGAGCTCACCCGCACTCTCGCGGAGCGATTCAACTCTCGCTATGCGCCCACCTTCCCTGTACCAGAAGGCATGATTCCCCAAGGGTCCGCTAAGATTTATGATCTCCAGGATCCCACCTCGAAGATGAGCAAATCTGCTGCCAATATTAAAGGTCTCATATCTCTTCTCGACGATCCAGCGATGTCTGCCAAGCGTATCCGTAGTGCAGTCACAGACACCGATGGGGAGATTCGCTTCGATAAAGAAAACAAACCCGGGGTCTCCAACCTCCTCGTTATCCAGTCAGCCCTCACGGGGGAGAGTGTGGCAAGCCTTGTCGATAGATATGCTGGTCAAGGCTATGGGGTACTTAAGGTAGAGACCGCAGCCGCGTTGGAGGCATTTGTGAGGCCATTGCGGGAGAAATTTGCTATGTATATGAATGACCAAGCGGAGGTAGAGAAGATCTTAGCCGACGGTGCTTTGAAGGCCCGCGAAATCGCGAGCCAAACTTTGGCAGATGTCTACGATAAGGTGGGCTTTTTGCCCAGGATGCGGTAGACTAGCGCTCCAACCCTCCCTACTGCGCGCAGGCGCAGAGGGCTGTACAGACCAATCACGAGCACATAATTATTAACGAGAAAAGACAGATTTTTGGCTACCAATAAGCACCCAGTCCGTACTAAAGAGGACGAGTATGGGATTGAACGAGCGACCGAAGATAAAAAAGGCTTGATGGATAAATACCGTGCCAAATGGGGCTGGTTTGATCATGTCATGCTCATGACCGAGCGTTATACCCAAAACGGGGGAAACCAGTTTGCCGCAGGTATTACCTATTTCTCAGTCTTGAGTATGTTCCCCATACTCATGCTTATCTTCGCTGGTATAGCAACTGTTTTGGCCAGCCGCCCCGAACTCTTGGCGGACATCAACGAGCGCATTACTGCTCAGGTTTCCGGCCAGATGGGGGAAACCCTCAATGAAATTATCGACACCGCCATTGAACAGCGTGGTGCCATGTTCGGAATCGGCGGAATCACTGCCCTATGGTCCGGCCTGAACTGGGTATTCCATCTCACCACGGGTATTTCGATGATTTGGAACTACCCCATCAAGGAAGAAAACTTCTTTAAAACAAAGCTCAACGATTTTATTCGTCTCATTGCACTATTGGTGCTCATGATCGTTGCTATTGGCATCACTGTTATCGGCAGTTCTGGTCTAACTTCCCAGCTGATCGAATTCCTTGGCCTCGAGGATATCCCCGGGATCCAGTGGATGACTACAGTGGTAGCTTTAGCCCTAGGTATTTTGGCCAACTTCCTGGTGTTCTTCTGGCTCATGAAGCGCCTTCCACGTGGCCCCGTTCCCATGAAATCGGCTTTTCATGCCAGCATTATCGGCGCTCTAGCCTTTGAAGTATTCAAGCAATTGGGCTCCCTTTTCTTCTCCAATGCCCTGAGCAACCCCGCAGGTGCGACCTTCGGCCCAATTATCGGTGTAATGGTGCTCTTCTACTTTATTTGGCGAATCGTCTTGTACTGCAGCGCGTGGGCAGCCACGACGCCGGAAGCTCTTGCTATCGCGAAGTTGGATCCACCACCTCCAGCTATCATTCGTGTCCGAGAGCAGGTCAAGGTTACTCCACTAGCATCGTCTAGTGGCGCAATCGGCTCAGGCTTAGCACTCGGAGCGGCAGTGACTGGAGTCGTGAGTTTCTTCTTGAAAAAGAAGTAATCGCCATCGCACTACCCCCGCACCCCAAAGATAAAAACTTGTGGGTGCGGGGGTAGTGTGTTGGCCCCCAACCCTATTGGAGATATGGGGGGTACCCGCCGCGGTAGGCCGGGTAGGTACTCTGTTCAACCGGAGTGCGTATATCAACCACCATCGGGGATAGATATACTCAAACCCCCACCTGCTCAGAAGCGGTGGGGGTTTGAGTATGACACTAGAAGCGAGAGAAGCGCTTAGTAAGCATCTCTTCCAGCTGAGTCCACAAGGTGGTGTGCTCGTCATAAGGAGGCGTCGGGGTATAGCCAACTTGGCGGGTGCCGCCCGTAATATAAGAAATATAGTCTTGCATGCGAGGGTTAGCTAAGAAGAAGGCGTTAAGTGAATCGTCTTGAGCCCAGTCGGCGGCGTCGGCAAGCAGTTCATAGGATTGCAATACTTGAGTCTTATCAACGCTCTCGGGGCCTTGAGCGATATCGCGGGCGATCCCATTGAATGAGTAGACGTTGTCGGGATGAACGGAGACCTCAAGGGTGCCAGCATTGGCTGCGGTCATAATATCTTCCCAGGTAGCTACCATAGCGAGGTCATGCTCTGTATGTTCGATTAGCCAGCGGACCAGGGCTTTGGAGGAGGAGAATGTGAAAATTTCTCCATATTTGCCTAAGAATACTGGCTGTGCCTCAACATAGGTACGCAGAGTATAAACGGTACGCCCGGAGATGGAAATTTTGATGGGATCAATACCAGCCGCAGCCCAGACCGTGGTGTCATAAGGGTCAACACGCTCGGCCTCTTGCTTTCTTCTGGCCTCTTCTTGCTCGAGAAGTTCCGCGGCAGCAACAAGGCCAGCTTCTACGCGGGCTTCCGCATCGGCGAGAGCCGCAGCCTCGGCATCAGGGGCGATGGTGACGGCTTCATCGAGGGCATCGACCACCTTATCCCAGTTGGTTAGCACCACACGACCAATAGCTGTCCATTCAGAGGCGCCTGCGTCACCGCTGAAATGGTCTGCACCGCGCTCAGCATTGCTCAGGATGGAGTGAGAAGAAAAGAATACCTGCACACTTGTGGCGGCCATGACGTCAGCTAGGCTGCGGGCGATCTTGAAGGTGCGCGCCACATGAGAAACATTCTCATAGCTCGGGCGATCGGCGAGAATCTTTGGCAGGCCAACCAGATCATAGTAGTGCTTAGCATCGGGAACCACACGCTCGGCACCGAGGTGATTAAACGCCGCCCACTTAGGGTGGCTACTCAAGTCATGGCTAGCATTTTCTTCAATAAAAATAAGCATATGGGCTGGCGACTCGAAGAGGAAGAGGTCATCGCCCTTTCCAAGGAAGGCTTGCCACTCCGCTCCGTGTTCGCGCCATTCGGGAGCCCACAGGGTAAAGAAATCACCCTCGGTCAAAGAGATTTTTACTGGGAAAATGCCGTTTTTACTCATGGAGATATATCCTAGCCGTTTATATGGTTAAAGTGCATCTATTGGGGGCGGAAGAAGCCCTTGAAATCCATCCCCATATTGGTGGTCCTGAGGGGATTTTCTGAGACCGGATTACCAGCCTCGATCATCATTCCATCGCCAGAGTACATGGCCACATGTCCGCTCCACACCAGGAGATCTCCGGGAGCGAGATCTTCGCGACTAATTGGTTGTCCCACGGCTTGCTCGCTAGCAATGCGAGGTAACTCCACTCCCGCTTGTCGCCAAGCCCACTGGGTTAGCCCTGAGCAGTCAAAACCCTGGCGTGAGGTGCCACCCCACTGGTATGGAGTGCCGATGGCGCTGCGGGCGATCTCTACAGCTTTATGTCCCCTCATCTGGCTCTGGTCAGGTGAGTGTGAAGTTGAGCTTAGTGCTTGTTCACCCGAAGATTCTGAGTCGAGCGAGCTGATTGTGGGTGGGAGAATGTCGGCAGCTTTGCAAGCATCTTTAAGGGCTGGAATGAGTTCCTTGGTCACCATCCGCTGAGTACTCAGAGTTAGAAATTTCCCGCGTTGCGAGACATCCTCAAGAACCTTGGTATAGGGACTTAATGCTAATTTCAATTGCTCGAGAATACAGTAGGCCTGAGTTAGAAATTGCGCTGGCAGCCGCAGGAGCATGGTAAGAGCTGGTCCACTGATGGCGGGGTTGGGGACTGCCACCTGGCTGAGCAAAGCGATAGCACGGGCGAAGAATTTGCAGGCGAGTTGCTGCAATTTTATACGGGCTTGGTTGATTAAACCTAAGGCTGGCAGCACAGTTTGGCCAGCCTCTACAGTGTCTCTAATAAGATTGACATTCTCCGCTAAGAATACTGCAGGCTCTACCCCAAATTCCTGAGCCAAAGGACCTACCTTCTCAAAGTTGGGGACCTGTGGTAGCGGTGCAGGGTTGAGGGGCTGAAGTAGTTTCTCAGCCTCAGATATAAAGTCCATCATTGTTGGGCCAACCTTTCGGCAAGGGTGAGGTCATCGGTTTCGATCGTATGCAACCATTTCAACGCACGGTCGGTGCTTTCCTCTACGTATTGGATTTGGTTTTGTGCTCGCGACCCCAGGGCGTGCACGCAAGCATTAAAAGCGGTGATATAGTCGCCTACCCCTGGCAATATTTCACCGGGGAGAAGGTGCTCTGGGATGGGAGTCTGAGCTAAATCGAGGACATCTTTGGCGAGCGAGCGCACAGTCTCGGGTGCAATATTCAACGTATTGGTCATGCTTGTTAAGACTTCACCTACTCCCTTTCGGTTCCGTTGGCGCCCTACAAGAGAAAAGTAGAGGTGAGTATGGGTGAGGGGCTACGATGACGGGTATGGATATTTTGACCGTGGACCACCCACTAGCAGCTTCTCGCTTGTCAATTATGCGCGATAAGCGCACCGATAACGCTGGCTTTCGTGCCGCACTTGCAGATCTCGGCGCCATGCTCATTTACGAGGCGTCGCGTCTGCTGCCCGTCGAAACCTTTCCGCTCGTCACACCCGTCGCGCAAACCGAAGGGACTAGACTCCAAGATCCTCCTATTATTGTCCCGGTCATTCGCGCAGGACTCGGTATGATCGACCCCGCCCTCAAAATGATCCCTGATGCCCAGGTTGGTTTTATCGGACTGGCTCGCGACGAAGTCACTCACCAGCCAGTACCTTATTTGGAGGCACTGCCTAAGGATCTCTCGGGCCGCACCGTCTTCGTTGTAGACCCCATGCTGGCCACCGGTGGTTCTTTGCTGCACGCCATCCGAATCCTTCATGATCGAGGCGCAACCGATATCACTGCTGTTTGTATGGTTTCGGCGCAAGCAGGTGTCGATGCGCTCGCCCAATCAGGCCTGCCCGTGCGCCTCGTGACCGCAACAATTGATGCTGATCTTAACGACGATGCTTATATCGTCCCCGGTCTAGGCGATGCTGGCGATCGACTCTACGGCCCGCGCAATATCGATCTCTAACTATCTGGCACTACCAAAGGTCGATGCCGAATAGATCTTCTAGATCTTCGTAGCACACCCCGCAAGATTTAGTTCTCAAGGGGTGTGCACTGTGCTCTTACACTGTGCTCTTACCAGGGCACGAATCAACCGAAGAGAACCCGCACATTGGTAGCTCGGCTCACTAAGGCTACATTAAGGAGGGTGCAGGCGCCCTGTAAAGACAACTCAAAAACGGTGACTAAAGAGGATGAACTTGAACGATACTGATAATCAGAATCTCCACGCTTTTATGAGCGCATGGTGCGAGGAGCACCACGAAGAACTCATGGACTGGCGACGCCATGTCCATATGTATCCTGAATTATCGAACGAAGAGTTCAATACCACCGCTTTTATCGCCGAGAAACTAAGAGAAGGGGGACTCGAACCTACTCTGTTCCCGCGTACTGGGTTGGTAGTCGATATCGTTGCCGATCCTGAATCTAGGATGGGTAGCGTAGCCTTTCGCGCAGATATTGATGCGTTACCTATTCACGAGCACACTAACGCCCCTTATAGCTCGCGCCACGACAATATTATGCACGCATGCGGTCACGACATACACATTACAGTCGCATTGGGCTTCGCTCGGGCTCTTATAGAGGCCCAGCGACAAGGTCTCGTGCGGCGCAATGTGCGGATCATTTTTCAACCAGCCGAAGAAGCAATGGGCTCAGGTGCCCCCGAGATTGTGAAACTAGGGGTACTGTCGGGGGTAGAGAGAATCTACGCCCTTCATGCCGAACCGAAGATCCGAACTGGAACCGTAGGTTTGAAGGTAGGTGCGCTCACTTCCGCGGGTGACCTGGTAGAGATCAGAGTGAGTGGTCCAGGTGGTCACTCCTCAAGACCCCATCTCACTAGTGATGTGGTTTATGCACTGTCTAAATTAGTCATTGACCTACCAGGCCTGCTGAGCAGACGCGTCGATGCGTCGACGAGCACCGTCTTAGTATTCGGCGCAATCCATGCGGGTCGAGCGGGCAATGCTATCCCCGAGACAGGATCCGTGTGCGGTACCGTGCGCACCGGTCGCATCGAAGTATGGCACGAGCTGCAGCCATTGCTTGAAGAACTCATTGCGCAGGTTTTGGCACCGACTGGTTGTGAGCACGAGATCATTTATACCCGTGGCGTTCCCCCCGTTATCAACGATGTGGAGGCCGTGGAGATATTCACCAAGGCGGCACAAATGCGCGACCGGTCCTCCACGGTTCCAGTGTCCCAATCGGCTGGCGGTGAAGATTTCTCTTGGTACTTACAAACTGTTCCAGGTGCGATGGCTCGACTAGGGTGCTGGGACGGCACCCACTCACCAGGCGATCTACATAAAGCCACCATGTTGGCAGACGCAGCGTCCATACCAGTCGGTGTGCAACTCTTCGCCGGTGTGTTGGAACAAGAACAGCGATAAAGAACGAAACTTCCCCGTGCTTCGCACTAGACTAAGTGAGAAATGCCTAAGTCTTAGGCAAACTCTCATACTCGCGCGCTATGTATATTCGACCTTAAAGGTGCGCGATCGACATTAGTGCCGGAGGTAACGACGTTTGTCCAGTCTTAATAAGCGCATCATCATCATTGGAGGCGGTCCCGCGGGTTACGAGGCGGCCTTAACAGGTGCGAAATATGGCGCGCAGATAACCCTCGTCGAAGAGCAGGGCCTCGGGGGATCCGCAGTAATCACCGACTGCGTGCCTTCGAAGTCCTTTATCGCCGGTGCCAATATCAAGACCGATATGCGGCGCGCCGACGATATGGGTTTAGGCGATAGCCTCAACGAAACGGACCTGGACCTCACTCTTCTCAACGAGCGTGTACAGCAACTCGCAGGTGAGCAATCCAGTGATATTCGGGCTGCCGTTACTGCCGCCGGCGTACGTATTATCGACGGCTATGGGGTTCTCGATGATTACAGTCCCAAGCAGACCAGACATTATGTCAAAGTGACCGGACGTGATGGCAGCGAGGAAACCCTCGAAGGCGACCTGGTCCTTATTGCTACGGGAACCACTCCGCGCATCCTGCCTAAAGCTCAACCCGACGGGGAGCGCATCTTTACATGGCGCCAAATCTACAGGTTAAAAACCCTCCCAGAGCACTTGATCGTCGTCGGCTCCGGGGTTACTGGAGCAGAATTTGTATCCGCCTTCGCTGAACTCGGCGTCAAGGTGACAATGGTAGCCTCCCGCGATCGCATTCTGCCCCACGATGATGCAGACGCCGCTGATGTGCTTGAGACCGTGCTCGCAGAACGCGGCGTATCTTTGGAAAAACATGCTCGCGTTGATAGTGTCACCGCCACCGATACGGGAGTGCGTGTACGTACAACAGATGGTCGCGTGATTACAGGCTCTCACGCTTTGATGACAGTAGGATCTATTCCCAATACCCAAAATCTGGGTCTAGAGAAGCTTGGGGTAGAGACGACCTCTTCTGGTCATATCAAAGTTGATCGGGTATCGCGTACCAATATTTCGGGTATTTATGCCGCCGGCGACTGTTCTGATCAGTTCCCGCTGGCATCGGTGGCAGCTATGCAGGGCCGTATCGCTATCTACCACGCATTGGGGGAAGGGGTAACCCCGTTACGGTTGAAGACGGTAGCTACCGCGGTATTCACCCGCCCCGAGATAGCTGCTGTGGGGGTCACCCAGCACGATATTGAATCGGGTGAAGTTTTTGCCCGTTCCTATACCCTCCCTCTCCCGCGAAATCCCCGAGCGAAGATGCGCTCTTTACGCCACGGCTTTGTCAAGATCTTCTGCCGCAGAGCTTCTGGCATCGTTATCGGGGGAGTGGTGGTGGCTCCAACGGCATCGGAGTTGATTCTTCCCATCGCCGTGGCGGTGACCAATCAGCTTACCGTTGACCAGTTAGCGAGTACATTCGCAGTCTATCCTTCCCTTTCCGGCTCAATCACCGAAGCTGCGCGCCAATTAATCGTGCACGACGATCTGTGCTAAAAAGATTCAAATACTCTAGATCCCCCAACTTCCCCACGACGAGGTATGTGTGTCCAACTCGAATGAACAAGGTCAATTCCAAGTAGATTTGGGCGGCATGGTTGAACTGCTGTCGCGCAATCTATACAACAGCTCCAATGTGTATATTCGGGAGCTGTTGCAAAATGGAGTCGATGCTATCCACGCGCGTACCCTTGCCGATCCCCATTGGGATGATGGGGGTACCATCCGTCTGATCGTGGATAAACGCGAGCTCAAGGTCATCGATAATGGCATTGGGCTCACCGAGGATCAAGCGAAGCAGCTCCTAGCCACCATTGGCGGCTCGTCGAAGCGCGACGAATTCGGACTCCGCCGATCGGACTATCTGGGTCAATTTGGCATCGGCCTACTTTCCTGTTTTCTCGTCTCCAACGAGATCACGGTGTACACCAAGAACGGCGATAACGCTCCAACCGTATGTTGGCGTGGTCATGCGAACGGCACGTGGGAGGTGTCAGCTATTGCAGATCGTGACGATCTACCGCGGCAGGGCACGCTCGTGGTTTTGCAAGCAATTCCCGGTGAAGCCGATTTTGATAAGCAGCAGATCGCTGAGATCGCGCGCCGTTACGGTGAATATCTCCCCGTCACTATTGGGGTAGAGGGGGTATATGGGGGTGAGGTCCTCATCAGCGAGCCTATCCCTGTGTGGGAGGATACCCGCCGGCGCCAAGTGCAATGGTGTAAGCAGCATTTCGGTTTCGAACCTTTTGCCATCATCGATGTGAGCGTAGAGATCGCTGGTTTCACCGGGGTCGCTTTCGTTTATGGCCACGCCACTCATCCAGGGAGTAGCGCACGGCATCGGCTTTATCTCCGCAATATCTTACTGTCATCCAAAATCACCGATCTGGTCCCTGAATGGGCATATTTCGTGCGCGTCGTAGGTAATACTGATTATCTCAGGCCCACAGCGAGTCGCGACGATATCGTCGACGATGAACTATTAGACGACACCCGTGAACAAATTGGTAAAGCTATTCGCGCATGGATGAATTCACTTGAGGATGACGAGTTTAGACGTTTCCTCAGCCTGCATATGGCGGGTCTGAAAGCCCTAGCTACGACTGATCGAGAAACTCGGGACCTCGTCGTGCGCGCTGTACCGATGGAAACCTCGCATGGTCGGCTCACGCTTGGTGCAGTTATGGCGAAGGGTCCGCTGCGCTATTGTGCAACCGACCATCAATTCCAGGCGATCGTGCCCGTGGCTGCTGCCAATGATTTGGTGGTCGTTAACGCCGGGTATGTCTACGATCAGGAGATCATTGAGCAGGTTCGTCTCGATCATCCGGATCACGCGGTTGTGACAGTAACTACGGCTGATATCGTGGGCGCTTTTAAGAAACTCTCACCAAGCGATGAATCTCAATTCCTTCCCCTCATTGCCGCCTGCCAGCAGGCTCTGGAGGGCCAAGACATAGCGGTGATTGTGCGCAATTTTAATCCTTCAAGCGTGCCAGTTCTAGTTGTACCGCGCGACGCAGCGGGCGCTGGAGTCTTGGAAAAAAATGCTCGCGAAGCGGTGGGAGACTCTGGGTTAGCAGGATTACTTGATCAGTTCGAGAAATTACAACCCGAGCTTGACGACGCTCGCGCCCAGCTTGTCCTCAATGCTCAGTCGACACTTGTGTACCAATTGCTCAAGGCTCAGGGGAGGCCGGTTATCACGAATGCCATTAGGGGTTTGTATATCCAGGCGCTCCTAGCAGGACGCCACTCGCTGAATATACAGGCGCGAACGTGGGCAACTGAAGTTTATTCCGCGCTCATCAATATCTCTATTGGGGAGTAGGGGTACCCCTACCCCCCTATAGAAAAAAGAGGGGGTGGTATCCAATCACCCCCTTTTTTTCTCTTGATCTTTCTCAAATTGAGTGGTTGTGACTGTCTATATAGCGTGCTACAACTTCCCGGCCTAAATCAGCAGCGTCCTGAACGGTCATCGCCGGCAGAACCGGATCATTGGGGAGAACTCTATCAGGGTCGCCGATAGGAGTTGTGGTGATTATAGTCCCGTCGAAGTGAGCGAGAGCTACCATATCCACGCGGGTTTGTTCGCAGATTGCCCAGTAATAGTCTTTCGCTGAGCTTCGAGCTCTAGTGAGAATCTCCTGGGGATTATCGGTGATCTGCGCGAGAGCGGGGCGATCATCGATGCGGTTGTCGTCGTGAAGCGGGCGCAAATAAAAGCGTCCCCCATTGAGTTCGATTACGTCCATGCTTTTGTAGTTTAGCCGCAGTTAGGGGCCTCTGGAGTATCCCCTCCCATACCGTGAGGGGACTGGGCGGACTACTGCAATTCTAGGAGCACGTCATTCTTACTGACACCTTGGCCAGTTTCGACGCTTAAGCCAGTGACAGTTCCCGATTTATGAGCCTTGACGGGGTTTTCCATCTTCATTGCTTCCAGTACCACCACCACATCGCCCTCGGATACCTCATCGCCTTCGTGGACAGATACCTTAGTGACGGTGCCCTGCATAGGGGCGATAACGGCATCGCCTGAAGCTTGGGTCTTAGCTCCGCTGGAGCGCCGCTTGCGAACTTTTTTACGAGGAGTTTGGCCACCGAGGGCCAGATCTGCAGGGATAGCAATTTCAACGCGGCGCCCATTAATCTCAACGACCACCGTGGTACTCGCTGATGACTCCTCGTCGTCGGGGATCTCGTCGGGATCGGCAAAGGGTTCAAGGGGATTGACCCATTCCTCCTCGATCCATTTGGTATAGATATCAAAATCCTCATCAGAGCCTATAAAGGCGGGGTTTGCCACGATATGGCGATGAAAATTCAAGGAGGTGGGCATACCCTCGATGGTGTATTCCGCCAGGGCGCGCCGGGAGCGCTCGAGCGCCTCTTGCCGAGTCTCACCATAGACGATTAGTTTGGCCAGCATCGAGTCAAACTGTCCGCTGATGATGGAGCCCTGCCTCACACCAGAATCAACGCGTACGCCAGGGCCTGACGGCTCGTTATAAGCGGTAATGATGCCTGGGGCGGGCATGAAATTATTGCCTGGATCCTCGCCGTTAATGCGGAATTCAAAAGCATGGCCGCGCGGCGCAGGATCTTCGGTGATATGCAGTGGCTTTCCTTCGGCGATGCGGAACTGTTCCCGCACGAGGTCTAGTCCCGTTGTTGCTTCGGTAACGGGGTGTTCGACCTGCAGGCGGGTATTGACCTCGAGGAAGGAGATAAGTCCATCGGAACCCACGAGATACTCCACAGTGCCCGCACCATAGTAGTGAGCCTCGCGGCAGATGCGCTTTGCGGATTCGTGTAGTTGCGTGCGTTGTTCATCCGTTAAGAAGGGGGCAGGAGCTTCCTCAACTACTTTTTGGAAGCGACGCTGGAGGGAGCAATCGCGAGTACCTGCGACGATGACATTGCCGTGTTGATCGGCAAGAACTTGGCACTCAACGTGGCGCGCCTTGTCAAGGTAGCGCTCCACGAAGCACTCTCCACGGCCGAAGGCGGCGGTGGCTTCTCGCGTGGCGGAATCAAAGAGCTCCGCTACGTCGTCCATAGTATAAGCCACCTTCATGCCGCGGCCGCCGCCACCGAAGGCGGCTTTGATAGCGATCGGCAGACCGTATTCCTCCGCGAATGCGATGACTTCCTGTGCATCGCGGACAGGTTCTTTGGTTCCCGGTGCCATGGGGGCTTCGGCGGTTAAAGCGATGTGCCGAGCGGTCACCTTGTCTCCCAGATCCTTAATGGATTGCGGGGAAGGACCGATCCAGATCAGACCAGAATCGATGACTGCTTGAGCAAAGTCTGCGTTCTCGGAGAGGAATCCGTAGCCTGGGTGGATCGCATCGGCGCCAGATTTTTTTGCGGCATCGAGGATTTTGTCGATCACAAGGTAGGATTCCGCGGAGTTTTGTCCGCCCAGTGCGAAAGCTTCGTCGGCAAGCGAAACAAAGGGTGCATCAGCATCGGGCTCAGCGTACACCGCGACGCTTGCGATATTGGCGTCACGAGCTGCGCGGATCACGCGAATGGCTATCTCGCCGCGATTAGCGACGAGTACTTTGGTGATTTTTTTCTGTTCCACAGTCACGTGAAGCACTCCTGGTTACTCTAAGGTGGATATTTTCTTGTGGTGGTTGAAAAGCTCGAGAGGAGATCCCCCGCTGGGTTGCGCCGTAAGTCACGTCCCTTTTCAGCCTATGACTAGACAAAGGACGACGCTTACACCCCTTAAAATGTTTTGTCGAAAAAACTTTACCTGATAAGGGTAGCTCAGATCACCTTTTCGCATATCTCTATTCTACAGAGATCATGTACAAGGGGTTACCACTTCAGGCGATACTGAAACCCACCTTTGAACTGGCCAGCACGATTAACGAGTATTAGGTAGTCTCAGTGCCGAAGGGATGCGGGCCGCGGCGGACTTCCTTGCGCACCATATTGCTCCACTCCAGCCACGAGCCGTCATAAAGACGGGTGTTTTCTTTTCCTAGCAAATACTTGAGGACAAACCATGTTAGGGCAGCCCGGTTACCAGCGCTACAGTAGACAATGATCTCGTCTCTTTCTACAAGATCGTGGTATAAATTCGCTAATTCCGAGCGTTTACGGAAGCGACCGTTGGCATAAAGGGCTTTTTCCCAGGGGATATTTACAGCACCTGGAATATGACCCTGACGTTCGGTGAGGTCGAGTGCTTCATCCCGGTGCTCTAAGCCCTGGTACTCCTTGTTGCTCCGGGCATCAACGACGAGAGAGTGGGATTGATCTTGGGTCACAACCTGGGCTACTTCTTCGACAAATGCCCGCAGTAGCTCGTCATTGCGCGCAACCACAGGGTAGTCACTTTCAGGTAAGTGTGGGATATCAAAGGAAATATCGCGCTCTTCTAAAATCCACGCATCTCGTCCGCCATCTAGAAGACGAACATCGGGGTGCCCAAAGAGCTCAAAGATCCACAAGGTATATGCGGCCCACCAATTCGATCTTTCGCCGTAGATAACAACCGTATCGTCTCGGCTAATACCCTTTTTCCGCATTAATTGAGCGAACTGCTCGCTGCTAATAAAGTCGTGGGCTAGGGGGTCATTTAAGTCCTCACCCCAGTCAATTCGGATGGCGCCAGGTAAATGGCCGATATTATATAAGCTCTTCCCTTCATCAGATTCGATTACGCATAATCCGGGGGTGCCTAAGTGAGCCGATAGCCATGATGAGGAGACTATGCGTTCGGGATGCGCGAATTCGCGAAAAGGGGGGTACGGGTCAAAGGGCAGGGCCATAATGAAGTATTAAACCTTTCTGATAAACAATTTAAGGGAAATGAAGAAAATTTCTGGGTTATAGTGCAATCGATCTCGCAGCCACCACAATCAGCTCGAGGATATGCCGCGACAAATCAGAACGGAAGCAGTCGGTGACCTTAGAAACCGCCTCGCTGGGCACGTGTCAACATGCTAATCTTTGTCAATTTCTATTAAAGCTTAACAATGTCAACGGCAAGGGGGAGAGCCGAAGAAAAGATATGTGGTGTTGATTACTCCATAGGCTTTTTACCGCTCGTGATGGCGACAGTTAAGTTAGCCTAAAAGAGGTGCCCAACCCACGTCTTTCCAGCTCTTGAGGCTGGTTCAAGATAAGGATGGGGTGCGTCAATTAGAAATTAGTCTCACTAGATAAGGTCACCGAGAGTCCGCGCATGCTCCTATAAGCTTCGTTGCCTTCAGCATGAAGAACCACTGATCTCGAAGGGGAGTCGATAGCGGTAGATAAATGCAATGATGATCGGTGAGCTTGGTAGCTATGAAAGGTTATATATGCACAAGAGTATTGTAGTTTTTGAGGTTGAAGGAGGCTCTGACAAGGGCTTTAATGGGCACCGAAAAGATACGATGCCCATCGTCAAGGCCATTGAGGATAAGGGGTGGCATGCAGAGGTCGTTTTCTATCGACCTGAGTGGGCTGACGGTCTCTTTGATTATATTTCTGCCAATTTTGATGCCTATATCTCTCGGGTTAATCCTGGCAGCATCCCTGGTGGCGAGAAGGGTTATTTTGAGCTTCTGACTAAGCTATCAGACGCTGGTCTAGTCGGTATGTCCACTCCTGAGGAGATGATGGCTTATGGTGCTAAGGATGCTCTGGTCAAACTTAAAGACACCGATTTGGTTCCCACCGATACCGCAGCTTATTACGATGTCGCTACTTTCCATGAAACCTTTCCCACCTCACTTTCGTATGGTGAACGAGTGCTTAAGCAGAATCGAGGGTCAACGGGTTCGGGCATCTGGCGCGTACGTCTCGAGGATTCCGAGTTGCAGGCCACTGTGGAGCCCGGCACAGCGTTGCCGCTTGATACCCTCGTGCGCTGCACTGAGGCTGTAGACAACCATACTGAGGTGCATAAACTGGGCGATTTTATGGACTTCTGCGACCAATATATTATCGGCGACAACGGCATGCTCGTGGATATGCGATTCATGCCCCGTATCGTCGAAGGAGAAATTCGCATCCTCCTCGTAGGACCCCACCCAGTTTTTGTTGTGCACAAAAAGCCAGCCGCCGGCGGGGACAATTTCTCTGCCACACTGTTCTCTGGTGCTAAGTACACATACGATAAACCGGAGGCATGGCAGGAGCTCGTCGATCAGTTCGCCGCCGCTCGCCCAGAGATAGCTGAGAAACTCGGCGGAGATAATATTCCGCTTATTTGGACCGCTGATTTCATGCTTGCCGATGGAGAAAACGGCGAGGACACTTATGTGCTGGGAGAAATTAACTGCTCCTGCGTAGGATTTACCTCCGAGCTTGATATGGGGATCCAGCAGCTCGTAGCCCAGGAAGCTATTGGGCGCGTTGAAGCGCTGCATGACTGATTAAAATTACCCGCCCCGGTTATGTGGGGAAATGGTGAAGAGCTTCCCCATCCCGCCCGTACCCTTTCTTAAAAAAGAACAGGTCGCGGGCGGGTTTTTTGGTGTCTGAATTATTAGAAGCCCTATTCTTTTACTAGAATGATACGAGTTAAAAAAGCTCGCGCCTCGCGGTTGTCGGAGAGCGTGCGTGGCTCGTAAAAAGACTACTGGCGATTGTGTGGGGTTACCGTTGGAACAACTCGATGCGAGCAAATATCGTTATGATCTTGATGGCTTGCGCGGTCTAGCTATCACTTTTGTGGTCATTTTTCATGTCTTTGTCGGGCGAGTATCCGGCGGAGTCGATGTATTCTTGCTGCTATCCGGCTATTTCTTTCTCGGTGCCCAACTCCGTTATGCTCGCCGTCCCCAAGCGGATCCCAATCCGTTTTGGCCCCTGTGGCGCACTATCCGACGCTTAGTACCTTCACTCGCGCTAGTAGTTGCACTCACGGGGGCAGCCGTCTATGTTCTCACCCCTGAGCTACGCAGCCTTAACCTCGCATCCCAGATGCAAGCGAGTCTTTTCTATTATCAGAACTGGGAATTAGCTATCCAGGGTGCCAGTTACGGCGCGGCTACCAGTACCGTCAGCCCTTTGCAGCACTTATGGTCCATGGCGGTGCAAGGGCAGTTCTATATATTCGCCATCGCCCTCGGTAGCCTGGTTGCCCTAAGTACTCGGTGGGGTGCTACGCGCGCCAAACAGCTCGTCAATGAGCGGTTGGTATTGATATTTCTCATTTTGGTGACCTCGATGAGCTTTGGCTACGCCTGCTATCTCTATGGAGTTAATCAACAGCTCAATTATTACTCCACCTTCTCACGCATGTGGGAGCTTAGCCTTGGCGCTCTTCTAGCGCTCACCGCCTCGAGGCTCCGTCTAAATTCTCACTTCGCAAGGCTCAGCGGCATCGTAGGCGTAGCGATGGTGCTGAGCACAGGTTTCCTTTTTGATGGTGCCAACGTTTTTCCTGGCCCTGCTACTCTTTACCCGCTCGGAGGTGCCGCCCTGGTGGTTATCAGCGGTGGGGCAGGGGTCAGCTTCCTCGCTGGCTCTATGATGCGCTTTTTAGGGCGCATTGCGTATGCGCTATACCTGTGGCATTGGCCGTTACTTATTATCTCCACAGTTTATCTTAAAGAAGAAAAACCAGGTGTAGTCCTAGGCCTTGGCGTGATTGTCGTGAGCCTAGTTTTAGCTGTAGCGACTCATCATTGTGTAGAAAAGCCACTGATGCAAAAGGGCAAGCGACCTATATGGGGAGAAAAACGCATGGGTCAGGCGCTGAGGAGTCTAAGAGACACAAGGTCCTCTCGCCTCCGCCTTATTGGGGCGTTGGGGGTAGTCGGGTGTATATCGGCAGCACTCTATATTCCCAATATGTGGCGGCAGGAAGTAGAGGCGCTCAGCGCAACTGATCTCGATCCAGTTCTTTACCCAGGGGCCGCAGCATTATCGATGTTACGAGTACCCCAAGCACCTGTCGAACCAGACCCATATGTGCTCCCCGATCGCATGTCGCCGGCTTGGCGAGATGGGTGTATGTCCTTTATTGGCCAAGACCCCACCGTCATGGTCATTGACGACCCCAAAAAGGATTGTGTTTACGGGGACAAAAAAGCCAAAAAACTCATGGTGGTGGTGGGGGGATCTCATGCTGAACAGTGGATGGCTCCGTTGGATCTACTTGGTAAAGAACACGGTTTTCGACTCATCCCGCTCGTGCGCCAATCATGTCCCGCCTTCGTCAATGAGCGAGATGGAGTTTTTAGTAAAGAGTGCCAGACCTTCAACGACGTTATGGTGGACAAACTTAAGGAGTTAAACCCCGATATTGTCTTCTCTACCTCGACCAGACCGCTCCTTGAGATAGGGCGTCGTCTCGATGAGGTACCCAAGAGTTATCCCACCTTGTGGCGCTTCCTGGAAAAAGAGGGCTTCGCCTTCGTGGGGGTGCGCGATAACCCTTGGTTCCTCCATCCGGACGGCCAGGCCGATATCGTGTCGCAGTGTTATGCCGAAACCCAAGATCTCAAGAAATGTGGCCGCGATCGTTTCGCTATTTACAGCGCCAAGGATCCAGCTGCGCAGTATTTGAACAAACCAGATATGCTCGCCATCGATACTGCTGATTGGTTTTGCCCTGATGGATTCTGTCCCCCAGTGATGGGCAATATCTATATGTACCGAGACGCTAACCACCTCAGTGACGAGTTCGCACTAACACTCGCCCCTCTGCTGTGGAAAGAAATGGGAGACCTTGTTAACAAGGTTGGTGGGGAGCGCAAAATGTCTGAGAAGGAGCACGTGGCCACCTCCAGTCAGACATCAACTTCGCGGATATCGACTACTACCCCCGCCGCGTCGACAAGCCCAACTAAGGAACCAAGCGAGAAGAAGCGGCCGCAGCCGATTCCATTGCAGCCGGCGGCGGACCCGCGTAACCAGTGGGAAAAAGGACTCGACTGGCGCCTTAGTCCTGATCTTTAAACGACGGTCTGCGTCGACGTGGCCTATGACGTCGTTTTGTGCGCAGAAACTCCTCACGAGAAGGTTTGGGTATCAAAGTGCTCACGCAGGCCGGGTCCGATTCGAGCAAAAAGCGAAGATAGCGCTCATAGCCATCCGAATCCCCGATCAGCTCCGAGGCGCGCGCTAGGCACGCGACGGCTCTTAGAACCCCCTGATTGGGTAGATGGGAGAAGGGGATATGACCAGTACCTTTCCACCCGTGTTCGGTGAGCCGATTAAGACTAGCCACATATGCCGCACACGCATAGGTATAGGCGGTGATTCGGTGATGTGCTCTCATGGGGTTTCGTGATAGGGCATCATCGAGGGCATTTTCAGCCAGCTCTGCCCAGCCAAGTGGCGAATCAGGACATTCAATAACGGAGTAGATATCGATAGGATGACGAATATTATCAGCGGGGAGCTCGATAGGCCAAAGAGCTGGGAGCTCTATCTCATCCTCGGCCAATAAGTCCGGGCACGTGGCGAGCCTGGGAAGTTTTCTAGAGCGACGTTGATGCATGGCTGTCCTTAGAAGTGGGTGCCCAGAAATCACTAATGTCCATCCCGAAAGCATAAAGAGCTCGACGGACGACGGCTAAAGAGAGCCCCACAACACTGTGGGGGTCCCCCTCTATACGGTCGATAAAAAATCCCCCCATAGCCTCCAAAGTGAAGGCGCCAGCGCATTCAAGGGGTTCACCGGAACGCGCATAGGTCGCAATATCCCGGTCACTGGGGGAAGCGAAATAAATGGTAGTCTGAGTAACTTCCTCCCAACGCCCCTGAGGGCTCAGAAGGCAATGTCCGGTGAGGAGTTGTGCTTGTTTACCTCGCTGGTATTTCCACCGTTCGATGGCCCGGTCGATGCTGTGAGGTTTGCCTTGCAGGAAGCCATCTATAAGTAGCATCGAATCGCACCCTAAAACTATTGACTCTGGAAATTGGCGTGCGATAGCTTCCGCTTTCTTCGTGGCTAGTGTTTGCACCACGTGCTCGGGGTTCTTATCAGCTAATTTCTCGATCAGAGCATCTTCGTCAATATCAGCGACGTGAACGTCTGGATCAATACTCGCTCCGCGGAGAATTCCAAGACGGGATGGAGAGGCTGAAGCGAGAATAAACAAAGAGCTCATACCCGCATTCTAGCGCAGACTAGAAGGGCAGAATATCGTCTTGGTGAGGATAAGATCGCTGTGCGCCCAATCGAGTGCAGGCAAAAGCACCAATTCTTACTGCGTATTTCGCGGCCCGAACAAGATCATCACCCTGATCTAGGCGGGCAACGAGACCACCAACGAAGGCATCGCCCGCCCCCGTAGTATCTATTGGGGTAATGGGGGGAGCGGGAATGTGGGTGCGATGCTTGTGATCGACGACCTCTACACCCCTTGCACCTAGCGTCATGACCAGCGAGGAAAAACCTTGACCTAGCAATTGCTGGATTAGCCGGTCAATATCCGGATCTGATTGGGGAATAGAGCCTGGGTTGAGAAGAAGTTGGGCTTCGTATTCGTTTAGGATCAGCGGATCGGCGCGTAGGAGCAGCCTCCGATCGAGGGGTATGACAGGTGCAAGATTGATGACGAATCGGGGGTGACTGTTTTTATGTGGGTGCCCCCGTTCTCCCAATAGGGTGGCCTCAAGGGTGGCTGATGGCAGCTCACCCTGCATCACAACAATATCGGCTCGCGAAATGATGTCACGATTGTCGCGAATATAGTCTGGGGACACCTCCGCATTGGCTCCGGGCACGACGATAATCGTATTCTCGCCGTCAGCTGCAACCGTGATAACTGCGAGTCCCGTGGGGCCAGGATGATGCTGGATACGCGATAGATTGACGCCTGATTTCTCCAGCAGTGACAGAGCTACCGGGGCATAGGCGTCAGAGCCCACCGCCCCTAGAAAAGAAACGTGGGATCCCTGCAGAGCAGCGGCCACCGCTTGGTTCGCTCCCTTCCCACCAGGACTGATATTCCCACCAGTTCCGAGCAGAGTTTCCCCTGGGGTGGGGTGGCGAGCGGTGGACACTGCCAAATCGGCATTAATAGAGCCAATGACAACGACGCTCATAGATCGCGCTCCAAGCTAGTAGGAATGAGCCGGAAAAGGATTTCAAACCCTCCGAAGGCTTTAGGATCTCAAGGACGGACCTTAATAGAAGCTCACATGTTGAAATGCATTAGGGTTGAAGATTGGGTGGGGCCTTGAGTCTTCAGCAATTTCTCCCCAGCGATTTACTTCCCTGCACTGATGTGAGTCCCGCGCTGAGTTCGCAAGCGAGCCGATGAGCATCGCCAAGGCCGCGAGTTCTTGGTCGTCAGGCTGCCCTTTGAGCACCTTAAAAAGCGGCTTATCAGCAAATTTTTCGTTCATGAGGTAGTACTACCTTTTCTTGTCGGAGTGACCCAATTGCGGCCCTAGAGCGGAATATTGCCGTGCTTCTTAGCAGGTGTTGTCACAACCTTGCGATCGAGAAGGCGGAGGCCTTCAATAATATTTCCGCGAGTATGAGAAGGAGGAATAACTGCATCGACGAAACCACGCTCGGCAGCCTTATAGGGGTTCACAAGGGTGTCCTCGTACTCGCGTTCGTACCGGGCGGCAAGCGCCTCCACGTCCTCGCCATTGAGGTGGGCCTGCTTGAGCTCTTTACGATAGATAAAACCAACAGCTCCCTTAGCTCCCATGACTGCGATTTGGGCGGTGGGCCAAGCAAATACGAGGTCGGCACCCATATCTTTGGAGCCCATCACGCAGTAAGCCCCGCCGTAGGATTTCCGGGTGATGACGGTAATTTTACCGACTGTTGCCTCCGCATAGGCGTAAAGTAATTTAGCGCCACGGCGGATAATGCCATTGTATTCCTCTTCGGTTCCTGGTAAAAAGCCAGGAACATCGACGAATTCAATAATGGGAGTATTGAAAGCATCGCAGGTGCGGATGAAGCGAGCCGCTTTTTCGGATGCCTTAATATCAAGGCATCCAGCAAATTCGGTGGGTTGATTTGCCACTATTCCCACGGAGCGTCCCTCAATACGGGCAAAACCAGTGAGAATATTGTGGGCATAATTCTCCTGGATTTCGAAGAATTCACCGTCGTCAACCACTCGGCGGATAACGTCAGTCATATCGTAGGGCTGATTAGGTAGATCGGGGATGAGTGTATCTAACTCTCGGTCGTACGCAGTGATATTCTCGCTCACTGAGCCCTCCATTTTAGTGCTGGCCTCGCGCGGGGCTTCAGCTCTGTTGTTGGACGGAAGGTAGTCGAGGAGGTCACGTACCCAATCGAGGGCATCGGCGTCATTATCAGCGGTATAGTGTGAGGTCCCTGAGGTGGCCATATGGGTATGAGCGCCACCTAATTCCTCTTGAGTGATCTCTTCACCGGTGACAGTTTTGATGACCTCTGGTCCCGTTATGAACATTTTCGAGGTTTTATCGACCATGACAATGAAGTCTGTTAGCGCTGGTGAATAGACGTGGCCTCCCGCGCAGGCACCCATGATTAGCGAGATCTGGGGAATCAGGCCTGAGGCTAGAGTATTGCGGTAAAAGATCTTTGAGTAAAGACCCAGCGATACCACACCCTCTTGAATGCGGGCACCAGCCCCCTCGTTGATGCCGATGAGTGGAACACCAGTTTTAATGGCGAGATCCATGATTTTTACGATTTTCTCGCCATATACTTCCCCTAGCGCACCCCCGAAAACCGCCCCATCCTGGGAGAAAACACAAACCTTTCGTCCGTTTACAGTGCCGTAACCCGTAACTACTCCATCGGTAACCGGGCGTTTCGCGTCTAGTCCAAAATTCTTTGAACGATGGCGTGCAAGTGCATCTACTTCGACGAAGGAGTCCTGGTCCAGCAGGTATTCAATGCGCTCGCGTGCGGTCTTCTTACCTGCATCGTGTACCCGCTTTACGGATTCAGGCCCCATAGGGGCAGTGGCCTCAGCCAAGCGGTTGCGCAGATCGGCGAGTTTACCTGCGGTGGTGGTGAGGTCGGGCTTGGATGCTGAAGCAGAATTCGTCTTAGCAGCTGTCATAACACCATAGTTTAAAGGTTCGAGCCGATTTTTGTGAACATCGGATCGACGATCAGTTAGGGCGACAAGCACGCTAGGTGACATTGTTAACTCGCTATCATCCCGTTGTGATGAATAAAAATCACGGCATCTCGACACTAAAGTGGAATATTGCCGTGTTTGCGGGCTGGGCGCGGACGGTGCTTGGTTCCTAGTAGACGCAGATTGCGCGCTATATAGCCGCGTGTTTCAGAAGGTAAAATCACAGCATCGACGAGACCGCGTTCGGCAGCAAGATACGGATTCAGCATGTGATCTTCGTATTCTTTCTCTAAAGATAGCTGAAATTGCTCCAGCTCTGTGGGGTTAAGACCGCGCAGTAGGGCAGCTCGCAATTCCTTTCTATATAAGAAGCCAACCGCCCCTTTTGCCCCCATAACCGCAATTTGAGCTGTAGGCCATGCAATATTGAGATCGGAGCCCAAACCCTTCGATCCCATGACGCAATAAGCTCCACCATATGATTTGCGCATGGTGACAGTGATCGTTGGAACTGTTGCCTCACCGTAGGCATAGAGTAATTTAGCTCCACGCCGCAAGATGCCCGTGTGTTCTTGGGAGGCGCCGGGAAGGAATCCCGGAACGTCGACAAGCGTAATGATAGGGATATTAAAGCAGTCACAAGTGCGCACGAAGCGTGCAGCTTTTTCGGCAGCGTCGATATCGAGACAGCCGGCGAAATGGGTTGGCTGGTTCGCCACAAAACCTACAGACTGACCTTCAATTCGGCCGAAAGCAATAACGATATTCTGGGCACGATCCTGCTGAATCTCCAGGTACTCACCATCATCGCTGAGCGTAGTAATAACCTCGCGCACATCATAGGGCACAGTGGAACTATCGGGAATGATGCTATCGAGGACAAGATCTGAGGCTGAGACATTTTCTGCGACGCTTCCTGTCTCAACACTTGGGTCTGTTGACGTGTTGAGGTCACGATTATTCGACGGGAGATAGCTGAGGAGGTCGGCCACGAAATCGAGGGCATCTTCATCGTTGGCCGCACTGTAGTGTGAGGTGCCGGCGAAGCTCATGTGAACGTCTGCGCCACCTAACTCTTCTTGGGTGATATCTTCAGCCGTGACAGTTTTAATGACATCGGGGCCAGTGACAAACATTTTCGAAGAATCCTCAACCATCACAACAAAATCAGTAAGTGCAGGCGAGTAGGCGTTCCCTCCAGCGCAGGCGCCCATAATGACGGCAATCTGGGGGATAACACCCGAAGCATTGATATTGTGGTAAAAAGTTCGAGCGATGAGATCGAGAGAGACAGCCCCGTCTTGGATGCGGGCGCCGGCACCTTCGTAGAGACCAATGAGGGGCCGCCCAGTTGCGACGGCGAGCTCCATAACTTTGCACATCTTTTCCCCGTATACCTCACCTAAAGCCCCTCCGAAGACCGTGCCATCTTGGGAGAAAATACACACTTCGCGTCCGTCGATGGTGCCCCAGCCGGCAACGATGCCGTCAGTAGTAGGTCTTCTAGAATGCATTCCAAAGGCGGTAGTACGGTGCTTTGCTAATTGATCCATCTCGACAAAGGAGCCGGGATCGAGCAAATAATCTAAACGATCTCGAGCCGTGAGGCGATTATGGGAGCGCACCTTATCAACTGCGTGCTGGCCACTCGGGGTGTGGGCATCGAGTCTTCTAGCGCGAAGATCTGCAAGTTTCCCAGCTGTGGTACTCAGATCGGGGAGAGATTTTGTATCGAGAAAAGGTGAGGAAATAGTCATGTTTGGTCATGATAGCGGAAAGTGAAGATAGTTTCTAGGGCAAAAGTCATATTTCAAATAGCGTCAGTTGGCGTCTAGAGATGCCCTAGGTCAGCGTGCAGTTTGAGCTTCCTCCCTCTATTGGGGAAAAGGGGGTAAAAAATGCTACCCCCATTTCCCCAATGGAATTAGGATGACAATCATGAACGCCCCCGATCTCTTTAGTCTGCGCAACCCCTACAACCTTGGTTACCTGGAAGAAAAACTCGTCCGCACCGGAGTCATCCCCTCGCTTATTTATCGAGCTAAAACAGGGTCAACTAATACCGATCTTGTAGAGCTAGCGAAGCAGGGAGCCCCCAGTGGAACGGTATGCCTGACAGATCATCAAAGTGCGGGGCGAGGGCGTATGGGTCGGAGTTATGAAGCTCCCTACGGCGCACAGTTGACCGCATCCATCCTGATTCGCCCTCATCGAGCAGCCATTGAGCGGTTGGGAGTCATGCCCCTCGCAGTAGGCGTGGCCCTTTGCGATGCTCTGGCATGGCCAGGGGTTCGACTCAAGTGGCCCAATGATCTCATTATTGAGGATGGAGAAATAAGTAGCGAGGATAACGGTGCAGGTGCTAGTGCTCCTGGCAGCACTGATGACTCCGCGCTCGCCTGCTCCAAGCGCGGTGGCGCTGCGAGAAGCGAAGATATCGCGCAACGACTTCGTGCTGGTGCTGCTGCGGTTCCAGTGAGCTCCTATGGGGGAGCGCGAAAATTGTGCGGGATCCTTGCGGAGGCTGTTTCTCTGGGGAAAGAACCAGCGGTGGTCATCGGGTTTGGTCTCAATACCGCAATGCGTCGTAGTGAATTGCCGGTAGAGCATGCAACGTCATTGGCTTTAGAGTCTATTCCTTTTGATCGCGATGACCTTGCGGTTAAGGTGATCCGTGCACTGGTTCGCCGGTTAGAGCAGTGGGAATGCGGTGATGAAAAGTTGCTCGCTGATTACCGGAGCTTATCAGCCACGATTGGGCGCGATATTAGGGCGATCGTCCCAGGGGATCGCGAGATATTGGGTGTGGTGCGCTCGATCGCAGCCGACGGTCAACTGGTTGTCGACGATGGCGTGGGCACGCACCATCATTTGGCAGCGGGGGACGTAACACATTTGCGGTTGCGGGAGTGATAGCTGCACTGTGCCTTAAACTAAGGGGATGATGAGTATTCGTTTGGCGCCGGGGGAGCGCGTCTTCATTGATCTAACGAGTCCGCTGAGCGCACTATTCTTCCCGCTTCTCGAGATTCTTACTGTAACCGGGTTAGCGTGGATGGCAATCGGGTATTTGGACCGGCCAGAATTGAGTGGAACTTATGATCCAAAGATTCGAAACCTCATCGTGCTGATGTGGGCAGGGGTCGTAGTATTCCGCCTCGTTACTAAAATTGTCACCCTACGGAGGCGTCGTATCATCGTTACGGAACACAGGTTGCTCCTGCGCGAAGCTGGGTGGACTAGCAGCATCTTTAGCGCCCCGATCGAGCAGGTTCAGGCTGTTGACCGCCACCGCAATACTATTCGGCTGATGCTGCGCGGTCAGCAGCGTGCATTCTCGATGACCCACGTACCCCAAGCGCGCCGCGTCTTTGCTGTTCTAGAGGACCTTATTCATCGCTAATAATTCTTGTCTCAATCGCTTGTGGCAACCAGGCGGGCTGTTTAGAGTTACAAGGTGTGAGCTATCAAACACCTGCAGATTCATCCCGCGCTGCCCATGCCAGTGGAATGCCCATTATTCTAGTCATCGGAGACGGGCAACTAGCTCGAATGATGCATACCGAGGCAATCGAACTGGGCTTATCCGCCCGCATACTGGCCGCTACCGATCAAGCGTCGGCAGCCCAGGTTAGCCGCGATCTACACATTGGCGATTATCTGTCCTATACCGACCTTCAAAACAGCGCAACTGGGACTGATGTGATCACCTTTGACCACGAACATGTCCCCAATGATTATATCCATTCGTTACTCGACGAAGGTTATGATGTACAGCCCCGACCGCACGCACTCATATACGCTCAAGATAAGCTACTTATGCGCCAGCGACTTTCCGATATGGGCGCCCCCATCCCTCCTTTCGCCGCAATCTCCTCGCGTGACGACGCCCGCGCCTTCTACACCCGAGTCAATGGTGCGGTCTGCCTGAAAGCGCGCCGTGGTGGTTACGACGGTCATGGAGTGTGGTTTCCCAGAACTGTGACTGAGTTGGAAGAACTCGTGGATAAGCTGAGAGCTGAAGGGGTTGAGCTCATGGCTGAGGAGAAAATTGCACTGAGCCGGGAATTATCAGTTCTTGTTGCGCGAACCCCCAGCGGCGAGGTCAAAGCCTGGCCGGTCTCGCAGTCGGTACAAGAGAACGGAATATGTACCGAAACCCTCACGCCCGCACCTGGGCTGAGTGAGAAACACAGCTCCGAGATCAAAAGCCTAGCGCAATATATCGCTACAGAATTACGTGTGACCGGGGTGCTCGCAGTGGAACTTTTTGCAACTGATAACGGCTCAGTTGAGCCTACAATTCTCGTTAATGAGCTAGCAATGCGTCCGCATAACACCGGACATTGGACCCAAAATGGGTGTGTCACGAGTCAATTTGAACAACATCTGCGCGCGGTCCTGGATTATCCTTTGGGTGATACTGAACTCACCGCACCCGTGATCGGTATGGCCAATGTCTTAGGCGCCCCTGCTGACCCCGATCTGCCCATGACTGCGCGTATGAAGGCAGTATGGCGTCGGTATCCGACGGCAAAGATCCACCTCTACGGTAAGGATTACCGGCCTGGCCGCAAACTTGGCCATGTAAATATCGCAGGTGACTCAGCTGACGACGTTCTTCAAGCCGCCCGCAATGCAGCTCATTTCCTTAGCACCGCCAGCTGGATGGACTAACATTTGTTGAGGCTTTTAGAAAATCCTTTTAATGACATAAGGACGTGCATATGAAACCCCTCGTTGGCCTTATCATGGGCTCAGATTCAGACTGGCCTACAGTCGAACCAGCCGCCAAAATTCTCGCCGACTTCTCAGTCCCCTTCGAAGTGGGGGTGGTCTCAGCGCACCGAACACCAGACAAGATGCTTGCTTACGCAGAGCACGCTCACACGCGAGGACTCAAGGTTATTATTGCCTGTGCTGGCGGCGCAGCTCATTTACCCGGCATGGTCGCGGCCGCAACACCGCTACCCGTCATTGGGATACCAAGGGCACTCGATACTCTAGATGGGATGGATTCCCTCCTGTCCATCGTCCAAATGCCAGCTGGAGTGCCTGTGGCAACGGTGTCCATTGGTGGCGCAAAAAATGCTGGCTTGCTCGCTGTACGAATGCTAGGGGTAGATGACTTCGAACTTGTAGAAAAAATGGTCCAATTCCAGCGAGAAATGCGCGAGGAAGTGGAACGAAAAGATGAGCAACTAAGATCTCGCCTGCTTGGATCCTAGATCTATTGGGGCGTCGGGTGCCCCCGACGCCCCAATAAAATTACAGGTGCTCACGTCGTCACGAATAGCGAGGCTCCACAATGACCGAGATTGAATATGCCTCCCTCATCTATCAAGCAATCAGGCCATGGACGTCTGGATATACGGTGAAAACGGTCTATGTGCGCGTCGGAGCATTCAGACGTGTGGACCCTTTTAAGCTGGAAAACGCTTGGGTATATACAACCTTTAGAACGCGAATGCGCGGCTCGCAGCTAAAAGTTCAGTGGACAGATGCCACCATCGAATGCGAGCGGGGTCATTTTAGAGTTGTAGACATAAATGATCTTGAGGACCTCGATTGCCGTTTTTGCGACTCGCCTACCATAGTCTTGTCGGGAAATGAGCTCGTGGTAAGCTTCATCGACCTGGACGGTCGCCATATCTGCGGTCCCATCCGCATAGAAGACTAAAAGGAGCATGGGCGCGGGTAGAGGGAAACTGGCTGGCACCAAGGGACTGCCCTAGCTCACGAGTAATTATCCACAGTTTTGACCGCTGTTTCGGTTTCCTGTTGTTGCCTACGTACACGGTCCATAGCGTGGATATTATGGCACCGACATTATCTCGATACGCAGAGTATGCAACCCAAGCGGCTGGTCTTCTTTTGAGCATCAAAGCAGAAACACCAACATGGGAGAAGCTTAGTGGCCTTCTAGGAATGGCTCGACATGAGGCGAGTCTTTTGATTAGGAACGCCGCATTTTTTACCCCTGAACAACTTCAGTGGGCCCTAGAATCAAAAGTTTCGATGAGTAAACTGTCTCTAATTGCCAAATATTGCAGAAAAGTGTCCAATCGAGAAATCGATCGCCAACAATTGTGCTGGCAGTTCCTTCGCGAATCTTCTTCCTCGAGTGCCGATGAAATGCGCGAGTATCTTGCCGGGTACGTTGACAAGCTCAACGAGAAGGCTAACAAGCCGCGGCGCGAGTACACCCGAATTTCCGCTATCCCAGACCACGACGGCATGCGTTATGCCATGCTCAAATTAACCGACGCTCATGCGGCGCTCTTGCAGAATATGACAGAGCAACCGGCCAAAGAAATATTAAGCCGTGGAGAGGCTTATACCCTCGAAGAGGCGCGCACGCGTGTGATCATGGCTCTGATCTCAGGGGATAGCCAGCCTCAACGAGATGACAGCAATCCTCTTGATCCCCGGTATCGGCCCTTCATCTTGATTCCTTTTGCGGAGAAGGCTTGCAACGTCGATGGCACCTTAGTTACTAGTGACGGAGTGATTGTCGATATAAGGGCCCACGCTAATACCTATCTTGCTCCTATGGGCTATGCTGCGATCGCCTCACGTCTAGAGTCTGGACATATCGAGATCAGCGAACCGATCGCCATTGAGCAGCGTTATGCTACTCAGAAGCACAGACTTACTCAGGTGGTCAGTCATTTGATCTGTGCGCATCCCGACTGCAGGATTACCGCCAACCACTGCCAAATGCACCATATTGTATGGCATGCAGGCGGCGGCAAAACGGAGAACCGTAATCTCTGTCCGTTGTGCATGCGCCATAATAAACTCAACGACGACCATCCTCGGCAAACCGTACATGGGCGAATCGATATCGATGTCGATTCGGGACGCATTGGGCACCATAGAAAAGGAAAACCGCTCCGATTTAATCGCGCTCCCGCTATTGAGAAGGGCTTTGCTGCGGTGGGACGTCGAATTTTAAATTCAGATTTACGAGACGCGCGCGGACATATCCGGTGTCATTGCCACGAATTTTTCGAATCGGTCGAGATTGATAGTGAACAGCTAAAGAGCTGATAACTAAAGTATTTAGAAAAACTAGCGGCCGCTGAATGCGCGGACGGCCACGACCGTAGTGATGACGCTAAGTAGTGCCAGGACCGCAGGCCATAACGCGGGTTCAGGTTGCAATAAATTCAATGCGGCCTGAATGACAAAGAGCACCGAGAAAAAAGCTAAGAATCCAATAATTGCTTGGTGGACTAAAGTTCTCCTCTTATTCGGGTTTTGCATATATGTTATTTCACCCCTCCCGCGGTCAGACCGGAGACGATCCGGCGCTGGAAAGCGAGGACCATGAGGATCAAGGGAATGGTCACTAGGGCACCAGCCGCCATGACGGAGGAGTAGGGATAGTCGTAGTAACTCTCGCCGGAGAATCGTGCAATAGCCACCGTGACTGGCTCAGTAGCACTCGTCGATAGTTGGTTAGCCAGCATAAATTCGTTCCACGTTGCGATAAATGCGAGGATTGCGGTGGTAAACAGAGCTGGGGCAGCTAAGGGTAACAGAATGATACGGAAAGCTTGACTTTGCGTCGCCCCATCAATGCGCGCTGCCTCCTCGAGTTCCCACGGTAGTTGGCGAAAGAAAGAGGTTAGAGTGTAAATCGCCAACGGAAGTGCGAAGGAAATATTGGGAATAATGAGAGCTTGATACTGTCCCAGCCATCCCAGATTGCCAAATAGCTGGAATAGTGGTGTTACGAGGGCAATGCCAGGGAACATGCTGGCTGCCAAAATGATCCCAGTGACGTACCCTTTGCCTGCGAAATCAAGACGCGCGAGGGCATAAGCGGTAAAAACTCCAATGGAAAGCGCCACGAGTGTGGTTATCACGGAAATAAAAAGAGAGTTAACTATAGCCGCCAAGAAGTTGTTGCCCTTGTCGGTAGAGAGTGCCTCGGTGAAGTTCTCAAGTGTCACGTGCGTTGGCCATGGGGTGGTGTCGAAGGTGTGATCCTTGTGTCTGAACGCAGTGATGAGCATCCAATAAAAGGGGGAGAGACCCCACACCAAGATAAGAAGAACGCCAAAGTAGTCGCCAACATGTTTACGCATGGGAATCTCCTGACGTAGGGGTCATTATTTCTCTTTCCTCTATTGGGGTGTCGGGGGACCCCGACACCCCAATAGAGGAGGGCAGTTTAGCTTTGCTTCCACCCAAATCAGCGCCGAGAACTTTAATCATAAAAAATGCGACCGCAAAGATTAGGAGGAAAATCATCGTCGATAATGCGCTCGCCGAGTTGAAATTATTTTGGCGCATATCTTCCACGACGAGCTGAGAGATCGTTGCGGTGGGAGAGTTGGCACTCGGCGAGATGAGAATTACCGGCAGATCATACATCCGTAGAGCGTCGAGAGTGCGGAAAAGTATAGCGACGAGCAGTGCGGGTTTGATTAGCGGAAGTGTGATGAAGCGGAAAGTCTGCCAGCGCGTGGCTCCGTCTACGCGGGCCGCTTCGTAGACATCATTGGGCACCATCTGTAGACCCGCGAGAATGAGTAGCGCCATGAAAGGGGTAGTCTTCCACACGTCAGCAATGATCACGGCCGTTCGGGCAGCCCACGGGTCGGTAGTCCATGAGATGGGCGTCGATAGGAACGTATTAACTATGCCCCGGTCGGCGAAGATGAATTGCCACAATTTCGCGGTCACAGCCGTTGGAATCGCCCACGGGATGAGGACGGCGGCGCGAATCAGTGCGCGTCCTGGTATATCTCGGTGCATAATGATCGCCATCGCAATTCCAAGGAGAATTTCGAGGATAACGGTCACGCCCGTAAAAAATACCGTATTGCCGAGGGCAGGCCAGAAGTCTGTGGCGAGCACTCCTGGGGGACACGTCGCTATTTCCCCAGATGGCAGCATGCACCGTTGCTGAATCCAGTAACTGTAGTGGCGTAGACCAGCAAACCCTCCTTCGACAAAGAGACCAGTTTGTGGGTCGAGGTGCTTATCGGCCTGAAAACTCAGGTAGATAGCCCGCATGATCGGATAGCCGATAACGATAGCGAGAACGGTGAGTGCGGGGGCGACAAGCAGGCCCGCATGGCGCGTAGGTGGAGCCACGAGACAGAGTCCTTTTTCTTGGTGCTAAAACGCTCAAACACTGCCAGAATGGGCAGGGTTTGAGCGATAGCTTAGCAGGGCTTAGGCAGCCATTACCGACGCCTCGACACAGCGGGCAACTAACCTGCTGCCCGAATGGCGGCTTCCATATCGCGCGCGGCGTCGTCGACGGACTTCCCATCCGTCAGGGCCGCATAGGCGTTATCTTGGATGGCCTTGGAAATAGCGGGGTAGAACGGGGAGGCCGGACGTGGCACCGCATTTTCTAAGGAAATCTTTAGTGCCGGCAGATAAGGATACTTCGCGATTAAATCGGCATCATCATAGATTGAAGCCAGAACTGGAGGGAATGATTTCTCTGCGAAATAACTCTGATTCTCAGCACTTGTGATGAACTCAATGAAATCCTTCGCTGTTTCTTTGTGCTTAGAATTGACGTTGATGCCGTTATTGAGCCCCCCGAGGGTGGACACTCCCACTCCAGACTTGCCCACCAGCGGTTGAACTTCCACGCGACCCGCGACCGTGGAGTCATTGTCTTGGGCCATATCGTACATATACGGCCAATTGATAGCGTAGGCGGTTTCGCCAGCAAGGAAACCTAAATGAGTTTCTTGCTCTGTTGTGGATGTTGAATTCTTAGCGATCACGCCGTCCTTATAGGCATCGACAAGCGCTTGCATACCTGCTTTAGCTTCATCCGTGGCGACGGCAGGAGAACCATCCTCATTGAGAATATGTCCGCCCCAGCCTTCGATAAAGCCAGCTGCGTTAACGGTGAGTCCTTCGTACTGCTTGAGCTGCAGAGTGAGGCACTCGACATTCTTTTCTCTGGCTAATTCGCAGGAATCGGTCAGTTCCGCAAAATTTTTGGGTGCGGTTGGGACGATCTTGGTATTACGGAACAAAAGTTGGCCGTTAGTATTCTGGGGCATCGCATATAAGGTGCCTAAGTAGGTCGCAGAGTCAACGGTTGGTTTCAGCAGTTTTGATGTATCCACCGCGAGTTCCCCTTTAAGCGGTGCAATCCACTGATTCGCCGCGAATTCGGCTGTCCAAATAACATCCAGCGCCATCACATCGATATCATCGCTACCAGCCTGTAGGTTCTGCACAAGGAAATCGCGCTGGTCACCAGCTTCGCCAGCTAGCTCTTTCATGGTTACTTGCTCGTCGGGATGCGCTTGATTCCATTTATCTACGATGGGAGCAAGCAGTTCGGTGTCTAATTTGCCAAGCGCATACGTGATCGGCCCACGGGCGCCAGCGGTAGCAGGTGTGGGGGCGGCGGAGTTTGTGGTGGTCGTTTCATCAGAGCAGCCGGCGAGTCCGAGTGACCCAGCGACGCCCAGAGCTGTAAGAAACGCTCCGATTCGGAAATTGTGACGAGTATTCATGAGTATTGCCTTTCCAGGGGATGGGGAGACTCTCCTTCAGAATCTACTGAGCATCCTCCCTACCGCGCACCCAATTACGAGTAATGGGGTGAATTTTGGGGGTGAATATCAGTGTATTTTCCAACACAGGGATTTTGCCGCGCGTGCTTTAATTGGAGTAGTCCAGCGGTTAGCAGTGATAGTCCCAGTTGATCTCTGTTCCTTTACCCCCGCGAATTGCCCCCATTTTCTCAATATGTCTAGAGATCTAAAGAGACTTTTTCGCTCTCTCGTATATGGGCCAGCCGCTCAGCTGACACCAGGCCATTGATTAGGACGACGCTGCCTAATGCCGCAAAGGGGGAAAGGATGGCCTGATTGAAGCCCTCTGCATCTTTCCACCCTCGACTAAGCACACGAGCCTCGTGGGGAATTGTATGGTGGGCGAGAGTTTTCAGGTCGGGGCTGGGTTGTGAGAATGAATCGCCATGGTAGCGAACGGTAGGGCCGAAATCAATGGCGCCCTCGGGCAAATCGCTCCCTATTTCCTTCACCCCGCGGCCAAAGGGGTCGTTGGTGACCAAGACAATATCACCATCGAATTCAGCGCTAAATGAGCGTGGAGGCGCAAAGATTACGTCAGCTGCATCCGGGTCTGCGAAAGGCTCGTGTGGGTCGAGAAAACGATAGGGAATCGAGGCCGTAATAGAGCCGAGAGCAATGCATACCGCTTGCCACGTGCTAGGCAGCGCTATGCCAATTGTTTCGGATTCGTTGAGATCGAGCTCGTCGATAAGCATATTTGCAACCTTATTAGCCCAATTATCGAGAGTTTGGGCAGAAAAGTCGAGCCGAGCTCCAGTGGTCTCGTCGTAGGTACTCAGACGTGGGATTGCGGGGTTGGCTGTGATAAGAGGGCTGAGTAACGGCACAAATGATCCTTGAAGGTCTAGTGGTGAAGGGCTAGTTAACGCAGCGTGGGCTATCGCCACCTGCATCGATCTGTGGGGAGTCCGCAGCATCATTGACGACGCTTCCAGGATCGTTGCTTTCTGGCTCTGCGGTATTGCTGTTCACGGGGGCACCCGGTTCCCCAATTGGGGCGGAGTAGTCACCCCCGGCGATCACGACGATCCCCTCATACGCGAGCTCAGGATCCTCCACTACCGGCACTCCGCCGAGAGCTTTGGCGATCTTGCGGGCAGTTGAGTCGTTGAGGTTTCGGGTGATTACCTGGGTGCGATCGTAGCGGCCTATCTCAGCATTACCCACGTCGGCAATGGTGAAGCCTTGTTCGGTAAGGTAAGCGCCAGCGCCAGCTGCGAGTCCGGACTGTGCTGAAGCATTCAGTACCTGGATGGGCGTCGGATCTTTCTCAGCGGGACCCTCGTCGGCCGCCGGAGTATCGGCTGGGTCGGCCGGTTCTTCGTCGGTACCAAGAAGTGCCTGGAAAAAGGCTTTGACCTCGTCAGGGTCAATCGTAACGACAGATTCTCCATAGTCTCCGACACCGTCGATATCGGCCACTGGGATGGTATTGAAACGCACATTACCCCCAGCCAGATCTTGCAATTGGGTGGCAAAGCTTATCACATCCCAGTCTTCGTCGATCACCACTGAGCGGGTGACAGCTTGACCTAGCTGGGCTAGTTTACCCGGGCTCGTGAGGGTGCCCGTAGAGAGAACTTTATTGACGAGAGAGGCCATATACGCTTGCTGACGAACGATGCGGTCGAGGTCGCCTCGGGGCAGTCCATGTCGTTGGCGCACGAAAGCCAGGCCGCTACCACCAGAGAGCGTCTGGACTCCAGCAGGGAAGTCGGCGCCAGAGAATTCGTCGTAGACGGCATTGTTAAGACAAACATCGACTCCACCCACAGCATCGGTGAGCAAAACAAAACCCAGCAAACCAATTTCCGCATAATGATCAATGGTGACTCCAGCTAGGTTAGTAACAGCATCAATTAACCCATTGCGACCAGCCTGCTTGGATTGGCTTTCGAGTTCTTGCTCGTCGACAATTCCAGCATTAAAGAGTTCGGTGCGTTTGATTGCCTTATAGCCGGCGTACACACCGTTAATTTTGATATTGCCCAGCTCAGGGTCTGCGATATAGGTGTCTCGTGGAATGGAGATCGCAGTGGCTGATGTCCCATCATTGGGGATGCGGATGAGCATGATGGTGTCAGTATTATCGGCTTCTTCGTCGCCAGCGTGTAGTAGCTCGATCTCTTCAGGGGTGAGGGGATTGCCTTGCGCATCCGTGCGTGAGTCGGATCCGACAAGGAGGATATCGATAGCGCCATCGAGTTTTTCTTCCTTGACTCCCTGGTCGCCGCCAAGTTCGAGTGAGCCTGCGGATGCGACGGAGTTTCCCACACGCCCCACAGTGGCGTAGCCCACGCCAGAAATCGTGAGGACCGCAGCGGAGATAAAGGCGAGCAGCACCTTAACTACCCCAGGGCCTTGCTGGGCGGTTTGGGGTAGGTAATGAGGGGCGGGGCTGATATCGCGGACGGGGCGCTTTGGGGTGGTGCTCACGGTGGTTAAAGTCTTCCTCGATCGAGATTTAATAATGGTGTTGAGTTTAGCCGACGCGACACGCCGCGAGTACCCGACGGGCGGGTTCGGGCACTAAACTTAGGCCTTGTGAATGAGCCGATTGCAGTAGTGACAGTGACGTTTTCCCCAGGGGTATATCTGAAGCGATTTATCGACTCCCTTGAATCGGCCACAAGCGACGGTTATGAACTCATTCTGGCCGATAATGGGTCTGTCGACGGGGCGCCTGAGCGCGCTGCAGCTGACAATACGAGGATCACTTTCCTGCCCACTGGCGGAAATCTCGGCTATGGGAGCGCCATAAACGTCGCCTATGATCATCTGCTCACGCTTCGTGAACGCCGTGAACGCCGTGAACATGATGAACGCTCCGAACACAGAGATATCAACCACGGAGATATCAACCACAGAGCAATCAACAGCGAGTATTTTCTCATTTCTAACCCAGATGTGGAATTTCAGCCAGGTAGCATCGACGCTCTGCTTAACTGCGCCCGTCAGGCGCGGGAGCGGGGAGAAAAAGTGGCTGCTGTCGGGCCTCTGATTAGGCAGCTGGATGGGACGGCGTATCCCTCGGCACGTGCGATCCCGACATTATCTAATGGGATCGGACATGCCCTCTTTGCCTCTATGTGGCCCGATAATCCATGGAGTAGAGCTTATCGGAATAATGCAGTCATGGATCGGCAGCGAGAAGCTGGGTGGCTGTCGGGTTCTTGTTTGCTGGTGAGCTTCGATGCCTTTGCAGAGGTCGGTGGTTTTGATGAACGGTACTTTATGTATATGGAAGATGTGGATCTAGGCGATCGCTTCGCGCGTGCAGGCTATGTCAATATCTTTTGCCCCGACGCCGAAATAACGCACGCAGTAGGGCATGCGGCAAGCAAATTGCCTGAGAAGATGTTGCCAGCACACCATGATTCGGCTTATCGCTTCCAAGCTGATCGGCATCCAGGTTTCGCAAATCTGCCGATTCGATTTGCCCTGTGGTTGGGTTTAAGGCTGCGATCAATAATTATGGTTCAGGCTGCGCGTCACCGCCGCGATGGTGTCGATGGTGGGTAGCATAGCCATGATAACGCTAGAAAGGCTTCTCCTTTCAAGCCTTGGATCAAGGCTTGGTCTAGTGCTTGGTCTAAGGCTCGGTCTGCAGCGGGTGGTCGCGCGTTGCTGGGATATGGGCGGATGCAATTTTTTAGCGTTGAAGAACAATGAGGAGGTTTGAGGAACGTGGATGGATCGGCGGGATGGGGCGAGACAACCGATGCTGTTGTTCTTGTCGGCGGCAAGGGTACCCGGTTGCGTCCTTTGACGACGCACACCCCAAAGCCTATGCTGCCAACGGCAGGAGTGCCGTTTCTCGCACACCTTCTGGCTAGAATTAAGGCCGCAGGGATTACCCACGTCATCTTAGGAACCTCCTTCAAAGCCGAGGTTTTTCAAGAATATTTCGGTACCGGCGAAGAGTTTGGTCTAGAGATTGAGTATGTCTTTGAGGAAACCCCACTTGGAACGGGTGGCGGTATCCGCAATGTCTATGAAAAACTGCGCCACGACAATGTCATCGTTTTCAACGGTGACGTCTTAGGTGGCACAAATTTGGAGGCCATTCTCGAGGCTCATAGAGCTAAAGACGCCGATCTCACCATGCACCTCGTTCGAGTGTCGGATCCACGGGCGTTTGGATGCGTGCCCACAGACTCCGCTGGTCGAGTGTTGAAGTTTTTAGAAAAAACTGAAGACCCGCCAACAGACCAGATCAATGCTGGCTGCTATGTGTTTAAAAAAGAAATCATCGAGCAAATACCGCCCAATAGAGTCGTGAGTGTGGAGCGCGACACCTTCCCTTTGCTTTTGGAGCAAGGGCGAAAATTTTACGGATTTGTCGATACCGCGTACTGGCGAGATATGGGCACCCCGGACGATTTTGTGCGCGGATCCTCTGACTTGGTGCGCGGAATCGCTTATTCGCCACTCCTGGCAGGTAAAAATGGGGAATCCCTGGTTGATCCTTCAGCGCTCGTGCGAGAGGGCACGCTTTTACTGGGTGGCACAGTCATTGGGCGCGGTACCGAAGTGGGAGCCGGGTGCCGTTTAGATGATGTGGTTGTTTTCGATGGAGTCACCATTGAACCTGGTGCAATCATTGAGGATTCGATCATTTCACACGGGGCTCATATTGGCGCCAACGCCCGCATCAAAGGTTGCGTTATCGGTGAGGGTGCTCAGATCGGTGCCCGCTGTGAGTTGTTAACGGGGATGCGGGTATGGCCCGGAGTGGTCATTCCTGATGGTGGAATTCGTTTTTCCTCCGATAGTTAGAGCGGTCGCTGCAGTAGCGCTGCCTATTCGAGGAGCACTAATTAGTGCTATGGCCTGATGCTATGGCCGGGTGTTTTTTAAGGGTACTTGCGATAATTATTGGGGGTAGGCACAAGATGTGGTACCCCCATAGTGACCCCCGCGATGCGCCGGCATGTTAAAGCTGTGGCGTGTGTGATCTATGAACTGCATAAATCAAAATGCTTCGCAGGAGATGCGCTCTTTAGCTTGACGACATCTTGTGTCACCGTGTTGAATCTCAAGTATGTTATTTGCCAGGCCTCGCTTCGGCGCATACGCAAAGAATTGTGCTATGTAGGCGCAAGTCTCTCCGCGTGGCGAATATACGCATAAACCGTTAAAGACTTATTGATTTACTATGAGCAAAGGAGGCTGGCGTGGAAGATTTCGCTGGCAACGCCGCGCCTCATCCCCGCTCGCACCGCGATCTCGGCCTCGATTCTCTATTCGACGCCATCGAACAAGAGTGGCAGGAACAGGCACTGTGTGCTCAAACCGATCCTGAAGCTTTTTTTCCCGAAAAGGGTGGATCTACCCGCGAAGCAAAGCGTATTTGCCAAGCATGTGAAGTGAAAGATGACTGCCTCGAATACGCTCTCGCCCACGATGAGCGATTTGGAATTTGGGGTGGACTCTCGGAACGTGAACGCCGCCGCTTAAAGCGAGAGATTAGTTAGACGCCACCCCATATGCTCTCGTGAAGAGAACTAACGGTGCACACATCCAATTTAAGCCTCCACACCCTCGTATACGAGGCAGGGGGCTATTATTAACTCTCCATTGAGGTGTCTTCAAAGAATCTCGAGGGGTACCCCATATCTATCTATAGGGGTCGAAAGTGCTTGAGGCCTCACAGGGGAAGATCATCCGGGGTGAGGTTGAGATATTCGGCGACGAGTCGACGAAATATCGTTGTCAGTACTTCATTAAGTTCTAGACGCGAATCTACACGCTGCTCAATTGGCATGCGGAAAAGCACAATTCTCGCTCTGGTCGCATGGCCGTCGCGATCCACGCCCGCCGAAATCAGGCGTGCTAGGGGTACAGGCCCATCGGCCACGATATCGCGTGGAAAGGCCTGAAAATCAGTATTCAACCGCATCCGAGGAATAATGTCCACCGCGATATCTAACATGCTTAGCTGGTCGAAATAGTGTTCCTGAAAAGGGGCGTAGGCGTTTAAGATATCAGCATCAAAAAGCTCGCGGCGGTTCCGAAATCGGGGCAGCGCGGGCGGCAAAAGCGGACCGCGAACGCCATGTCCGTGTCGATCGCGTCGAATTTTTCCCTGGTGCATACCGTTTAGGGTATCGGGATCGAGCTTCTGGATGCTAAGGGCGCGCCGTAGGATGAAAAAGCTCAAGTAAAGGATTAGACTTGCCAGTTGTGAATCAGATTCGTCGTTGCTCTCGCCCAGGCTGCGGTCAGGTGGCCGTAGCGACGTTGACCTATGCCTATGCACACTCCACCGCCTATGTCGGTCCCCTCATTGCCAACAGCGATCCGCATTCCTGGGACCTATGCGAGCGACACGCCGCTAAAATTACTGCTCCAAAAGGCTGGGAGATGGTGCGCGTTGATGCCCCCGAGATTGGCGAAGATGATCTGACCGCCTTAGCTGAGGCTGTCCGAGAACAAGGCAGGCTGCAATCTGGTTTATTACAAGAGGCTCAACTCAATCAATCTCCAGGGGCCGAATTGGCTCCACACCATCCAGCCAAACGTGGTAAAGCAAAGGCTGCCGAAAAAGCACAGCGCAGAGCTCACTTATCTCTCGTGCCTGATGCCGAAGACACGAGCAGCGACGCGGATTAAGCAGATTCAGAAAATTCTTAGCCTAGTGAAGAACTAGCGCACACTCTCTGCGCATCGTAGAATGGTGGATTGTTTTTAATCGCTTGCGATTAGTCATCGCGCCCTAGTCTTAAGAAATCAGGTCCACGTTATGCGCTCCCGGGAATCTATTGAGGCTGTGATCAAGGCTTACGACGTCCGCGGGGTCTACGGTGAAAGCCTAGACGCCCACCTCGTTAAGGATATCGGTGCTGCCTTTGGATACCTCGTACGTACAATGGGCCAGGAGAAAATCGCGATCGGTTACGATATGCGTCCTAGCTCCCCTGAATTATCTCGTGCATTTGCCGAAGGTGCAGCAGAACAGGGTATAGACGTGGTGATCGTGGGGCTCAGCTCCACTGATCAATTATACTTTTACTCGGGGCACTACAATTTAGCTGGTGCAATGTTTACTGCATCCCACAACCCGGCCCAGTATAACGGCATCAAAATGTGCCACGCTGGAGCGAAACCGGTAGGCCAAGAGTCCGGTCTAGCCGATATTACCGAGATGCTGCTCGAAGGGATTCCTCCCTACCATGGTCCTCTAGGGGCCATCGACACAGAAGATTGTCTCGAGGACTACGGCAATTACCTCAAAGGCCTGGTGGACCTGAAGGATATACGCCCCCTGACGGTAGCCGTAGACGCAGCCAACGGTATGGCGGGCTTAACGGTGCCGGAGGTTTTCTCCTCTCTTCCCATCGACATTAAACCTCTCTACTTCGAACTCGATGGAACCTTCCCTAATCACGAGGCGAACCCCTTAGACCCGAAGAATCTCGAGGACTTACAAGCTTTTACTCCGAAGGTTGGCGCAGATATCGGGCTTGCCTTTGATGGGGACGCCGACCGGTGTTTTGTCATCGACGAAAAGGGACAATCAGTGAGCCCTTCCGCCATTTGTGCACTTATTGCCGAGCGTTATCTCGAGCGGTACCCGCAAGCAACCGTGATCCACAATGTCATTACTTCCCGTTCGGTGCCGGAGATTATCGCCGAAAACGGGGGGAGAGCAGTGCGCACCAGGGTGGGACACTCCTTTATTAAGAAAATAATGGCAGATGAGGGAGCTGTATTCGGTGGTGAGCACTCAGCGCACTACTACTTCCAAGAATTCTTCCATGCTGACTCCGGTCTACTCGCCGCCCTCCACGTTCTCGCGGCTTTGGGTTCCACCGATCAGTCGTTGAGTGAGATGATGGCCAAATATCATCGCTATCACGCCTCTGGGGAGATCAATACTCGCCTGAGTTCCGCAGCTGAACAGCAGCAACGCACGCAGGCAGTCCTCGAGGCCTTCGCCGAGCGGATTGCTGCGGTTGATGAGCTCGACGGAGTTAGCGTCTTTTTAAAGGATTCGCCAGCCTGGTTCAATATTCGTGCCTCCAATACAGAGCCCCTGTTGCGGCTCAATGTCGAAGCCCCCACAGCACAAGAGGTTGATAGTCTGGTAACAAAGATCCTTCAGATTATCAGGAGCTAACACATGTCGGACTACGATCCGCTCGCCGTCGCCTTTTACGATATCGCCCACGAAGGCGCCTATCTACGCGCACTCGCATCGGCTATCGAAGAAGGAGTCCAGCTGGCAGCGGAGAATAATCCTCGGCCGACCTTAGCCACGTTCGTCGGAATGCGACCGCGCAGCGTGGTCATAGTGACTGACCATTCGGTTGCCAGAGAGTGCGCCTTATTGGCCGTGAGCTTCTTTAACCCGCTGCCGTGCCCTGTTGTTGTAGTGGACCATATTCCCGGATATATTGGCGCGCTGGACGTGGTGATCATCCTTAGCAATGGGGGCCTTGATACTCCCGACAGCGCGCGCCATGTCAATCAGCTGCTCGCCCGAGGGATCGATGTGGTGCTTGCTGTCGATGCCCACTCTCCGCTGCTTGCCGACGTTGCCCCCGGAGCTATTATCATCCCCACCGTGCCCACACACGAAGGTCTGAGTCTGATGAGACTGACGGGTACTGTTATGGCACTCTTTGAGTTGGCGGATTCTGAGGCGCTGATTGTCGCACAGAAATTCAAAGATCTGGCCGATGGTATCGATGCCGAGTTGCAGGCATGTTCACCTCAACGCGACCGTACGGAGAATCCGGCTGTAGCTTTAGCGGATCTATCCGGTTCCATTATTCATACAACACCTTCTACAGAGCAACCAGGCGATTATGAATTAGTCCAGCTTATCGCCACATTGTGGACATCATATGGGCGGGTAAGTGCGGCTCTGGGAGCCGCAGATATGCAGCTAGCCGCTGGATATAGAGCAAGAAACCGTGAGCGACCAGTCAAAGATATCTTCTATGACCCATTCCTTGATGATCCTGTCACAGCTCCAACACTGACAACCATCATGTGGAATGCAACCGACGAAGTGGGCGCCGGGGTCGTTACAGAACGTGTTACCGAGCGTGGTCTCGCAGCTCAATTGCAACTGAGCGTCAGAGCCTATGCTGCTACCGTGTACTTTTAAAATCCTTATCATCTAACGAGACGGAGAATCCTACCCTATTATGATGCTGCCCTTAGATCCTCCCACCCAGGCGTACCCGTGGGGTTCACGAACCCTCATTGCTCAACTCAGAGGAGAAACAGAGCCAAGCAAACACCCAGAGGCGGAACTCTGGTACGGCGCCCACCCCGCACTCCCGGCGCGAGTCGACGGGCAGAAACTGGATGAACTTATTGCTGAGGACCCCGCGGCTCATCTAGGTGTAGATATAGCGGAGAAGTTTTCTGGCGAGCTACCTTATTTGCTGAAAATCCTAGCCGCAAATGAACCGCTGTCTTTGCAGGCGCATCCATCTGCACACCAAGCCCGCGAAGGCTTCGAGCGGGAAAATGCCGGTGGTATCGATATCCGTGATCCGCACCGTAATTACCGCGACCCACAACCAAAACCGGAACTCTTAGTCGCACTGACAGAATTTCACGCGATGGCGGGCTTCCGACCGCTGAAATTAACAAGAGAATTGCTTCAAGCCTTGGCATGTCCGGAGCTAGACCGCTATCTAGCGATATTAGGTGACGATGATAGCACTCCAGAAGAGACAGGCTTGAGAGGACTATTTACCACCTGGATCTCCATCCCAGCTCCAGCCCGCCGCACCCTCATTGCAGCCATCGTAGAACGAGCCCGAGCATTTATCCGGGACATGGAGAACCACCCAGTGGAAGAAAATACCTGGATGGTTGACGCCGCGAGAAATATTGTCAATCTCCATGAGCACTACCCAGGTGATGTGGGAGTGCTGGGTGGTTTACTCCTTAATTATCTCGTTCTGCAGCCCGGGGAGTCTATCTTTCTGGACGCTGGAAATCTCCATGCATACTGCCGTGGGATGGGAGTTGAAATCATGGCCAACTCCGACAATGTCTTGCGTGGTGGCCTCACATCTAAACATGTGGACGTTCCAGAATTGGTCAAGGTGCTGCGCTTTGAGTCTCTAGCAGAGCCTACGCTCAGAGATCGTGACGGGCACTACGAGGTCAATCTTGATGCCTTCGATTTACACCGCTTTGATATCGTCGACACGCGCACAGTATCTCTGAGCGGTCCACGCATCGTTCTTTGTACGCAGGGCGAAATAACAGTTGGTAACGGAGACGCCGAGCTAGATTTGACACCCACTCAAGCAGTGTGGATCTCAGCGGCTGACCCTTGCGAGATTAAGCTGACCGGGTCTGGGCAGGTATTTGTCGCCCGAGCCTAGAAGGGCTTGATAATGCGATCGACTACGACTACAAATCAAGATACAAATAGGTACTAGCTCGATGCGGAAGGACGTTGATATGCACGCGTGGGATCATGAAATCTTCAATGAAGAAGTGGTCACTTCTTTCCTTGACGAGCTTGCTATGCTGGACGAGTCTGAGATCGCGAGCAATATTCACGATGCAATTCTCCTAGGGCTCGATGACCAAGGCAGTGATGATGAGTTCATTATTGGACTCGCCGCCGCAACGATCGTGGCTATTTGGGCTTCGGCTCCTTATACCGATGGGGAAGTGGTAGAACACTATCCTTTTATACGAGAGCTTATCGGTCATGGTGATGAGGAGCTTCGTGAAAGCGCCAGCTCGATTCTCGAATTAGCGGAAACCGATCTTGATCTCGATGTCTATACTGAGGCGCTGACCTAGAGTAACCCAGGAGAGAATGGAACGCTAGATGATTATTGCGATTGAGGGTATCGATGGGGCCGGAAAGAATACCTTGGTGAAACGGTTGCGGAACGCCTTCGATGCAGACACCCTCTCTTTCCCCCGCTACCAAGACTCCATACACGCACAGCTGGCGCAGCGGGCGCTTCATCATGATCTTGGGGACGTTGCCGACTCTATTAATGCTATGGCGGTACTTTTCGCTCTCGATCGTGCAGAGGTCAAAGACTATATAGCTTCATATGCATACGACCCCCGCCGCGTATTGATCCTCGACAGGTATGTCGCTAGTAACGCTGCCTATAGCGCGGCGCGTAGCCTAGACGATGCACTTGTAGAGTGGGTGGCAACCTTCGAATTCATAGAGCAAGGGTTGCCCGTACCTGATCTTCAAATATTATTAGCTACATCACCTGAGCTCGCCCATGAGCGCGCTCACCACCGTGCTCGCACCGATACTGACCGTGCGATTGATAGCTATGAGGCCGATCGTGGTCTGCAAAATCGTACCGCCGCCACCTATCGACGATTAGCGCAGGAAAATTGGTATTCCCCATGGTTGATCATTGACGGACAGTACAATCACGCGGAGGTTGAAGCCCAAGTCCGTGAAAAGCTACCCGTTTGCACCAATCTCACCGAATATATGCGACCACAAACTCAACCCCGAGACTAGTGTTGTTGCTCGCTTAGCTCTAACATTATCGGTACGACCTCTCATCTGCTCAACAACCAAACAACTGAATTCTCGCTGCACCGCCTGCAGGCCGCTGGGGTGAGAAGGAAAAGAAGAAGATGGCCCATAAGATTCTCGTAGTCGATGACGATCCAGCGATCTCAGAAATGCTCTCGCTAGTGCTCGAAGCTGAGGGCTTTGACAGCGTGGTAGTCAACGATGGTGCTCAGGCGGTAGATACTTGCTACCGGGAGAACCCCGATCTAATCCTGCTCGACCTCATGCTGCCGGGGATGAATGGTATCGATATCTGCCGTGCAATTCGCCAAGATTCTGCCGTGCCTATCGTGATGCTGACCGCCAAAACCGATACAGTCGACGTAGTTCTCGGTCTCGAATCGGGAGCGGACGATTATATCCCCAAGCCGTTTAAAGCCAAAGAGCTGGTGGCTCGCGTGCGCGCTCGTTTACGCGGCGCAGCAGATAAAACTCATGACTCTGTACATATCGCGGATCTCTATATTGACGTCAAAGGTCATACCGTCACACGTGGCGGCGAGGAGATTTCCCTAACACCCCTGGAATTTGATTTGCTCTCGGAACTAGCTTCAAAACCCGGAGAGGTTTTCACACGAGAAGAATTGCTGCAGAAAGTGTGGGGATATCGGAATGCCTCCGATACGCGCCTGGTGAATGTACACGTCCAGCGCTTGCGCGCCAAGATCGAAAAAGACCCCGAAAATCCGCAGATTGTCCTAACCGTGCGCGGTGTGGGTTATAAGACTGGCGACTAGTGAAGCTACGACCCTTTATTAAAAAGTTCCGGAGCAATCACCATCGACTACGGTTTTGGATCGCCGAAAGCTGGCGCACCTCGCTACAATACCGCCTGATCACCACTATCTTGGCGTCCTCTTTGGTGGTAATGCTGGGATTGGCCTATATTTTGGTCTCTATAGTGACCTCCAAGCTGATTCAGGCAAAACTGGATATCGCTGATGCTGAGATCGAGCGAGCGCGGATCGCGGTAGAGCAACAAATCGAGGCAACCTCAACAAGCTCAAGTGTGCAGGTACGTCTCAATGCGGCGCGAGCAGCGCTAACCTCGCGATCGATTAACTCACCGGATTCACAGACTGCATACGAGCCAGTACTACTCGTGGAGGGCCCCGACGATTCAATTGTGGTTGCCCCGGAGGCGTATCGCATCCCGGAACGGCTGCGATCATTTGTTTCCCAAGGCCAAGTATCATATCAATTTGCTACCATTTCGCGTGCCGACGGCACCAGCTATCGGGCGATGATCATTGGCACGCCAACTCAATCTGATATCCCGAATCTGCAGGTTTATCTGGTGCTATCAATGGAGGCTGAGCGCGCTACGCTATCACTACTGCGCGGCGTTTTCGCTGCAGCAGGCCTAGTCCTTGTGGTTCTTATGATGGGTATCACGTGGCTAACAATTCGCCAGGTTATAGCACCAGTTCGAGCGGCCAGTCGCATTGCTGAACGCTTTGCCGCTGGGCATCTACGAGAACGCATGATTGTTGAAGGCGAGCACGAAATGGGGCGATTGGCGGAGAGCTTCAATACCATGGCAGCTTCGCTATCGAAGCAAATCGATCAGCTGCAAGAATATGGCAGCCTACAGCGCCAATTTACCTCTGACGTGTCCCACGAGCTGCGTACTCCCTTAACGACAGTGCGCATGGCAGCTGATATGATCCAGTCTCATAATGAGGAGTTAAGTCCCGCAATGCGGCGGGCCAGCGAACTGATGGTCAGTGAACTCGATCAATTCGAGGCACTGTTGAACGACCTCCTGGAGATCTCTCGCCATGATGCGGGAGTAGCTGAGCTCGCAGAATCGACCATCGATATGCGGGCCTGCGTCAAGGGTGCCTATGAATATACGTCGCATCTAGCAACCGAACTTCATGTGGACGTTGAATTCGATCTTCCCGATGCGCCCGTGCAAGTGGTGTGCGACCCGAGGCGCATCGAGCGTATCTTGCGCAATCTCCTAGCAAACGCCATCGACCACTCCGAGGGGAAACCGGTAACGGTAGCGATCGGGGAAAATGCGCAGGCCGTATCGGTGACCGTGACAGATCACGGTGTTGGACTCAAGAGCGGTCAGGAAGACTTGGTTTTCAATCGATTCTGGCGAGCGGATCCGGCGCGCGTGCGCCATTCAGGGGGAACTGGACTGGGCTTAGCCATTTCACATGAGGACGCGGTTCTCCATGGTGGCAGTCTCGAGGCCACCGGATTCCCAGGTGCTGGCTCATGCTTTCGCTTAACTATTCCCAAGCTACCGGGTGAGGGTTATGGTCAAGACCCACTACCCCTTCGCATTGACATCCCAGATGCCTCCGAACGCTTAAATGCCGTAGCGGACCTTTGAAAGACGAGTTCTCATTTATGTACGTCAAGAATCCCTGTGGGCTAATCTTCGTAGTTGTCTCGATCAGCGCGTTGACTGGGTGTGTGACCCTTCCCTCGACGAGTGAACCGCAAGCACTACGGAGTCTTAGTAGCCAAACTCCCACCCAAGAGCCCGGGCCAATACTAGGACGTGAACCTGATCTCCTCGTACGTGATTTCTATGCTGCAAGCGCGAATCCCAGCCAAAATTACCAACAGGCTCGACATTATCTCACCGCCTCCTTTGCCCAAAAGTGGGCACCTCAGCCGATTATTACGGTATTAGATCGCATAGATATGTCGAGTAATATTGCCCGCGACACTAACAAACTCTCTTATACCATTACCGGTACTGTGGTAGGCACCATCAGCGAAGGTGGGGCGTATAATCCGCAGCGTAGCGACTATCGTGCGGACGTTGAACTGGTGCGAGTCGACGGCCAGTGGCGAATTTCAAATAGCCCCAACGAGATTGTGGTGGAACGTACTGAACTGCGCAATCGTTACCTTACCCAAGCAATTTTCTTCTTCAATCCCGCAGGCGATACCCTTGTCGCCGACCAACGCTGGGTATATTCCGGCTCCAGCTCTCTGGGATCGGCTCTCATTAGCCTCATTATCGCAGGCCCCTCGAAGGCTCTCAGCCCAGGAGTCCTCGATCAAATCCCCGCCACCGCCAGTTTTGTCGGGATTGACAACGGCATCTATCAGCTCGCCGGTTTTGCCGAATTTGATGATGATGCCCGTCACCGACTCGCTGCCCAGCTCGTGTGGACGCTTGCCACTGCAGGGATCGCGGGACCGTACCGTTTCGATGTTGACGGGGTCCCATTGCTGACTGCCGAGGGAGACGCCAATCTTACCGTGGACGATTTCCCTGAATTCAACCCGCAGGCCGCCCGAGCCTCATCCGCAACTATGTATGCCCTGACCGGTGGCTCCATTTCCCAAGTATCTGCTGGCCAAGAAAGTCCGGTTACCGGCCCATTAGGCACACTCAATGATATTGAATCCTTCAATATTTCCGCCCAGAGCAAAACTGTCGCACTCGTGCGCACCAATGGCTCTGGCGATCTTAAACAATCCCAGTTGCTCATCGGGGATATTGACGGAGCCCTGACCACCGTCGCTGAAGCTCGCACGTTTACCCAACCCACTTTCGAAAATAAGGGCAAAGCCTTGTGGGTGGTGGCAGATGGTAATTCTATTAAGCGCATTGCACGTTCGGAGAGTAGTAAAGAAAGCGCACTGATCGACGTCGACATTGCTGATCTCGATCTCAACGACAATAGCCCCGATATATCTGCTTTCGCTTTGTCTAATAACGGCGTACGCGCGGCTTTTATTATTGATGGCTACGTTTATATTGCTACAGTTTCCACCCCGCGTGCAGGAGAGCGCAAGCTCAGTAACCGCTATGAGATCCTCCAAGTGGCTCGCGGTTCAGCGGTATCACTCGATTGGGGTCCTGAGGGCACCCTGTATGTGGGGACTTCGAGTAGTGATACTCCCGTGTGGCGTGCCGAACCCGACGGATCCTCAGCGCTGGCACTGTCTTCCGGCAATATAGTAGCGCCGGTAGTCAATCTCAGTAGCAACCAATCGGCCGTATATATCACCGACGCCCGCGCAAGCTTGCAGCTGTCAACTACTGGATCGGCAACCTATTGGCGCGAGATCCAAGGTTTAGAAGGCGAGCGCGCTGTGACGGTGATTCCTCAATAGAAGTAATCCCCCCTCCTCCATATTGGGGAATCGGGGGCCCCCGATTCCCCAATACGGAGAGGCACTATGCTTAGCAACTCGGGGTTGCGACCACTATGGTTACAGGTGAAGGTCGGTTGTTGAATATCTGGTGAGCTAATTCCATAAGTTGGGAGCTGCGCGGTGCTCTTGCCCCTTAGAGAGCTGTTCTTACCCAAAGAGTGTGTGGGATGCCGGCACCCAGGGGTTATTGTGTGCTCAGAGTGCGAACAGGTCTTTCGGAGTATCCCAAGCCCCGTGTCCTTGCGAATCGACCCCCAGGTGCCTACTTTCTCCTTGGGGCCTCTCGGTGGAGTGCGACGGCGAACGATTATCCAGATCAAAGAGCGCGGGCGTTATGATGCTATTCCTTTCCTCGGAGCTGTGCTGCGCGCGAGTGTTGAGTATTTATATGTCTGCGGACATTTGCCGGAGCCGGTCATACTAGTGCCGGCGCCCACGAAGCGCAGTTCGGCGCGTAAACGGGGCGGAGACCCGGTGCGGCGCATATGCCAAGCCTCGGGGATGGAGGTGGCCGATTGTTTGTACTTGAGGGAATCAACACAGGAATCGGTGGGGCTTTCGGCGACACACCGTGCTCGAAATATGCAGCGCGCTGTGGCCTTAAAAAGCCAGCTCAAAGGAAATGTTGTGGTGGTCGACGACGTGTTGACCACAGGAGCTACAATGCGGGCCTCAGTGAATGCTCTGAGTTGGGCGGGCGCAAATGTATACGGAGTTCTGGCGCTCAGTCATGCCTAGCTGCAGAGGCAGAAAAGGTTTGGCGCGATGACTATGACGCGATGTATTATTGATAATGAAGTTGCTTCCCGCCACATTTTCCTTATCTTGAGTAATCCTTCACAAGATTCGGGTGGCGGCCGACCAGGAAGGTACGTGACTATGACCACGCCTGCTGAAAAAGATACCCTGAGCCCCGATGTCCAGTTAACAATTACTGGCCGTAATGTCGAGGTTCCAGAGCACTTCGCGGAGCGCGTGCGGAGCAAGTTAGGAAAAATCGCCCGCCTCGACCCGACTCTCACCTTCTTCCACGTGGAGCTCCAGCACGAGCGCAACCCACGCCGCGCCAACGAGAGTGATCGGATCCAGATCACGGCAACCGGCAAAGGCCATATTGCGCGAGCTGAAGCGAAAGAGGACTCCTTCTACGCTGCTCTGGAAACGGTTCTCTCACGTATGGAACGTTCCCTGCGTAAGGTGAAGGCACGTCGTTCGATCTCCCTATCTGGTCACCGTGCCCCTAAGAACACTGGCGAGATTGTTGCCGGATTGGTCAATGAATCTGAGAAGCGAGCCGCCAAAGAGGATACTCGCGAGGAATTATATGATCATGATCCTTATGCTGATCAGGTCCAAGATATCCAGCCGGGACAAATCGTTCGTACCAAAGAGCACCCCGCCAAGCCTATGAGCGTTGACGATGCGCTGAGCGAGATGGAATTGGTTGGTCATGATTTCTATCTCTTCATCAATGAGGAGACGGGTAACCCGTCGGTGGTTTATCGCCGCCACGCATTCGATTATGGCTTGATCTCCTTGAGCTAGGTCAAACTAGGTCGAGCTTGGTCGCGCGAGGTCGTGCGCGGTTGAGCCAGGCCCTCCGCCCGTGGTCCCCTCGGGGAGGCGGCGGAGGGTCTTTGATTTTTCACCCCAATCTATGATTGGGGTTCTTGCTTTGTAACTGTTGTGAGTACAATGGTCACGGAGAAATAGCGAGGTGCCTATTGGAACGATATAGGTAACCTTTATTCCCGAGTTTCGCTGCGGTTCGTCGTGGTGGGCGAGGGGTTAAAAACCACTAAAACTTACCATTTGCTAGTAAAGGAACTCACTCGTGTTCGGACTTTCTAAGATGCTGCGCATCGGCGAAGGACGCAAAGTTAAGCGTCTTCAGAAAATTGCAGAGGAAGTGCTGGCTCTCGAGCCACAGTACTCCGATCTCACCGATGAGGAGTTGAAAGCCAAGACCGAAGAGTTCAAGAGTCGCATCGCAGACGGAGAGACCGTCGATGATCTGCTTCTCGAGGCATTTGCTGTTGCTAGGGAGGCTGCTTGGCGCGTCTTGGGACAAAAGCACTATTTGGTGCAAGTGATGGGCGGTGCGGCTTTGCACTTCGGCTCAGTGGCCGAGATGCGCACAGGTGAGGGTAAGACCCTGACCTGTGTATTGCCCGCCTACCTTAATGCGCTCGAAGGTAAGGGCGTGCACGTGGTGACGGTTAACGATTACCTTGCTAAGCGCGATGCCGAGTGGATGGGACGTGTGCACCGCTTCCTTGGCCTGGAAGTGGGAGTCATTCTTTCGAATATGCGCCCTGACGAGCGTCGCGAGGCCTATAACGCCGATATTACCTACGGTACTAATAACGAGCTCGGCTTCGATTACCTCCGCGATAATATGGTGCATACCCTCAACGATTTAGTGCAGCGTGGCCACCATTATGCAATCGTCGACGAGGTTGACTCTATTCTTATCGACGAAGCTCGAACCCCGCTGATCATTTCAGGTCCCGCTGATGGCGCCTCTCAGCACTACAACGTGTTCGCGGCACTCGCTCCGAAGATGAAGGTGGATATCCATTATGATGTCGACCATCGTAAGCGCACCGTTGGTGTGCGTGAAGAGGGTGTTGCCTTCGTCGAAGATATGCTGGGTATCGAGAATCTATATGCCCCTGAGAATTCGATGTTGGTGTCATATCTCAATAATGCATTGAAGGCTAAAGAGCTGTTCACCCGCGATAAGGACTATATCGTGCGCAACGGTGAGGTCATGATTGTCGATGACTTCACGGGCCGTGTGCTTGATGGTCGCCGCTATAACGAGGGTATGCATCAGGCTATCGAGGCGAAGGAGAAGGTGGAGATCAAAAATGAGAACCAGACCTTAGCCACCATCACTTTGCAGAATTACTTCCGCCTCTATGAGAAGCTGGCCGGAATGACCGGTACCGCTGAGACAGAGGCAGCCGAATTGCACCAGATCTACAAGCTGGACGTGGTTCCCATTCCAACTAACCGGCCACCGCACCGCGATGATATGACCGATTTGGTGTATAAGACCCAAGAGGCAAAATTTGCCGCAGTGGTAGAAGATATCGTTGATTGCGTTCAGCGCCGCCAGCCGGTGCTCGTTGGTACCACCTCAGTGGAGCGCTCCGAGTATTTATCTCAGCTCCTCCAACGCAAAGGCGTGAAGCATCATGTCCTTAATGCCAAGCATCATGCTGAAGAGGCCGAAATTGTAGCCAAGGCAGGCTTGCCTAGTGCTGTCACGGTTGCTACCAATATGGCCGGTCGTGGTACCGATATTGTGCTGGGTGGTAACCCCGATATCTTGGCTGATATAGCACTGCGCGATCGCGGTTTGGATCCCGTGGAGACCCCTGAGGAATACGAAGCCGCCTGGGATGACGAGCTTGCAAAGCAAAAGACGCGCTCGGAGTCTCTAGCCGACGAGGTACGCGAAGCGGGCGGTTTATATGTGCTCGGTACTGAGCGCCACGAATCCCGCCGCATTGATAATCAGCTGCGCGGCCGCGCGGGTCGTCAGGGTGACCCAGGTACTACTCGTTTCTATCTCTCTATGCGCGATGACCTGATGGTTCGATTTGTCGGGCAGACCATGGAGAATATGATGAATCGCCTCAACGTTCCCGATGATGTCCCTATTGAGGCAAAGATGGTTACCAACTCTATAAAGGGTGCGCAGGCACAGGTTGAGAACCAGAACTTTGAGATGCGTAAAAACGTCCTCAAATACGATGAGGTCATGAACGAGCAGCGTAAGGTCATCTACCGTGAGCGTCGCGAGATTCTGGAGTCAGCCAATATCGCCGATAATATCCAAGCGATGATTGACGAAACTATCTCCGCCTACGTGGATGGCGCTACAGCCAATGGCTATGTTGAGGATTGGGACCTTGACGCACTGTGGAATGCCCTGGAGTCCCTCTACGGACCGTCGATGACCCCGCAGTCGCTTATCGAAGGCTCCCAGTATGGCCGCCCCGGCGAGCTGAGTTCAGATGAACTGCGGGAAGCCGTGCTGGCTGATGCTCATGAACAATATGCAGCTCTTGAAGAGCTGGTCAGCACAGTCGCTGGTGACAAGCAGATGCGTTACCTCGAACGCCAGGTCATCCTGCCCATCATTGACCAGAAATGGCGCGAGCATCTCTACGAGATGGACTACCTCAAGGAAGGTATCGGCTTGCGCGCCATGGCGCAACGCGATCCCTTGGTTGAATACCAAAAAGAGGGAGGCGATATGTTTAATGCTATGAAAGATGCCATCAAGGAAGAAACCGTACGCCAGCTTTTCATGCTCCGGCGCACCTTCCAGGCCCAAGCTGATGCCGCTGCTGCTCAACTGGCTGAACAGCGCGATTCCGCCGAGGCGTAGACCGCACTCGGCAGACAGAACTCGATCATTATCAGCCTGCGGAGCGGGTTGTAACCCCTGATAGACAGGATGGTTGCAGCCCGCTCCTTTGGGTATCAGAGATCAGATAACGCGAAGAGTGGAGATACGGACTGCGGTGCCCTCTTCTTTCTTGACGGTGGCAGTAAAGGCGCGGTGATCAGGGCCGACTGAAAAGGTGCCATAAGCCTCGTATACGTGCACGGGGGCGTCGAGGGAGGTGTGATAGGTGTCCTTCTTGCGGAAAAAATGGAGGCTGGCGATCTGGATATGGCCGAGCTGTGTATGTGAGGTTGGCTGTCCCTTTAGTTTTGCGCGTATATGCCTGATGACTGCTGCGTCGTAAGAGCTGGCGCGCAGGACTGAGATGGGCTTTTGACCGCACGCGCATTGAAGCGCTCGGTAGAGAGAGCATTTGATGTGCGTTGTTATGTCTTCGGGGAGTGTGACCGGCGGCGGATGATAGATCCGGCGAGGTTCGTATTCTGCACACTGGAGAAGGGCGAATCCGGGTTTAGGATGGTACATGACGCTCCTTTGGTAGGGTTGAGCGCCACGGAACCAATGATGATCGAGCTGTGGTAGGCCTATCGAGCAATGGTAAGGATATTCATGGGCGGTGGTGGGCTTGGCGGGTTTTAGACCCGAGCCCTGAATGCCTCGTGCTAAAAAATCCTACTAGATATATGCAACAATAGGATCAGTCTAATTGTAAGCGATATGGCTTAAAAAAGTGAGGTGGAGATTAATCGTGCAAGGCTTAATTGTGGATTATGTGGGGGTGCTTGATGGCCCCGAAGAGGAGCAGTATCGCTGGCGTCATGTACTGAAGGCATTGCGAGCTCAGGGAATCGCGACGGCCGTACTCTCCAATGATCCAGGCGGCCCCGGTGCTGAGCCGATCCGTGTGTTGGCTAGCTCCGGTGTGGTAGATGCCGTTGTCCTTTCCGGAGAGATTGGGGCGGAGAAGCCTGATTTCGCTGCTTTCCAAGCAGCAGCCGATGCTATTGGTATTCCCATGCAGGACTGCGTTATGGTCGACGATTCGATTGTCAATGTGCGCGGTGCCGTAGAAGCTGGTCTCGTGGGATCCTACTATCAGCAATTTGATCGCACCTTGGTAGAGCTGCAGAGTATTTTCAAGTTTGAGGGCGAGTTCTAGTGCGAGTCTATATTCCCGCCACTGTCGGTTATTTGCGATCTTTGGAAGAGGACGGAATCTTAAGCGTGCGTTCGGGCTACGGTTTCGCAGTCACCGCGGCGCTGCGGGAGAGCTATGAATCCGGTGAAGAGGAAGATTTTGAGGAGATTGCTTTCGATGAGGCGGCGCGGGCGTCTATACGTTTACTCGCTCTCTATGACGAGGAATATTATCCGCACCGTCGCGTGGTGATCTCAGTAGATCTTCCCGATGCGAATCTTCACCCAGATCCTGACCTGGGGGAGGCTGTGGTGCGTGTGGACCCACCGCGTATTCACCGTGAAGATCTGGCCGCCATTCACGTCGATGCCGCAGGTAGTGAGGAGGCCACTGCGAAGGCCATCAAAGTGATCGATGAAGCTGATCTTGGTGATGAGATCGCGGAATTGGCCGTGGGAGATGCTATCGATAATTATATGGCATGGTATGACCCATCCGAGCTGCCGGTATTAATCGATCTGTTGTAGAAACCATCGATAAATTAAGAATCCCACTGCATATATGGCAGTGGGATTTTTATTGCACAATAACCTACGGTGCGGTAAGCTACGGTAGCGTAAGTTTTGAGGGGAAAACCTTTCACCCTAGTGGAAGAAAGGTTACCCCCGCTCACAACTCCACTCAGACTTTCACTGTGACATCTACCCTGACATCTACCCAGCCATCTACCCAGAAATCCACATTATGGAACAACTGCCAACCCCACCTAGTACAAAAACCACCCGTGATCGCCTCAGCCGTATCCGCTCCGCATTGAAGCGACTGACCACACCGTTATTACCCGACGACTACGCAGTTTTACTCAACCCCCTATGGTCCACGCGGGAATTGCGCGGTTTGATTGTCAGCGCACATAAACAAGCTGATGCCGTGCATCTCAAAATTAAGCCGGGCTGGGGCGTACCAGTGAGCTTTCGCGCTGGACAATACATTGGTATCGGCGTAGAGATCGACGGACGATTTGTGTGGAGGTCGTATTCACTGACAGGTGCTCCCAGCCTAGGTGACGGTCTGCTGTCGATCACTGTCAAAGCTGTGGAAAAAGGAAAACTCTCCCAGCACCTTGTGGGCATGGCTAAACCGAAGATGGTGGTGCGCCTAGCCGCTCCCGCAGGAGATTTCCATCTTGAAGATCCACCACCCCCCGCTTTGGCATTTATCGGAGCAGGTGCCGGTATTACCCCCATAATCTCAATGGTGCGCACCCTCGCCGAACAGGATCACCTCCGCCATTGCGACACCTATCTGCTCTACAGTGTGCGAGCGGAGGAATGCTGCTTCTTCGAGGAGGAATTGCGCGATTTGGCGCGCCGCTATCCAACATTCCGCGTGCACATTAATATCACTTCCACAGAGGGCCGCATTACCCCCGATCATATCCATGAATTCTGCCCCGATATTGCCGATCGCGTGGTGTATGCATGCGGGCCAGAGAAGATGCTCGACGCCTACGAAGAGTGGGCAACCGCCCAGGGCGTGACTCTAAAGACAGAACGCTTCACATTTTCGCGCGAATCGGACGCCCAAGGCGGCACGATCGACTTCGGCAACGGACGTAGCCTGAGTGTTGATGGGGCGACCACAATCTTAGAGGCCGCTGAAGAGTTGCAGGTGGGTCTTCCCTTTGGTTGTCGTATGGGAATCTGTCAGACCTGCGTATGCACTCTTAAAACCGGGATGGCTCTCAATTTGAAAACAGGCGAAGCGTACGAAGCAGGCACCCGCTTGAGAACGTGCGTCTCGGTGGCCTGCGGCGATATAGAACTAGCACACTAAAAAAGTAAAGGAGCCTTTGATGGCTATCGACAATATTCAGGCATATGCTCATTTAAGCGATGACGATATCATCGACATTGGACACAAATTTGATTCGGTAAAAAAAGACATCATGTCCGACTTGGGCCCCAAGGACGCCGCCTATATTAAGCGGCTGATTCGCATTCAGAGAGGGCTTGAGGTTGCAGGAAGAATCTCTCTGCTTCTCCCGAGGAAGAAACCACTCTGGTGGGCTGGCACCACTATGCTTACCGTGTCGAAGATTTTAGAAAATCTCGAAATCGGTCATAACGTTCTTCACGGGCAGTGGGACTGGATGAATGACCCCGAAATTCATTCCACCACCTGGGAATGGGATATTGTTTGCCCTTCGTCTCAATGGAGACATGCCCATAACTATATTCACCACACGTATACCAATGTTCTGGGTATGGACAATGATGTTGGATACGGAGTCCTCCGTGTGACCCGCGATCGTGCCTGGAGCCCTTTATTTGCCTTCCAGCCCGTGATTAATACAGTGCTCGCAAGCCTGTTTCAGTGGGCTGTCGGCTATTACGATGTGGAACTCGGGCGCTACTTCACCAAACGAGCCACATGGGCGGACGTTAAGGATAAATTCTGGGAAACCACGCGTAAGGCTGGCCGACATAATGTGAGGGATTATATTCTTTACCCGGCACTATCAGGCCCTGGCTATAAACAATCCATTAAAGCGGCCCTCGTAGCCAATGGTATCCGCAATATATGGGCCTATGCTGTTATTTTCTGTGGGCATTTCCCCGACGAAGCTGAAACCTTCACCAAAGAGCAGTTTAGGAATGAAGATCATAACCAGTGGTATCTAAGGCAGATGCTGGGATCAGCCAATTTCCACGGAGGTAAAGTGCTCACGGTCATGTCAGGAAATCTCAACTACCAGGTTGAGCACCATCTATTTCCGGATATGCCATCGAACAGACTGGCAGAAGCGTCCCTAAAGGTTCGGGAGATCTGCCAAGAATATCAGTTACCATATAACGTCGATTCCTTTGCAGCGCAGCTTTTTAAGGTGCAGAAAACTCTCTTGAAGCTCACCCTGCCCAATAAGTACCTAGTAGCAGATAAGGATAATGCTCCCGAAGTTCGATCGAATAGAGCATTCACGAAAAACCCCCACATTGAAGCCCAGTTAACCCACGGTGAGCACAGCGGTACTCGACGCGGATTGACCGTGGGATTACGACTCCTTAAAGAATTACGTCCTACAGTTCCCGAGGCTGTCAAGGTGATAGTGCGCCGCACAACGAAGGGGTTAGGGGCTTAGATCCAAAGCTTCAGATCTAAAGTTCCCAATCGGCCTTGGAGCGCAGGGCCTGGAGTAGCTTGCGCACCGCTTTCACCCGGCGCCCCGCGGGGGAGTCGGTGGGAATGAGGTCGAGGCAGCATTCGGGATCAGCGGGGGGACCCATGTGGGTGCATCCTCGTGGGCAATCCTCAGCGTGAGGCGCTAGATCTTCAAAAACACCGACAACGGTGTCGGCGTCGACGTGTGCTAACCCGAAAGAGCGAATTCCGGGGGTGTCAATAATCCACCCCCTTTTCCCCAAGGGGAGGGCAACTGCTTGGGTCGACGTATGACGTCCTTTACCCACCCCCGATACCTCGCCGGTGGCGCGATGGGCCTCGGGCAGGAGCCTATTGACAAGAGTTGATTTCCCAACCCCTGAGTGCCCAATCAGTGCGGATATCCTATTGTCCAGGACCCGTTCGATAGGTTCGAGAGGATCATCGATACCGCACATCACGACGGGGACGGCGAGAGAGGCAAATTCGCTAGCGAATTCGGCGGGGTCTACCAGATCGGATTTAGTCAGGCAGATGACTGGTTGCAAGTTGCCGACAAATGCTGCCACCAGGGCTCTTTCAACGAAACCTGCTCGCGGTGGGGGATCGGCTACAGCGCATACTATGAGTAACTGGTGGGCGTTAGCGACCACGATGCGTTCATAGGGATCTGTATCATCTGCCGTGCGACGCAGGACCGAGTTTCGATCCTCTAATTTGACGATGCGAGCTAGGGTGCCGGGTTTTCCAGATATATCACCGACGACACCCACACGGTCGCCAACCTCGACGGGAGTTCGTCCCATCTCCCGAGCCCGCATGCACACGATCGCTTCATCGGGCGTGGTGGCAGAATCGAGCACAACACCCCAGCGGCCACGGTCCTTGGTTATCACCATTCCAAATTCGGCATCGTCGTGACGCGGACGGTCTTTAGTGCGTGGCCGCGACCGCTTGGATGGCCGCACTCGCACATCTGACTCATCCCAAGACCGTGAGACATTACCCCTAGCCACTATGACGTTTATTCTCCCTTCAGCATTGCATGCCAGCGTTGATCAAAATTGGGAAGAGTTTTCGAGGTGGTATCGATGTCGTCGATGAGCACCCCGGGTATCACCAGACCAATAATAGCTCCTGCCGTTGCCATTCTATGATCCGCATAGCTGTGCCACGTGCCCGCACGCAGCGGGCGAGGTTCGATGATCAAACCGTCGTCGCGCTCACTACAGTGGCCTCCAAGACCATTGATTTCATCAGCCAAAGCACTCAGCCGATCGGTCTCGTGGCCTCTTAAATGGCCGATACCTGTGAGAGAGCTCGTGTCGCTTGCCAGTGCTGCCATCGCCGCTACTGTTGGAGTCAACTCCCCGATATCTGACATATCGAGATTAATTCCGCGCAGCTGACCTAAAGGCGGTGCGTGCACGATAAGATCGTGTGAATAGTGGCTGTGAGCATATTCGATCTGGGCACCCATCTGTTTAACGATATAGCGAATCGCATCACCAGCCTGGGTCGATTGAATCGGCCAATTGCGAATGCGCACGACCCCTCCCGTAACCATCGCGGCGGCGATAAAAGGGGTGGCATTAGAGAGATCTGGCTCAATCTCCCAATCATGACCCGAGATGGGGCCAGGGTGCACCGTCCATTGGTGAGTTACTGAGGTATCAACCTCCGCTCCCACCTCCCGCAACATCTCAACCGTCATCGTAATATGCGGAGTGCTGGGCAGTGGGCCGCCATCGTGATTAACGACTAGGCCGTGATGGTATCGAGGAGCCGCCATGAGTAGTCCAGAGACAAACTGCGAAGAGGCAGAGGCATCGATGGTGACCTCTCCTCCCGCAACTTCCCCGCTGCCTTCAATGCTAAGCGGGAGGCTGCTGCCTGAAATATTGACTCCTAGCTGTTGCAATCCTGCAATTACCCCACCCATAGGGCGAGAGCGCGCATGCGGATCGCCATCCATATAAACTCTGCCGTTGGCCATTGCCGCTATCGGGGGAATAAAACGCATGACCGTCCCCGCCAGGCCGCAATCGATGGGACCGCCTACCAGTTGGGTGGTCGGGCGGATGAAATAACAAGCGCATGAGGGATCGTCGGGATGAGGCTGTAGATCAATCTCGCATCCTAAACTGCGCAGTGCCTGCACCATGAGAGAAGTATCGCGGCTTAAAAGAGCGCCTGTAATACGGGAAGGCTCGGTGGCAAGAGCAGATAGAACCAAGGCTCTATTAGTCATCGACTTGGAACCTGGAACGCTCACAGTTGCTCGCACTGGTGTGCCCGGCGAGGGCGCTCGCCACCATGAAGTTCCTGGAATATAGGCGGAAGAGGTCATGTAGACCATACTAAAGGTATGTGTGGTCGATATGTGCTTTTTGCCGAGGCTGAGGAACTGCTTGATCATGGAGGGGTATTAAATATACAGGCACCCTACGGGGTGCCGCCTGCTCGCTACAATATAGCGCCTACGCATATAATCCCTATCCTCGCTATTGGGGACGCGGGGGTAGAGAGAGGAGCTGATAGTGGATTGGACGTACCGAAACCCCAAGCTCTCAGCACCCTAGCGGGCACTGTCAAGGCATCTCTTCTTCCTGCACGTTGGGGCCTGATTCCCCCTTGGCAGAGCACCCCGAGCGGGCCGCCCCTTTTTAATGCCCGTGCGGAAACAGTGACGCAGAAGCCGAGTTTTAAAGCGGCCTTTGCTAGGCGGCGCTGCCTCATCCCGATGAATGGCTACTATGAGTGGAAACACAAGGAGCCTTTTTATATCCACGCCACAACGCTGATGTGGGCGGCCGGTATCTACGAGACGCACCACAATTGCTTATCGACGACGATCATCACCACGCAGGCTATCGAGCCGGTTGCTGAGATTCACCATAGAATGCCCTTATTTATTCCGCGAGTCAACCATATGACGTGGTTACAAGACTCGACTAATGGTGAGCCTTGTATGTCCACATCCTTTCTCGCTGAGGAACTACTCGATAATATTGACTCCAGCTACTACGAGAATCTTCATATCGATCGAGCGAACCCTCTCGTGGGGCATATTAAGAATGAGGGCCCGCACCTTCTGGAGAATCCGGGGTTGTTTTAAAAGGTTCTACGGGACTAATGCCCAGGCCGGTGACCTTTAGATCTGCTATGCCTGAATGTCGGCAAAGCTAGCGTTCGTGAGGGTGGCTAGGTCTTGCGGCCTTACTTCCACATCCAATCCGCGACGACCACCTGAGACAAAGATACTATCGGCCAGTAGTGCGGTTTCATCTACCACGGTAGGCAATGGATTCTTATGGCCGATAGGTGATATGCCTCCCGGTATATAGCCCGAGGACTTACTGGCGTCGTGGGGATCGGCCATTGTTGCCTTGGGAACACCGAAGGCTTTGGCTGCTTTTTTAAAACTCAGATGATACGGCACTGGTAGGCACGCAACCGCTAACTGCCGCTTTGGACCTTTACCTGCCGTTAAGTCGATGACGAGGGTTTTAAAGACCCGCTCAGCCTCTACCTCCAGTGCTGCCACGGCATGCTCGCCGAAGTGGTCGTTGCCCGCCTCGAAAGTGCTGGTGGTGTAGGTGATTCCAGCGTCTTCTAAGGCCTGAAGACAGGGTGTTGCCGCATGAGATTTTTTCTTCGCCATAACTGTCTATTCCTACACCCCCATATAAGGAGGTTCAACATAGCAGCAATGAATGAGGCTAAAGCTCAGTGTCTAAAGGGACGAGTGATGAAATAAAATGTCACAATATGCAGGGTATAAAGTGCATAGTAAAAGGCTGCTCCACGTTCACACTATAAAGCGAACGCGAAGCAGCCTATGATCGAAGCGCTTAAATCACCGCAGTGACTTAGGAATTTGGACGCCTACCGTGGTTGGCGCTCTTCTTACGACGATCCTTGCGTTTACGGCCACGCTTGCTCATAGAATATCTCCTTTAACACAATGAGAGCTGTTAACAGCACGTAGTTTACTTGGTTGGCGGGTGGTGATGTTAATCTGCGAGCCCGAAGGCCCAAAGGTTGTACCCGTCTCGGCTGCAATACTTATCCGTCGTTCCCCGTTAAACGCATACTCGCGGGCGCCCTCTATGATGCCCAGCTAGTGAGCTACGCATTAGCGAAACTAGCGCGGGCATATATGATTTCAAAGGGGGTGGGGGGCTTGAGAAACGGGGAGATTGCTGGTTCTTATCCAACCGGTAGGAGTGCTTTATGCATTCACCCGTGCGCGGCCGCGGCCACGGTTCTTGCGGCGCTTGAGGGCTCGGCGTTCATCCTCGCTCATGCCGCCCCACACTCCGGCGTCCTGGCCCGACTCGAGGGCCCACGCCAGGCACTGCGACGTTACTGGGCAGCGGTTACATACGAGTTTCGCGGTTGCTACCTGCGCTAGGGCAGGACCGGAATTTCCAACGGGGAAGAAGAGTTCAGGGTCTTCATCGCGGCAAACTGCTTTGTGGCGCCAGTCCATAGTATTTACTCCTATATCGTTATAAAGTGCATAGGAATATAGCCTTCTAGGGGACCCCTAGAAAACTAAAATTCCATTAGTTTTAGTACGTGGTGAGAGTATGCATCATGGTCAGAACGCAACGTCGCTGGCTAATGCCCCTAAGAGGGTGAGCCAGGCAGTGGGCGCTTGTCTGTGTATGCTGTCTAGTTTTGGGATTTTTACCCCAAAACAGTCCGAAAGCCAACCATCCGTTAAGGAGGTCAGCTCCAAGGCTTGGGCACAAGGATTTCACTCTCACGACTCTCCCCGTGCTTTGGTATGTCGTTGATACTGTCACGTTCCGCACTAAAATGCTAGAGTTTATCCACTAAAAGTGATTAGAAACACTCATTTTCTCCTGTTCTTGGCGACTCACACCAACCCCGGAATTCCTTTTGTCTGAAAAACTCTCGAAATCTTAGAGTTGTGAACTGGTGATATGAATGAAAGCTAAGTGATAACCTCCCGTGACTTTCGTCAAATCGTCGGAGTGCACCCATATAGTTGAATAATCAACAACTTGCTCAAGGTTTCGTAGGGCTCAACGAGGCTCACGCGGGCTTGTGGAAGCGTACAGGATTGTACAGAGGCAATAGAATGGTGCCCGAATCGCCGCCGTCGAATCTCAAAACTCTACCGAGGTGATCCCGGTGCCGCGGAGTGAAGGTAAGACCTGCTCCTTTAGGTACCATGAATTCATGACGTCGACTTCAGCTATCACGCCCCCCCAGGAGATTAAAATCGCCGCCGCCATCGCGGCCGTCCAGTCGCTAATCGGTATAGGCTATGCCTTCCTTCTTTTCTACCGTGGATTCACTGGCGCCAGTCAACCCGATATCATCTATGAGTCCTCGGATGCAGTAACCTCGGTAGCCTTTGGAACAGCACTATTCTTCCTTATTATTTTCGGAACCGTGATCGTCGGTGCTTACCGAATGGCGAAGGGATTACGGTGGGGCCGTGGACCAGTCATCATGCTAGAGAATTTACTTTTACTTATGTCCTACTATATGTTCACGGGCTCCCAGATCCTTATGGGCGTGGTAACAGCATTGAGCACTATTATGGCTCTCGGGTTGCTCTTTAGCCCACGCTCGGTGCAGTGGGCAGCAGAACGCTTCGCCCACTAGAGAGGCGATATTTAATCCGCTCTCAGGCTGGCTGATAGATTCGAACTTTGCCCCGAGATTTTAGTACTATGCTGCGGCCGGCCACGCCGAGCGCACCTGGAGAGGATCCCACACCACCTGCGATCTGGATCTTCCGTACGGGGTTTCCATCAGCACTTTCAACTGCCGCAAAACCCTCAGCGGTGGGGTAGAGGATATACGAGCCGAGATCCGCAGGTAGCCCAGAAGCGTCGTCGACGACGTAGTCGATATCGAGGGTGAGCGGATGCAAGATATACAGACGCCGTCCATCAAACCACGCGATATGATGCTGCAAGTCATTACTGATCACTGCAGTGGTGGGGCCAGGGCCGGTTTGTTGAATGGGGTCAATTACGCTGTCGGCAACGAGCTTCGCCTCAAGTGTAAAACGCAGATAGTGAGGCTCTGGCTGCTCGATATAGACAGCCGCTGTTTCCTCGGTTATACCCACCACTGCCGGATTCGTTCCAGTCAACTCATACTCGGCGTCGACTTGAGGAGAGCGGGATTCCTCGGGCTCGGTGGAGAGGATTCTTAACCATATGCGATCCTCGCACTGCTCGATTAAAGCTAGTTTTTTTACCCGAGTTTGGGCGCTTATGATCGTGCAGCCCGGATGTGGTTGTAATTCGGGTTCGTGGGGGGTGGGATCGAGGCCATATTCGATGGTGCGTACGAGGTCGGAGCGCCACAGGTCGATGCGTGCAGGGGATATATAACCGACCCGGTCATTAGACACCAACGCGGATACGTCCATGGGTGCGGATGATGAGCGCGTTGAACTATAGGTTCCAGTTGCCGCTTTAAGGCTCACCACATCCCCGCAACCGGCCCCATTGCGATAGATGGCGACAATATCATCCCATGCTTCTGTGACAGCACACAGCGGGAGATCGCGGCTGTAGCTCCAGATCTCTTCACCTGTATCGGGGTCGCTCGCGCTAATAATGCTGGTTTGGTCGATGGTTGTAGTTGTCACCAGCAGTCCTTGAACTAATAGGGGTGCCGGAGCCAAAGAGTCATCGGGGATGCTGCGCACCTCTACATATTGGTTAGCGAGAGTTTGTGACTTCTCGGGCGCAGCAAAGGAGCTTTTAGCTGGATGTAGCGAAACGGATCTAATCGGCGCACTAATAACGGCGCTTATAACGAGGCTGAGTGCTGCTATTGCGATGATGGCCGCACTTATATAGTGAAGGGGCGAGGAAATGAGACGGCGAGCTTGCAACGGGTAGCCTTCGGGGGAACGTACCAGCGCGCGTTCGCGCCACTGCCTTTTGTTGAGGGGATTCATCAGTCGAATTCCTTAGACCAGGTTGAGCTTCTTAGCTGCGCGAGGATCGATGCGCTCGAGAGTTACGCCCCGATCTGGACCCCCGACTTCCCTTGCGCCGTGGTGATGAGGCCTGGGCGTGAATCCTACCCCCGAATACCTTGCGTTCCGCACCGACTCGTTCGGCTGCATCTTGGGGTATATCCAAAGCTTCGTAGAGTTCTGGAGAGTTACTAAACCACTGTGGTGGGGTAGGTATATCGAGGGCTAGTTCATCGTTGATGAGTTTCCACTTCGTCAGCTCATCGTAGCCCACGAGAGTAACAGCAGTACCGCTGTGGCCTGCTCGACCAGTGCGGCCAATACGGTGAACATAATTCATGGGATCGTCGGGGGTTTGGAAATTGATCACATGGGTGACGTCGTCGATATCAATACCTCGGGCCGCCACATCGGTTGCGACCATGATATCTATTGTGCCACTGCGAAAAGCCGCTAAGGAGGCTTCTCGGGCAGCCTGATTGAGGTCGCCGTGGACGGCACCGACGAGGAATCCGCGGGCTGCAAGATCCTCAGCTAGGCTGGCAGCTGAGCGCTTGGTGCGCGTGAAGACGATCGTCCTTCCCCGATCCTTTGCCTGCAGGATGCGGGTTATACACGCGGTCTTATCCATGCGGTGCGAGGCGAAAACAACCTGCTTGGTTGAGCTGTGTGTAGCTTGTGCATTCGCCTCCTCAGCACGAATGTGTAGGGGCTGACTTAAGAATGTACGAGCCAAAGTGAGTACAGGCCCTGGCATAGTTGCTGAGAAGAGCATGGTTTGATGCGGGTGTGTGAGCGCCGTCAGAATTTTCTCAATATCGGGGAAGAATCCTAAGTCCAACATTTCGTCGGCCTCATCAAGCACCAAAATGGCTATTTCATCCAGGGCTAATACCCCCCGCTGGTATAGATCAAGGAGTCGGCCCGGCGTCCCCACAACCACATCGACGCCCTTTTTGACGGCCCGCTCCTGTTCTTCAATCGGGCGTCCGCCATATAAGGTAATGACTTTTATGGGGGTGTAGCGAGCTGCCTTCTCTAAATCATCACCCACTTGGACGGCCAGTTCCCTCGTGGGAACTACTACCAAGGCTCGCGGAGTGCCATCCAGTTCTTTGATATCTGCGGCATCAAAGACTCGATCGAGCAGCGGAACCCCAAAGCCATAGGTCTTTCCCATACCCGTTCGTGCCTGACCGATGAGGTCACGGCCGTCGAGGGCAATGGGAAGTGTGAGCTCTTGGATTGCAAAGGTATGGATTATGCCTTGCTCAGCAAGAGCTCGCGTAATTTCGGCTGCAACGCCTAGGGCATGGAAGGTGGGGGTCTCTTTCTTCGACACACATCTGATACTAGTGTGTTTCGGTGTTAACAACCTCATTTCACCCCGCTTCACCATAAGCTAAGCACCCCATCGACTGATCTCCCGCCCGCTGCTATCGCAGCACCTCCTCGGTTGCCCCGAGCGGGATAGTGATTGTCCTGATGGGACAGTTCTCGGGTGACGCGCGCAGGGAAACTGTCTAAGATGAAGGACTACAGATTAACTGCACCGCACAAACGATTGATTTCACTGTTAACCGAAGGACACATTATGGATATTAAGATTGGTTTTTCCGATTCCCCACGTGAGCTCGTGATTACGAGCTCCCAAGATCACGACACAGTGGTCGCTAAAATTTCGGAGGCCCTCCATCAGGGTACCGGTGTCCTCGAACTGGAAGATGATAAGCAGCGCCGCTACCTTATTCGCAACGACCGTATCGCCTATGTCGAAATTGGTACCCAAACCGCGCATCGCGTTGGTTTTGCTGGAGCATAAACGTGGGCGATAACGGTGATCGCACTCTTCCCTCCTCAGAACCACATCCTGAAGGGGATAATGGTCGTCGGGAGGGAAATAGGCGTTCTCCATCTCGAAGCACTTATGGGTGGACGAATGAGGGCGATTCCCCAGAGCATGGTGAGTCAACCCCACGGCTGGTACGCTTCGCCCAGGTCTATGGTTGGCGAGCCTATGCGATTCCGGTCCTAGCGGTACTCACAGTATGGGTTTTAGTGGATATTTTTACTAACCCCGATACCACTGTGTTCCCGGTTAATTCCATGCGCGTAGGCACGAGTGCCAATACCGATTCGCACAGCCAAGGTCTGGGGCAAGGGCCGGACCCCGCACGTGCCGAGCGGCCCACAATTGCCGAAGGAGCCCTGCCACCGGGGCCGTCCTTTAGCGTGAAAGGTTCGGGCAAGTACCGATTGGTGGGTCAACCTGGCGCCGCCGCCGGGGAAGGGAAGGAAGCAGTATTTCGCTACGTTATAGAAATCGAAGATGGGGTGGACACCTCAGCCTACGGTGGTGACGATGCTTTTGTGAGCATGGTCGATGCCACGTTGACCAGCCCCAAGGGATGGACCCACGACCCTCGATTCCGCTTTGAACATATTGCAGGAGACTCGGGGGAGATCCCCGATCTGCGCATCCAGCTCTCCAGTGTGGAGACAACCCACAGCTCGTGTGGCAACGATATTAGTATGGAGACATCGTGCTTTAATAGCATCGGCAACCGTGTGATCATTAATGAATCACGGTGGGTGCGCGGAGCATCAACATTTCTCGGTGACCTCGGTGGATACCGCCAATACCTGCTTAATCACGAAGTCGGGCACGGGATAGGCTACGGCCAACACGCACCGTGCGGTGGTGCCAATGAATTAGCCCCGGTGATGATGCAGCAAACCCTCAGCTTGAGCAATTCCGAGCTTAATGCGCTCAACCCGGATGAGGTGTATCCCGATGATGGCTTCGAATGCAAACCTAATCCTTGGCCCTATCCTTTCGCCTAGCCTCGGGTTTGGTGCTGTACTCTGTGCTGCTCCTGCAGTAAGGCGGGAGCCACATAAACTCATGGCGAGCGAATATCTCTCGTATCCAAGGGGCACGGAATGATCTAAAAGCCCATATAAAGGGAGCGGAGTGAGGCTCTGGAGTTGCAGCGGGGGTAGATGTCTCATTCGGTTATTATGCTAGTTCCCATGGCTGATAACTCCACCGACCGTCCGGATGACATTACTAATAAGAGCGTCATCGACAGCGCTGTCACAGATAGCGAGCAGGCAGCGGCCTGCTGCGATAAAAGCGAAGATAATGTGGTCTTCCTACCTAAAATTAAGCCTCAAGAGGATGCTGCTGTCTCCGACAATCCAGTGGCTGGGCCCGAAACCGAAGATGAAGTGCCAGGATATATTTGCTCAGTATTTCAAGCACCGAGCGGCATTACCCCGGAGCCTATGGGTCTTGCCTGGGACTATGGGCTCAAAATAGGCACCACTATATTCGCTCGAGTGGCCTACCCCGAGAGGGCAGTGTGGTCATCGCGGATACGCGAGAACCTGCGGGTACCGGGGCTGAGAATAGTGCGTCCCATACGCTCCTCCGATGGTCGCTTTATCAGCAAAGGATGGCGTGCCTCTCAATGGGTCGATGGTGAACCAACAGATCGTATTGATGAAACAGTCGCCGCAGCCCTGCGACTCGACCACATTCTCGCCACGGTGCCACGTGGAGAAACCTTCAGCGCCCCCAATGCTCGAGACCTCTATTCCCTCGCTGATCACGCTGTTACGCGCGGTCAAGACCTAATCCAACTCGACCCATCTCAACCTCGACACCGTGAAGCGATCGCCCTTCTTGCCGAGTTACGCCCACTTCTGAGCGATATCCTCGATATGGATGGAAACAAGGTTGCGATCCAAGTCACGCACGCCGATATGCTAGCAACGACAATCTACTCTGGGTCGCAGGCGCCTGTTATCACCGATATTATCGGGATGCTCAGACCCGCCGGATATACCGCGGCGCAAGTCATGGTGGACGCCCTCATCCTCAATGCCACCGATCCCCGCATCTTCGACCGCTATCGCCACGTCCCCCATCTCGACCAGCTGCTACTCAGAGCGCTCCTCTACCGCATTTATATTTATGCATTGCACTCTGATTCCGCAGAGGAGACCGGCACTAACCTTGCCCGAGTGTGTTCCGTCCTGCACGATCGATGTGAGCGCTCAAAGGCTTACGAGAACACTTCCCATACCTAACTCAGTAATATGCTTGATAATGAAATAGACGCGGATCAAGGTAGGAATTAATGAGTTCAGATCATAGCGACAACTCATCGCGGAATAGTCGTGGGGAAGAAATTTATGCAGGTTATCATCAGATACCCCCCAATCCTGACATTCGGTTGACGTCACCCAACTCGGATAATCCGCGGCGCTCGTGGTCCAACGATCTTTTCAACGCCCAACAAGGCATCTGGCGGCTTGAGGGCCCCAGCGGCTCAGGGGTCACCACGCTTTTATTAGATACCGTTGCTGAGCGCATTATTCGCGGTCATGACCCTGACTCCATGATGGTCATAGCGGCAAGCAAAGAAGCCGCAGCGAGATTGCGTGTTGGTTTGACCGCACGCCTAAGAGGGCACAGTTTTACTAGTTCTTCGAGTATCGTTCGGTCGGTCCACTCATGGGCCTTCGCCATCGTGCGAGATCATATGGATGAGCATTTAAGACTCATCAGCGGTGCCGAACATGACGCAGTGATTCGAGAATTGCTTGACGGCGAACGAGCTCGTGACGGCGGCATCCGATGGCCAGATGATATCCGTGAGGCAATTGGCATGGTCGGTTTTGCTCGAGGTCTTCGTGATTTCCTGCTACGCGCTGCTGAACGCGGTCTATCTCCCGGTGACCTCATCTCATTGGGCAGCAGATACCAACAGCCCATGTGGGTGGCCGCAGGGGAATTTCTGCGCGAATATGAACAGGTCATGTCCTTGGGTAACACACATCAATTATCCGCCTCGGAACTGGTGAGTAGGGTTTTGGAATACGATGTGGAAAGCCTGGGATTTGAAGCCGTATTTGTTGATGACACGCAACACCTTGATCCCAAATCTACAGAATTTATTCACAGGCTTACCACGCGCGCCTCGTTCGCTGTTATCGCAGGTGATCCGCATCAATCGGTTTTCCGTTTCCGCGGTGCACGGCCAGATTTTCTCAGAGAGTTCCCTGCTGAGAATCATCTAAAGCTCACTGATACACATCGAGTGAGGTTAGCGCGAGAATCCTTCAGTGATGACTACCGCCAGGGGCGAATCGAGATGAACGTCGTAGCGTCAATGGAGGAACTGCGTCATGTGGTAGCCGATGTGGTGCGGCGTGAGAATCTAATCCACCAAATCCCCAATCAAGAGATAGCCGTGATTGTGCGCAATTCCGCCGAGGTCGATCCCATCAGACGTGCTCTCATAGCGGCTGGGGTGCCGGTGCACACAGATGCAGGTGCTCTCGTTCTCGGAGAACAGCCGCTAGTTTCAGCGCTTCTGCTCACCGTGCGTGCCGCACGCGATGGTGTGAGCCTGGAAGAACTGGAGGACTTACTCATCGGACCAATTGGTGGTGCCGATCCAGCAACTTTACGACGCCTCTTGCGCGGCCTCCGGCTAGCTGAATTGCGCTATACGCGCGCTGTAGAAAGCGGTTTTGATAATTCTACTCCGCAGCGGAGAGCTATGGAGGTATTAGCGGATTTGCTGCGCGCTGATGCCGCCCAAAAAAATGCTGATTTCGAAGAGGTCGTCACAACCGTTCTCGCACCCCGTGAATGGGAGATACTCAGCCACATCCGTAGCATCCTCGAGCAGGCACGGCGCCCTGGTTCAGTAGAAGAGGTGCTGTGGAATATTTGGGAAGCAACTGGATTAGGGCGCCACCTTCTGGCTGTCAGTCTTCGCGGCGGTGCGCCTGGATCTCAAGCCGATCGCAGTCTCGATGCGGTCATGACGCTCTTCGATTATGCTGGCGACTTTGCTGAACGTCGTCCGCACGCAGGAATAGATTCCTTTATCGCGCATATAGCCCAACAGGAGCTTCCTACCGGGGTACGTGATAGACGCCTGAGCGCACCCGATGCCGTAACAGTGCTCACTGCCCACGCCACCACAGGCCGCGAGTGGGACACGACGATCATCGCCGGAGTTCAGGAGGGGAGCTGGCCCAACACGGGAGTCACCGGCGGGATATTCGGCCAAGAAGAGCTCGTTGATCTCATCGACGACGGCATTGAACCGGGCGTTCCTATCTCGCGGATCCGAGAACGCATCCACGAGGAACAGCGCCTTTTTGATATGGCAACCTCACGTGCACGCCAAAAGGTAGTAATCGCCGCCGTTGACGCCCCCGAGGCTGACGAGGTCATGGAAATATCCCGCTTCCTCGTGCCCTATCTCGATATGCTCGAGGAGCAGTCCACGCCAGATTCTCAACCGCCAGCGAAACCGGACCAGAGTTACCAACCAGCGGTAGCAGATTCCACCGCCAGTGCCGAGAATTTAGAGGAGATGGGGCGCACCACGCTGCTATCGATCCCAACGGTGGTGGCCGAACTGCGCAGAGTGCTGATCGATCCTCATCGCCCAGCTTTTTTTAAAGAACAGGCGGCGCGTCACTTAGCTCGAATGGCCCACGCTGGCATAGCCGATGCGCACCCGTTTTCGTGGTGGGGAAGTGGTGGGATAAGTAGCGATAAAGAACTAACGGTGACTGCGCTGTCACCTTCTAAAATCGATAGAGCTTTACACTGCCCATTGCTGACAATGCTAGGTCCTTTAGTCGTGGACTCGGAAACCTCCCCGGCACTGCTCAAAGGTATCCTTGTGCACGCTTATGCCGAAGCTTTAGCTCGTGGGATGGATAAAGATCGAGCCCAAGAACTGCTGCGCGCTGCTTATCCCCAGATCAGCGATAGCGCAAAGTGGCAAGAGGAGACACATATCCAACAGTGGCAGGAAACACTCGACCATACCGCTGCGTGGATCGAGACGAATAGCCATGATGCCGCAGATATATACGCGGAAATCCCCGTGAACGTGGAGGTTCTTCCCGGAGTTCGCCTAAGAGGTCGTATCGACCGCTTAAAAAAGACCACCGACGGGGCCTATCACATCTACGATTTCAAGACTGGATCCAACCTCCCCTCGACGTCCGATGCAGATAAGAACCCGCAGTTATGTGCCTACCAATTAGCATTGAACAAGGGGGAGATAGAAAATGGGCGCGTCATAAATGGCGCTGGGATGGATATTGAAGGTGCGAGCCTCATCTACGTAGAGTTATATGGTGCACGGGGTACCAAATTTCGCAGTCAAGTGCCAAAACAAGAGGCCGATTTACAAGAATTTGCAGATCAACTCCCACCACTGATGGACAAGTTGCGCGGACCCTACCTGGAGGCGCGAGTCTCTCAGAGGTGCGATACGTGCGTACTTAGAAATATTTGCCCTGCCCACAGTACCGGTAACTTGACCACCACCCCCACGGGTATGCAGCTATGAGGACGTAGCTTCCACGATGACATATTTTTTTCAATACCCGCACCAGAGAACAGGCAAGTAGAACAAAGACGATGAGTGACAATCGAAGCACCGATATTCGCCTAGACCCGTACGAGCTGTCGCAGCTATTAGGGCAGGCCCATCCGCCTACCTCACAACAGGCTGCGGTGATTTCTGCAAACCGTGAACCCCTCCTCGTCGTGGCCGGAGCTGGGGCTGGAAAAACTGAAACAATGGCAGCCCGTGTGGTGTGGTTAGCCGCCCAAGGTGTTATTGATCCTTCCCGGGTGCTCGGATTGACGTTCACCCGAAAAGCAGCGCAACAATTATCACAGCGGATTCGCACAAGGCTGGGACAACTAGCTCACCTTCCCCACCTAGAAACCCTAGATCCCAAGGGGCGCCTCGCTGAAAATCTCTCTGTTATCGCCCCCACAGTATCGACCTACGACGCATTCGCTGGATCCCTCATCAGGGAGTTTGGGCTCCTACTTCCCGTGGAGCCCGGGAGCAGAATGATTACTCAGGCCGAATTATTCGAACTCGCCTACGCCGTGGTGGAAGCCTACGACGGTGAGCTGATGAGTGGTGGAAAAACAGCAACCGCTGTTCAAACTCTTCTGGATCTGGTCAGCGAATTAGATAACCATATGGTCAGCGCTAACCAGATCATTGAGGAAAGTCAGCCATTTATTAACCTTTTTGAGGAATTACCAAAGGGGCCACGTCAAAGAGATGCCCTCAATGGGGATATGGTCAAATTTCGCGACGCACAGATCCTGAGGATGCAGTATCTTCCTCTGGCGCAGCAGCTCAAGGATCTATTGGCCGAGCGTAACCTCATGACTTTCGGGGAGCAAATGTCGCTTGCCGCCAGACTAGCCACCGAAAATCCGCGCGTATCTGATTCCCTCGCCAAGCGCTTTGATATCGTTTTGCTCGATGAGTACCAAGACACCTCCCACGCTCAACGTGTCTTGTTATCTGAGCTCTTTGCCGGCCAAGCTGTGACGGCTGTGGGAGACCCCATGCAGTCCATTTATGGGTGGCGTGGTGCTACCGCAGCTAATCTGGAACGTTTTGTAACGGACTTCGCGCATAGTGGCAACCAGGTGGCCCCCAAAGCCCAACTGACCATGAGCTTCCGCAACCCACCGCGCATTCTTGAGTGCGCCAACGAAATCAGTGAGAGCGTTTTAGGTCCGATTAGGAAAAAGAATCGCTCCGTAGAGCCACTAGTCTCACTCCCGCACGCTGATGAGGGGGTGGTGGAACTAGGCTATTACCCCAGCCCTGAAGCGGAGTGTGCGGCAGTAGCCGAGAAATTCGCCGATTTCTATCACAATCGTGGAGATTCTCCTTTTACAGCGGCCGTCCTCGTGCGCAAACGCAAGCATATGGATCTCATTTCTCATGAACTCAAAAAGCGGGGAGTTCCAGTGGAGATACTTGGATCCGCTGGACTAGTCGATATTCCGGAGGTCGCTGATCTTATTGCTGTGGCTACCATATTGATTCGTCCTCTCGATTCCCAGGCTGCTATGCGGATACTCAGCTCGCCCATGATGGGTCTATCAGTAGCTGATATTGAGGTACTTGCCCAGCGAGCTCGCAACCTCAAAGGTCGAATGCACGGAGACGAGCACCCAGCGAATCGCCCTGAGCCAGCTGTGGATGATGATCCCACTATATCGGCGGCTGAGAAAGCACTACGCACCCATATCGCGTCAGCGGTGAAAGAAAACCCAGAGGAAATTGTCGGGCTTGCGGATGCTATTGCAGACCTGGGAGAAGCCGAAGGTTTTAGTCCCCTGGGGTTACGACGTTTAAAAAGACTCGCCGCCATTTTAAGACGCTTGCGCCGCAATATTCTTAGTCAACCGCTACCGGATCTGTTCGCCCAGATCGAAAGCGAATTAGGATTACGTACTGAGGTTCTAGCGCGAGAGAATCCCCGCGCTGACGGGGCTAGCGGAGTAGTTCATCTTGAGCGCTTCCATGAGGAGGTGGCGCGCTATGCACAGATACCTGGCGCCAGCCTATCGAAATTCTTGGATTACTTGGATCTTGCTAGAGAACACGACAACGGGCTTAGTCCCGGGGAAGTCACGGTTCGTACGGATCGGGTGCAAATCCTCACCGTCCACAAGGCCAAAGGTTTGGAATGGCGGTATGTCAGCGTCCTCCACGCCGATGCTAATACCTATAGCGCCAGAGTACGTACCTGGTTGACTGATCCAGCGCAGGTGCCCTCCACATTGCGCGGCGACGCCCAAGAAGAGACAGAGCAATCAGGTTCACCCGTATTAGATCTCACGGAGGTGGAGGATCGTAAACAGTTGGAGACTGCTCTCAAGGGACATATTCAGGAATTCAAGGAAGGGGCCGAAGAGGAGAATACTCGTCTCTTTTACGTTGCCCTCACGCGAAGTGAACAATATTTGATCATCACAGCCTCGCATAACCCGAGCCGCAAGGCCATCATTGACCCCTACGAGCATCTCGCTCAGCTAGCCAAGAAACACCCAGACTATATCATTCACTGGTGGCAGGGGCGGCAGGCTGATGGGAATGATACCGATGCGCAACCAGAGAACATTGAGCACCAACCTAGCTTTTTCCCGCCGGCAATCACCACTCCAGCTAAAGAAGAGGCAGCCCAGCTGGTACTCGCGGCTATGGAGAAGGTTCCAGCCTATTCCGCGGACTACGAGATCTTCGAGCAATGGGAACGCGATGTCCAAGCGCTAATCCGAGAATATGAGCGCCAAAGCACCACTGAGGTCGAGGTAGCTCTATCAGATCAGCTTACTGCCACCGATATAGTCGCCCTTAGTGAAAACCCTGAGCAATTCGCGAAGCGGCAGCGCCGACCGATACCGTTTAAGCCCAATACCTACGCCAAGCGGGGAACCGCGTTCCACTCCTGGTTGGAAAACAGATTCGGTGCCACCAGTTTGCTCGATGAGGATCAATTGCCGGGCGTTGATGAGCATATACCCGATGAGTCCTTAGCGGAGCTCAAAAAAGCCTTTTTGGCTTCTGAATGGTCAGACCGTAGCCCCGATTTCGTTGAACAACCCTTTGAAGTGAGTATCGATGGAATAGTCATCCGCGGCCGCATGGACGCCATTTTTCGCGAAAACGACGGCAGCTATATGGTTGTGGACTGGAAAACTGGGCACCCTCCGACCGCACAAAAGTTGCGCAGTACACGACTGCAATTAGCAGTTTATCGTTTAGCGTGGGCACGGCTAAAGGATCTACCACTCGAGCAGGTGCGCGCCGGGTTTTACTATATTTCCTCTGGAACCATGATTACTTTCGAGCAGTTACCCTCGGATCACGAGATCGCCGCAATGATCGCGAATGCCACGGGTCAGGCAGATCGCGAAAAAGGCTGAGGGGGAGCAGTCGGTGTGACTGCTGAGTCTAGTAGACTAATCGAGGTGTAAATATCATCGATGAGGGAGAGGTAGCGGGATGGCATCCCATTTGCCGGATAGATTCCGAACTGATCCGCAACTTGCGGATGTGCCTGAGCACGCTCTGCTCAACGTCATTCGTATACCTAAAAACACGCTGGTTAGCCCCGTTCAACTCATCGCCAGACGATTTTCTATCGCCCTCATCCTTATAATCGTGGTCACGTTGCTGGCCTATTTGGACCGTGATGGGTATTCCGAGGAGCTGACCTTTGTCGATGCTCTCTACTACGCAGCCGTCTCGCTTTCGACGACCGGTTACGGCGATATAACGCCAGTGACGCAATTTGCACGGTTGATTAATATCTTCATTGTCACGCCGTTACGCGTCGCCTTCGTGGTGCTCTTAGTTGGTACCACCTTATCGGTGTTGACCGAAGAATCCCGTAAGGCCTGGCAAATTCAACGTTGGAGGAAAAAATTGCGCAACCACACCATTGTGATTGGCTATGGCACCAAGGGACATTCGGCGGTCTCAGCACTGCTCGCCGATGGTGTAAACCCCCGCGAAATTGTGGTGATCGACACTGATAGGTCAGTCCTCGAGGCGGCCGAAAACAAAGGCCTTGTCACCGTCAACGGGTCAGCTACCCGCTCCGAAGTCCTCAAATTAGCGGGAGCGAATAAAGCTAAAGCCATTGTAGTTGCCCCCTCCACAGATGATACTGCGGTGTTGGTGACGCTTTCGGTGCGCGAGTTGGCCCCTTCTGCCTGGATCGTGGCTAGTGTGCGAGAGAGTGAAAATCAACACCTTCTGGAGCAATCGGGTGCCGATTCCGTAGTTATCTCCTCGGAGACGGCGGGCCGCATGTTGGGGCTAGCTACTGTAACCCCGTCAGTGGTGGAGATGATGGAAGATTTGCTCTCACCCGACGAAGGTTTCTCCGTAGCCGAGCGGCCCGTAGCCGAGGACGAGGTAGGGGCGAATCCTCGACACCTCGCTGATATAGTCCTCGGAGTAGTTCGTTCGGGGGAGTTATATCGTCTTGACTCCCTCGAAGCTGAGACCGTGGAACCTGGCGACCGGCTACTGTATGTACGTCGCGTATTTAGTGAGGACCTTAAAAATCGTTAGCAGCACTCCACTCTTTCTATTCGACGAGCATGGCTGCACACTCGTTGATACCGCAGGTTGTATCGAACACTGCCCCCACCCTGACCTTCACCTCTACGAGGGAGCTTTCTTTTTCGAGGCCATAGCGGTCAAGCGGGTCGCACGGGAGGAGTATTCGCTACCAGAATATCTGGTCTGGGCGCGGTGCTTTCAGCCCCAAGCTCTTCGGGCATTAGGGGTACTACAGCAGCGTGAGAATTTCCGTTTCCACCCGCGCACCGGCGAAGCCCTGGACTACCACGGACATATTGCTAGACCTCGTGGAAATGTCGCGGGTAACGTACTAGAAATTTTCCCGCGCATCGACCCAGCAATCATCTGCCGCCTGGAGCTTATGGGTGAAGAGAAGATCCTGGTGGGGCTCAATGCGCTACGCCCGCACTACTATTCTTTGATTGCTGGCTATATTGAGGTGGGAGAATGTGCTGAGGACGCCGTGCTGCGAGAAATTCGCGAAGAGACTGGGCGCCTTGCTTGTCATCCGAACTATATTATGAGCCAGGCTTGGCCGTTTAGCGGATCTCTTATGCTGGGCTTTGAAGCGTATACCGATGATAGAGAACCGCGGTGGCCATCCGACGGCGAATTATTGGATATTCAATGGTTGTCTCGGGAGGATGTGCGACGGCAGACGGTGAATCTTCCAGCACCTGGAACGGTGGCGTGGACGATGATTGAGCAATGGGTGAATAAATATGATTAATCTCGAAGACCTCGATTCTGATCAGCGAGTTGCTGCTACCGCACCGCGTGGTCCCGTGGCTATTCTCGCTGGTGCCGGCACCGGAAAAACACGCACTATCACCTACCGCATAGCTCATATGATCGATGCGGGCTTTGTCAGTCCGCAGCGGGTCATGGCGGTCACTTTTACCAAGCGGGCAGCTGGGGAAATGTCACACCGACTGAAACTGATGGGTATTGGTGGCGTGCACGCCCGCACCTTCCACGCAGCGGCGTTGCGTCAATTACGGTATTTTTGGCCTCAGGTAGCTGGAGACCTGCGCTGGGCGATACTGGATAATAAGTTTCCCAAGGTTAGCCGAGCAGCGCGCCGCCTTGGTATCGAGTCTTCAAAAGAAAATATTCGTGATCTCTTAGGAGAAATTGAGTGGGCGAAAGCCAGCCTTATCCCACCGGAAAGCTATGCGGCACGGGTGGGCGATCGCAGACTCCCATACCCTGCAGAGAAGATAGCGCAGTGCTATCAGCTCTATGAGGAGTCCAAAATATCGCCAGAGGGCGTGGAACTAGATTTCGATGATCTTCTTGTTCATGTAGCTGGGGCTCTAGAGAATTCTCGTGGCATCGCCGAGGAATTCCGCAGCCAATATCGTAGTTTCGTGGTCGATGAGTATCAGGATGTCACTCCTCTGCAGCAGCGAGTGCTCAACGCATGGCTAGGGGATCGAGATGATCTCACGGTCGTTGGCGATGCCAACCAAACAATTTATTCATTTACGGGAGCAACCCCGAATTTTCTGTTGGATTTTTCCCGTACTTATGCTCATGCCACCATCGTGAAACTACAACGAGATTATCGTTCTACCCCGCAGATCACCACTCTTGCTAACCGGGTGATCGCCCAAGCTTCAGGGCGTGTTGCGGGCACGCGCCTGAAATTAGAGGGTATGCGACCGCGGGGACCTGAACCGGTTTTCCGACCCTACGACAGTGAGCCAGAAGAGGCCCGTGGTGTTGCTGCCGCTATTAAAGATCTCCTAACACAGGGGGTTGATCCCGCCGAGATCGCCATTTTGTATCGTATAAACGCCCAATCTGTCGCCTTTGAACAGGCACTGGCTGAGGCTGGCATTGTCTACCAAGTACGTGGTGGGGAGGAGTTCTTCAAGCGGCCTGAGATTATTCAAGCGATCAATCAACTTGTACGCGCGGCACAGCGTGAGGATTTTCCCGATCAGCACCGTGGGCCCGAGATTCACCATCTAGTGACTGCTATCTTAAGCGGTGTGGGCTTTAGTACTCAGGAGCCTCAGGGTGTGCAAGCTCGTGAACGGTGGGAGTCTTTGCGTGCCTTGGTGGAGTTGACCCAAGAACTAGGACAGGCCACTCCCGACTTAGATTTGGTTGGCCTTTTGGGCCAGCTCAAACAGCGAGCCGATGCCAAACATCCGCCTTCTATGCGGGGAGTGACTCTGGCCTCGCTTCACGCCGCTAAGGGGCTGGAGTGGGACGCAGTCTTTTTGGTGGGACTTAATGATGGTTCTATCCCCATTAGTCACGCTCTGAAAGCGGGAGAGGAAGCGATCGAGGAGGAGCGTCGTCTCTTCTATGTTGGTATTACGCGGGCGAGGGAACACCTGGTGCACACGTGGTCGTATGCACGTCAGGAGGGTGGACGTAAAAGTCGCAAGCGCACCCGTTTCCTTGATGGCATAGTAGCGGAGCCAGCGACGTTGACTGCGAAAAAAACTAAGCGAGGTGCGCACAGGTGCCAGATTTGTGGCGTGCCGTTAAATGATCCTGATGATAAAATTCTAGGCCACTGTCAGGACTGTCCCTCTGAGGCTGATCATCAGCTCATCCACACATTGCGGAGTTGGCGCTTAGAGCAGGCAAAGCTAGCGGGGCGCCCCGCCTACACCATTTTCTCTGATGCGGTGCTATTAGCCTTGGCGGAGCGTCGACCTACCACCGACGAGCAGCTTTTAGCTATTGCTGGGATTGGCCCGGTGACAGTCGAGAAATTTGGTGCGGATCTCTTGGAATTATTGGCCCAGTAAATCGTGGTCGCTCACCTGCGTGCTCCCAGCAGTAGGGGCATGAGCGATGGGGACCGACAACCTCAATATCCTCTGCGCCACGGTAAGGGTTGAGCGCTATTTTTAAGCCCGGTCTCAGGAGATCATTCTTGATACCAGGTGATGGATATGCTGGGGCGAGTAGTGCCGCTAAGCGCGCAGCAACGCTATATTCTACAATCGGATCGTTCCGGCCTGGAGTATGGCGTTGATCAAGGAGGAAGCCCCAATGGGGGTCCTTCTCAGTGGCATAGAGATCCCCGCATACGGGGCACGGGCCGTGACCATCTATTCTTAGCGGCCCAATTATAGCACTGCCGCCAAGGAACTCAATGGGAATGATGGTCTGAAAACTATAAATGTCCTTGGCATAATGAGAGCCCCTCTGATAGTGTCCTGCAACGATTAAGGGGGTGGTTCGATCCACGGAGTCGAGAAGAAGCTCAGGAAAGCGGTGATCCTCAGCCTCAATAACGCGAGCACCCGCTTGTTTGAGTACAGAAGCGATGGTGAAACCGTGACTTCCCGGACCGATAAGACAAACTGTGGGCCATACGGGATCGACTAAAACTCCGTGGTAGGTTAGATCTTCGAGAATCATCGAGGCAGTGCTCGATTTCAGCCCGAGTTTGATCAAACCAGCGTGGATCACGCTTATGTGATGAGGGCGGTCCAGAGAACGTAAGAAAGCGATGAGATCTCCCGGTCTTAACTCGGTAATATCAAAGATCCCAGCCCTGAAGGTGTCAAGGCCACATTGGACGGCGCAATCGGCACGAAGGAGTATATCTATACCTGGGCTGAGCACCAGGAGGCGATCGCTAACGCGATGGTCGAGGTTATGATCGGTGAGAGTAGTGGAGGTCATATGGCCATTGGATCACGGCTTTCATCAGTGCGCATCTCGAATGGGCAGATGAGGGTAGCAAGCGATAGAGAAAGATTGGGTCATGGATGACAATCCCGATATCACCGTCATCAGATCTGCGCGGCGAAAGAAAACGGTGAGTGCAAGCTGGGTCGATGGCGTCATTGAAGTCCGGGTCCCAGCCCACCTATCGGAACAGGCAGAGGCAAAAATAGTCTCAGAAATTACCGAAAAACTCACTCGGTCGAAGCAGCAAACTAGATATAGCGATGCAGATCTAGAACAGCGAGCTGACGAGATCAATAGGCGCTACCTCGACTCGCGAGCACACATGACCTCGATCAGATGGGTAAAAAATCAGCGCAAAAGGTGGGGGTCATATTCCAGCTTGACAGGCGAAATTCGCATTTCTGATCGTCTCCGTGGGGTCCCAGATTATGTTCTTGATTCTGTCATTGCCCACGAACTAACTCATACTTTTATCCACTCCGGTCATTCAGCCGAGTTTTGGCATTGGGCGGATCGGATTCCCTATGCCGAGCGCGCTAAGGGATTCTTAGAAGCGTGGGCACGTCAGCCGGTCAGTCGCTCATATCCATAAGGTCGGAGACAAATCCCTCGGCAGGATGGTCCTTAATCTCAGCGGGTGTAGCGAATTGCTGAATCACACCATCGTGAAGCACGAGCACCTTGGTGCTCATACTGAGAGCCTCGCGGATATCGTGAGTGATAAAAACGATGGTCAGCCCTAGCTTTTCGTGCCAGTGTTTGAGATCTTTTTGGAGCTGATAGCGGGTAATTGCGTCTACTGCTCCAAAGGGTTCGTCCATGAGTAATACCTTCGGTGACGAGGCATAAGCCCGTGCGATTCCCACCCGCTGTGCCTGGCCCCCCGAAATCTCATTAGGCATCCGGTCACGTATATCGTCGGGTAACTGGAAAGTATCCAGCAAATCTCCAACGCGCTGCGAAATCTCCTCGGGGTCTTGCTCCATAAGGGAGAGCACATACCCAATATTTTCTTCAACCGTCAGATGGGGGAAGAGCACATTGCCCTGAATGCTGTAGCCGACGTGGCGGCGCAAATCGACCAAATCGAGGTCGGCAACATTTTCGCCATCGATAAGCACGCGCCCGGAATCGGGCAGGATTAAACCGTTGATCATTTTCATGATTGTGGTTTTGCCGGACCCTGAGGAACCAACAATGCTGACAAAATCGCCGTCGGCTATTTCCAGATTGAGGTCTGTGAGCAAATGATTATCGCCGAATGAAAGGCTGACATCTTCATAGCGGATGGTAGACATGTCTTCTAGGCTCCAATCAATTTGTTGTTCACCGCGAATTCTTCGGCAACTTCAGCCACAGTCTTTCCCTCAACTTCAACTTGGTTGTTTAAGTTGGCCATCGTCGCTTCATCGATCAGTTCCTGCAGTGGGCTGAGGATCTGAGCGATCTCGGGATTTTCTCTCACAAAATCTATACGGCTAAGAACTCCCGCCTCATAGGAGGGGTAGAAGTTTTTATCGTCCTCAAGGACCACAATGCGCGGATCCGTTAGCTGGCCATCAGTGGTGAAAACGGTGATGGCATCAATCTTGCCATCCAAAATAGCCTGGTATTTCAAACCGTTATCCATATCCACGGTGTTTTTGAAACTTAGACCGTAGAATTCCGCGAGAGCGTCATAACCATCCTCACGCTCATAGAAATCGTATTCCGCACCAAAGCTCATCGACGGAGCTACCCGGGTGAGATCTGAGAAGGTCTTAATGGAGTATTTTTTGGCTAGTTCAGCATTGACCGCAATTGAATATGTGTTATTGAAGCCGAACATGGGGTTGAACTCTTGGCCGACCTGGGCGCGCAACCCATCATTGAGTTCGGCGAACTGAGATTCATCATAAGCGCGCGAATTTTTTAGGATCACCTGCCAAGCAGTTCCTGTGTATTCGGGGTACATATCGAAGTCCCCGGCCTTCATGCCGCTTTGGATATTGCTGGTGCCACCGCCAACTCCGTCGGTCATGGACACCAAGTAATCGGAATTCTCCTCGATCATGCGCTGCATTATTTTACCCAGAATAAGATTCTCGGTATTTGGTTTAGTAGCAATACGCACCGTTTGGGCACCTCCAAGATTGACTGCAAAGAATGCCACGAGCACCATGAGTACAGCCCCAGTGGCCACGAGCCCCTTAGTGGTGGTGCGCCGTGTTTTAGTCGAACCCGTCAGGCCCTTTTGTATAGCGGCCAGGAGAGCATCAGATATTAGGGCGAGGGCCGCAACGAGGGCACTACCGATAACAATCATCTGTTGGTTACCGGTTGTGATACCCCGATAAATTGCCACACCCAAGCCGCCTGCGCCCACAAAAGAAGCAATACCAGCCAGCGCGATAGTCATGGTCACCATTGTGCGTATCGAGGCAAGGATCTGCGGCAGTGCTAAGGGGAAGGTGACTGTGCGAAAAACCTGCCGCTTCGTAGCGCCCATTCCCCTGGCAGCCTCGATTAAAGCTGGATCAACGGCGCGCATGCTCACAAAGGTTGATCGCACCACCGGGAGCAAGCCATAGACGACGAGCGCAATAACCGCCGTCGTATTGCCAATGCCCGTCACAGTGATGAGCACGCCAAGCAGCGCGATCGATGGGATGGTATACGCAATATTGACCACCGCAATAGCGGGAGTGGCAATCTTGGGCCGTGTAGAGAGCCAAACTCCAGTTGCCACTCCGATCAGAGCCGCAACAATCGCGGCGCCCAGAGAGATCATGAGGTGGTCGATAATCAGATCGCCGTAAAAGCGCATAGCAGTCGGTGTCCTCACAAGGGGAAGGGGGTGACAGCTTCCCACGCCTTCCCACGATGAGGTGGGAAGGAGACAGGCTGCCACAGCACTGTTACTTGGTGCTGGTTAATATGTTAGGGCAATTGAGTGATATGTGCCCACCCGTTACCCCACACGAGTAGGCACAAAGGAGATCTGTTATTACTACAGGTCTATCAGAGGAGGTTATTGATTGGAGGGATTCTCCGGATCATCCTCGTGAGAGGATTGTTCTTCGCGTTCTTTCTCTAGTGCCGTTATCTCAGCAATAGGATCAAAATCTTTAAAATCAGATTCGTCGAGGAGAGAATCTATAAATTCTGCAGGATTCGTAATATCATCCGCGGTTGGAAGGAAATCGGGGTGCTTCCATACTCCGTCGCGGCGCTGGGTACCGACAGCTACGGTCACTCTGCGCCACAGTTCACCGGCCTCATCCGTGGGAGGCTGAGCGATCTCAAAACCGACGACCTCAAAGAAGACATTTTCGGCAGAGCCCCCGGTCAGTCGGCGGTTAATCCACTGCTTGTGGAGCTGTGCAGCTTGCGGTATCCGATCCGATAGCCCCTCTTGTACAACCACATCGACCCAACCTTCGACAAGGGCAAGAAGGCTCTCCAGGCGAGAGGTGGCGGTGATATTTCGAGAGGAAATACGCGGTTCCAAATCCATATCCTGCAACCGAGCCATAGCCTCCTGGATTGCCTGCGGATCCTGAGATTCGATATTAATCTCGCGCATGGCCTCCTCAATATGCGAGGTATCTATCTCAAGTCCAGCAGCATATTCCTCCACAGAGGATACTAGGCGTTCAACAAGCCACGGCACGGAGTGGAAAAGTCGTTGGCGCGCAGCCTCGCGGGCTGCCACATAGACCAGAACTTCCTGAGCGGGGATCCCTGAGTTCGCGGCACTTTCCTCAATGGCCAAGGGGTTAAGCGCCAAGATCCCAGGTACCGCCACTGGTATGCCAAAGTCGGAGCCAGAAAGCGCTTGGGTAGCGAGATCGCCTAAAGATTGCCCCAAGTGCATTCCGTAGTTAACGCCTGACATCTGGTTCATCATTGCGAGCATGGGGCCGATGGCATCCTTGGCTTCGCTCGGCAGGGTATCTAGTCGCGCCTCATTTTTGTGGGCGGCAACGGGGGAGACGAGACGCTTCCACTGCGGGAGCGTCTTCTCCAGCCAATCCGCAGCAGACCACGCCTCCACCCGGGCCGAAGCCGACGGCAGGATGGTAGCGTCGTCCAGCCATAATTCGGCAAGGCGCACTGATTCTTCGCTCGCTTTGATGTGGGCGCTGCTGACTTTTTCGGTGCGCTTAAGGCTAGATAGATGTTGTAACCCTATGCGCTTGGCCATTTCATAATTCACGGCCTCTTTCTGCGCGTCGGGGGTATTCATGGAGTTACCCAAACCTGACAGCATAGCGCCGAGCTGATTGAACATATCGCCTAAGCCGCCAGAGAAATTGCCAGAATTCTCTCGGCGGTCATTATCGTCATCATCGTCGGAGCCGAAGTTGAAGGAGAAACCGAAACCGCTGTTATTCATGTCCCTAACCTACCGAAATCTAAGCAATAAGCGCTAGCGCTATATACATGCTGTTAGCGAACAGTGACCTTCTACACGTAAGCTGAGTGACCGTGAGCAGACGAACGCGAACCCTAGCTTGTGGAGCCATCCCGGTTGTTATTCTCATGACGCTTGCCCAATTAGACCATATACCTGGCACCAATTATTCCCTGACTATTCCCTATGCGGCAGAGGGGCAGGGGCCGACGTTTAATACGCTCGATGAAGTCAACGGGGTCGAGGTGATCAATATCGACGGCGCCGAGGTGGACTCAACTCAGGGTCACCTCGATATGACCACAGTAAGCGTACGCAGCAATATGACGCTCATCCAGGGACTCAATCGACTTATCGTGCACGGGGATACGCTCATCCCCATTGAACAGATCTTTCCCCAAGGCAAAACCGAAGACGAGATAAAACAGCTCAATGAGGCTGCCTTTAGTGCATCTGAATCTGCGGCTACCACCGCCGCTCTGCGTTATCTCAAGCGCCCTATGAACGTAAAGATCGCGCGTATTGTTGCTGATTCCGCCGCTGCTGAAACGCTGCGCGATAATGACGTAATTCTAGCTATCGATTCCGTCCCTGTACGCACTGGAGGTGGAGCGCAACAGCTGGTCCGAGCGAAAAAACCTGGCGATAGCATTGAGCTGAGTATCAAGCGCGGGGATCGCAGATTGACAAAAACTTTGACTTTGCGGGCGCATCCCTACGACGAGACCGTGCCCTTTTTAGGAGTCAATATGGTGACGTCGTCAGCAGAGGGAATCTCTGTGCGCTATAACCTCGAGGATGTTGGAGGACCATCTGCTGGGATGGTTTTCGCCCTCGCTGTCATTGACAAGCTTTCGCCCGGTGAACTCAATCACGGGAAATACGTGGCCGGTACCGGCACTATTACTGATACGGGCGAGGTGGGCCCTATTGGGGGCATCAAGCACAAAGCCCGAGCCGCCGCTGCTGCGGGAGCTGAACTCTTCTTAGCCCCGGCGCGCAATTGCGAAGAGCTCACCGGCGAGAATTATTCCTCCATGACAGTAGTGGGAGTATCAACGCTTTCCGATGCCGTAGCACGCATGGATGACTTTGCCGCCGGTAAAGAGCTCATAAGCTGCACCGACCGTCCATAATGGTTAAAATTTCCTCTTAGCTACCTGGGCCCACCCGAGATGCGATTGACTTAGAAGTCGCGGAGGTGGCCTCCGGTGTGGGCTCAGAGATGGACTTCACGGAATGACTTCGCGGGGATTCTACCGCGGCAATAAGCCCTAAAGTGGAAATTCTTTCCTTAGGATCGACGTCATAAGTAGAAACCATCTGCTGCATAACAAGGCCGAGATCATTATCAATTGCCGTAATAATCGCGGTATTGCCCACCGTGGACCAGCCCACCACAAAGCGGCCGGAATCGTACATCACGCGTGAAGAACGCAGTTCAGTCAGGATCTGGGTGGTTGAGGCAGCCTTGGCGTCGGAGGAGAAAAACTGAAATTGCCCAACCTCCGGCCCGGTGCAGGCCATGGAATCACTCACTCCATTGGGTTGGCAACTATCAAATTGGGCGAAAAGAGAGTCAGGCGCCAGCGTAGAAAAAGCATCGCGAGTGCGCTCAACTGGGCCGTTTAGCGCCCGTTGCTGTGTGCGCGTACTCGGGGTGTCTACCCGTGAGGTGGGCGCTTGAGCCTTTGTTGTGGGATGCGTTGTGGGATGCTGCGAGCCCTGGGTATGCGGCCCGAGAGAGGGAACCCCAACTGGTTTTACTGCAGTGCGTATTGGTTGCAATGTTGGTTGGTCAGTGGAGTCAGTGAACTCGTGAGGTAACGACTCACTGCAACCAGAGATGAGCATGAGAGCGCCACAGGTGGCGACGAGCAATCTTTTATACATAAAGGGGAGGGGAGCTGTGTGAATAACCATAGTGATCCAATCGCAGGAGAAGGACAGTTAATCGTCGAAGCCAGCCAAAAGAGTAGCGATAACTCCAGGGGCAATAGAACCGCCCCCGCGCAACTCGATGTCATCTTCGGCAAAGGGGCCCTTCGTGGCTAATTCTTCTGCCGAGGGACGCATCTGGAATAAGGTTTGGTGCGCCCCATTTCTTAAGACACCCGATAATAGGCGCGCCGGGCGGGGCGCATCGGACTCTTCATCGGAGGAGTCGCGGAACTTAATTTCCTGGGCTAAAACGGCCCCTAAAACTTCCTCTGGCCAGGTGATTCTGGACAGATAATCTCCTAGCTCCATCGAGCCAGGAAGAATATGTGTGGGAAGCTCTTCTTGGACCACGAGAGTCAAGGGAGAGTCGTCCTGCTCGAAAGTGTCGACAGATTGGGCGATTAATCTGGTAGGCACAAGAGCAAAGAGGGTTGGGGAAGCGTCCCACCCTTCAGCATGGACAAAATCCACCGCTTCGAGCATCGCCTTATTCAAAGCTTGTTGCGATAATTCTACTCGGTGCTGATCACTCATACCCTTAATCCTTAACTCACACGTTATAAATGTATATATTCAGTTCCGGGACGGCCTAGGCGCCTTTCTTCATCTTATCCGCTGCGCACTCTATCGTGCTCCTGGGGGAGTAGATCCGTGGTCTGTGGTGGCGCAGGGACCTACAGGTGGAAGGGAGATCTGCTTTACCTCATCTGCCGTTTCTCCTCGATCTCCACTAAAGTGGGAAAGCACTTCCCTTATCATCAAAGTTTCTACAGAATTGAGGAGATGGCGTTGGCCAATCGCCTACTGTCCACCCCACGTTCGGGGCGCCCACCAAAAATCCTGACGACCTTGCTCATCATTGGTACATTGTTGAGCATTTTGATCCCTATTACGGTCACCTTCTATGCCGACTGGCTGTGGTTCGGGGCTATCGACTTCCGCAGTGTGTTCAATAAAGTTGTCCTGACGAGAATCGCTTTATTTTTTGCCTTCGGTCTCCTAGCAGCTTTATTCGTAGGAGCTACCTTATTAATTACTTACAAATCCCGAGCCCACGAGAATTTACTTTTCGTCGACGATGCTGTTGCGGAGGCGCGACGGCAACTTGAACAGTTCGTTGCTAAGCGCGGATTTGTGCTCCCCCTGGCATTCGGAGTTTTTGCTGGTTTTATCGGTCAGCAGCAGTGGCGAGTTGTGCAACTTTTCCTTAACCGCCAAAGCTTTGGAGTTACCGATCCGCAATTCGGCATGGACTTTGGCTTCTACGCATTTACCCTCCCCATGCTGCGGCTCATGCTAGGAACTGTGTCAATTCTGCTCGTTGTCTCGTTCTTCCTCGCCTTGATCGGGCACTACCTCTTCGGGGGAATCCGTCTGGCTAACTCCCAAACAGGAGCCCCGGGAGTCGTCACCATGGGGGCTCGCATCCAGCTGGGGATTACAGCTGGTCTGTATATGATCCTGCGCGCACTGGGCTATTATCTGGATCGATTTGATCTGTTGAATAATTCCAATGAAACCTTCACGGGCGCGTCGTATACCGATGTTCATGCGGTACTTCCCGCCAAGATCATCTTAATGGTCATAGCAGTGCTGGTAGCTGCCTCATTCTTCTCCGTTATTTTCCTCAAGGATTTGCGTATTCCAGCGGTCTCGACAGTCCTCATGCTGCTGTCCGCCCTTGTTATCGGCAGCGCCTGGCCACTGATGTTAGAAAAGTTCTCGGTGACCCCAAACCGCGCTGAAAAAGAATCAGAATATATTGGTCGCAATATTGAGGCCACCCGCTACGCCTACGGGCTCACCGATGAACAAGTGGACTATAAGCTCGATTGGGGCGCAGAACGCGCCAGTGAAGAAGTAGTCGCGTCCGACTCAGCGACGGTGTCCAATATTCGTTTGCTGGATCCAGAGATCCTCTCTCCAACATTCACGCAAAATAAGCAGCTCAAAAACTTCTACGGATTCCCTGAGTCATTGGCGATGGACCGCTATGTCATCGATGGTGAGTTACGTGACTTCGTGGTGGCTGCCCGCGAGATCGATCCCAACTCGCTGCGCGAAAACCAGCGAAACTGGATCAACCGACACACTGTGTATACTCACGGCAATGGTTTCGTGGCCGCGCGCGCAAATAAGGTTGATGAGGTCGCCCGCGACGTGGGATCAACTCGTGGTGGGTATCCCGTTTATACCGTCTCGGATCTTCAGACAACAGACGAGGATGCCAAGAAACTTGGCATTGTGGTCGATGAACCCCGGATCTACTACGGCCCACTAATTGCATCTGCGGTCGATGGGGCTGATTACGCGGTGGTCGGATCAAATTCGGATACGGCTGTGGAATACGATACGGACAACTCCACTTATACCTATCAGGGCAAGGGTGGAGTAGGCATTGGTAATTACTTCAACCGAGGTGTATTTGCGGCGCGGTACGGGGAAATCAATATCCTGTTGTCTGAACGCGTCAATGAGAATTCCAAGATTCTCTTTGATCGAGATCCGCGCCAGCGCGTACACAAGGTAGCACCGTGGATGAGCACCGATTCCACTACCTACCCGGCGGTTATCGACGGTCGCATCAAGTGGATTGTTGACGGCTATACAACTCTGCGCTCGCTTCCTTATGCGCAGCGCGTGAGCATGTCGCTGACCACGCAAGATACCACCGCCGGAGTGGGAGCGGACAACCGCGCGATTGTCAATGATGAGCTCGGTTATATCCGTAACTCCGTGAAGGCAGTCGTCGACGCCTATGATGGCTCAGTTGAGCTGTACGAATTTGATAAGAACGACCCTGTTCTAAAAGCCTGGGAAGGAGTATTCCCTGGCACCGTAAAGCCAAAGGAAGAGATCTCTGATGAACTCATGAGTCATATCCGCTATCCGCAGGATATGTTCAAGATTCAGCGCTCCATCCTTGCCCGCTACCATGTCAATGAGGCCCGCGAATTCTTTACCAATGACCGCTTCTGGTCCGTTCCCTCTGACCCATCCTCAGGTATTGACGGCAAGGCTCAGCCCCCGTTCTACGTGGTAGCTGCCGACGCTGAGACCGGTGAACCCTCCTTCCAGTTGATCACCCCATTCCGTGGTCTGAATCGCCAATACCTTGCTGCCCATATGGCGGCGAGCTCGGATCCTGAGAATTACGGCAAGATCACCGTCCGCGTATTGCCTACCAATACTCAGACACTCGGGCCCCAGCAGGCCCAAGACGTTCTGATGTCCTCTGACCAGGTGGCTCGTGACCAGTCGTTGTGGAAGGCTACTACCGAGCTTAAGAATGGAAATCTTCTCACTTTGCCCGTGGGTGGTAGCGAGATCCTATACGTAGAGCCCATCTACGCTCAGCGCAAGGGGCAAGAAGACTCCGCCTTCCCCAAGTTGTTGCGCGTACTCGTCAGTTATAACGGCCAGGTAGGTTATGCCCCGACAGTCTCTGAGGCACTCGCACAGGTTGGAATCAACCCACGTGAGGCTCAAGATATCGACCAAGCAAAAACTCTTAAGACGCCGACGGGTAAGGCACCCATAACGGAGACACCCGTCGAGGGTGACGGTGAAGAGACTAGCGGTGAAGGGGTGGCTGAAAAGCCAGTACTAGGAGCTGCTAATGCTTCGGAAGCAATCACAGCGATCAACGAGGCTCTGAGCCGACTCGAGGCGGCTCGTGACGGGTCCTTCGAAGAATACGGACGGGCTCTTGATCAGTTAGATCAGGCTGTAGCTGCCTACCAAGCCCTGAACAACTAGGAGCCGATCCCCAGTACTCTTTTGCTGCCATGAGGTGGAAGGTACTGGGGATTTGTCTTTGCGCGCATGATCTGGGTATAGTTGTTTCTCGTTGCGGAGATCAGATATGATCTAAGCAATTCGGCGCGGGGTGGAGCAGCTCGGTAGCTCGCTGGGCTCATAACCCAGAGGTCGTAGGTTCAAATCCTGCCCCCGCTACTATAGAAAACCCTCGCCAGGCCCATAGCCTGGCGAGGGTTTATTTTTTGCTTCGGAAGTGCTGGTAGGGGTTTTCACTTTTTCAACCCCGAAAATGGCGAATGTCGCTTAAGAAGTCGCTTTAGCAGGCCCACTCCACCCTTCGCAAGAGTCTAATGGATTTTGAATTGAAACCGGGGGATGTGACTCTTGGGGCGATATTTTTTGCGTTCAATGATCGACTGCGCAATCTCAAGCGCTTGTTCGTGAGATTCACACATCGCTTCGTAGTCTGCTTCGCTAGTACCGCCAAGCTGTGCGTCTCAAGATGGCGAAGACACCTTTCGGGAGATAGACGGGCTCCACACAGGGGCCTGTCGACAGCTATTCCAGCCTGGAAGGCACACCAGGCACATCTACGACTTCTGTGCCTATTACTACCTACGTCGAGCTGATATCGAATCTCCCCGGCAATCTTGGCTTCTACCCACACGAATCCTTGGTCATTGCTAGCCTTGTCGAAGTAACGCCAGGGCGCTCTGTCCTGGGCTCGGTCCTGCGCACAGACCTTGGAGAACAGGGAGCCTCGCTGCGTCACAGCCTCGACTACGACCTCGATGGAATAGGCGAGTTGCTGGAAGCTCACAATGTTGTTGCCACAGTGCTCGTTGCGGTCACCGAGTAGCAGGAGCCTGCGCTCTCGCACGTGACCGGGGCGGTGCTCGACCACCGCAGTCTCTTCAAGCCACTGGGCTTGCTGTCCATCGACGAGCTTCCATACAGGTGCCGAGTGGCGGCTCGTGCACTCGCACCACGATCATTACGGCGTCGATCACGGCACTGTCGGTGAGATCGTTGCAGCTCCTGCCACCCGCGGGGCCTTCGAGTGCACCGGTCACCAGCCAGCGTCGAGTATCTACAACAGCGCCTCGACACCACCAACTCACGCCAGGATGACCTTCAACTACTGGACATCTTCTGCGAGCCTTGGTCCTCGAGGGAGACGGCCCGAGTCTCAACCGTGGCGTTCAGTTGCAATCATGGCAGGGGAGCGGCTACATTGCAGGGGGCTTGGCGACGAAACTCGGAAAAGGGGCGGCCTTAAAGATCTACTTTAAGATCTATCTATGCTAAACTGCTAGCCATGGCTGAACCGCTGAGAGAAAATCTCGATATCGCGCCGCTGCCCAACGTGGTAGGTGGCTTTCAAACCATACTTGCCGACCCACCCTGGCGCTTTACTAACCGTACCGGAAAAGTGGCGCCAGAGCACCGTCGACTCGATCGTTACTCCACGCTATCACTGGACGAGATCAAGTCTCTGCCTGTCAGTGACGTGACTGCGGAGAACGCTCATCTGTACTTGTGGGTACCCAACGCTTTACTCCTAGACGGTCTAGCCGTCATGGAGGCCTGGGGCTTTCGCTATGTCTCCAACATCATATGGGCCAAGCGTCGCAAGGACGGTGGCCCCGATGGACGGGGAGTGGGCTTCTACTTTCGCAACGTCACAGAAATCATCTTGTTCGGTGTCAAAGGCAAGATGCGCACACTTGCTCCCGCGCGCAGCCAGGTCAACATGATCGAGACACGCAAGCGTGAGCACTCGCGTAAGCCTGACGAACAGTACGACCTGATTGAGTCCTGCTCGCCAGGACCATACCTGGAGCTTTTCGCACGCCACGAGCGCCCAGGCTGGGTTGTGTGGGGTGACGAGTCAGAGGGTGAGGTCAGAGGCAAGGTGCACCGCAATTACCGAGGCGGAGAAATCTTCCCACCTTTGACCTCGCACCAGCGACTGACTGACGAAGTAGCTGACAGTCTCGCAGCTAAGCTCGCCACCTTGTACAAGGAAGGCAATTCGGTTCGTGACCTAGCATCCATCTCGGGCTATTCCATCCAGCGGGTATATTTGCTGCTAGAGCGAGTTGATGTCGAACTGCGCGAGCGAGGCGCTAAGAAACGTTAGGACCCATATACGGCTGCTTATTCCAGGCATTACGACCGACACCGACGATCAGCAGGGGGCACGTGCCATTGACACCGCGCCGCATACGCAGCGCTGCCTTCTCGAACGTCGTGGTGGTCGTAGTGCCCAGGTCGATAGGCGACTTCAACACCTGTTCGTCGTCGGGTGCCTGGGAGTTCCATTCTGCGAGCAGCTCGTCACGCAATAAGCGCTGCTGCTCCAACTCCTTGGTGATAATCACCGCACCTGAGAGCACACCCGCCTCGTACCAGGTTCGATAGGCCGTCATGTCACGATCAAGGTTGCCGTCCTTAGCGTTCCATTCGACATCGACGGCGACGCGTCCTTTGAAGTTATCGACCAGGTAGCCCTCTTGATACTGGGTTTCGAAAGTGTACATGATTTCGCTCTTTTTATTGAGGAGGTACCCCTTTGTTTCGATATCAAGACGGCGTTCCGCCCAGCCTCGCTTGTCAAACAAGCCATCGAGTTCTTTGGCGACGTCACCACGATTACCACCGGCTTTGAGCCATGTCTGCGGGTTGAGCTCAAATTCATCCAGTGCAGAGAGAATATCCGACCACTCATCGGGACTGACAACACTTAAGACGGCAGCGGCTGATCCGGATTCGAGAAATCGGTACTTGCCTCGAATCTCTGGTGGCATGACATCGTTATCCGCATAGCTTTCTGATAAAAACATACACTCAGTATCGCACGTTTGACGGGGTGGGAGACTCCGCAACCCCCACATGCCAATGCAGGCCAATTAATGCCCCCGGCAGGGTAGAGGCCCAGTAGACGGCTGCGAAGCCGCCAGGCGGGCCACCAGCTACTGAACGTAGCCAAATTGTCGAACTTGGGCTTGGTCTCACTCCTTATCGACCAAACCACTTGCGGTAATCCTCAACAGGCCACCGCGTGCCCACCCGCACAGCAGCACCAGTGATAGCCGCAATCACCGAGAACATCAGCGCTATCGCACCAAAACCCCAGCCCGCCATGCCTTAGCTGACCAGGCCCGCTCCCACATCTCAGGAACAGCCACAGTGATGCCAAGTAACGACGAACCGATCCACAAACCACCAGCGCCCACAATCACACGCACTGCGATCACAGCAACCAGATTCACCAGCGACACCACACCCACAGTGTGGTCGTTTAGTCGTTCATCAAGCCGGTCCACCTCACTCACGGTGTGTTCCGCGGCCTCCTCTAAACTATTGCGCTACGAGCAACCTCTTCGACGCCACTATCAACCATCTCCTTAATCGAGCGCTCATAAATGATAAAAGTCTGGTTGAGCTTCGTCTCTACTAGGTCGAGAACCATCGGGTTCAAACGCTTATCGATGCTGTCGCTCAACCTTTCGATCGCATCGTCGCTGAGACTCAGCGGCCTTTCGACGAGCTCCAAAACGACCTTGATCAGTTTGCCCATTGATTCCAATGGCCTCACTATCCCGGTCACCGACTTCTGAAGACCCTCGTGCTGCTCCAGAATCACGGCCCGAAGCGCTGTGGCGATCTCCGCCATCGCTTTCATTGAGTTGACCGCCTGAGCCATCGCCTCCTTGTATTCCACCGTTCCCACGGTTGAATGCCGCAAGGCGTCCATTTGTTTTTTCAAGCCAGTCAGTTCCTGCTGATAGGTCTGCAACTGCTAGGGCAGGTCGTCGGGAATCTCTGTCTGGGAGGATTTTACCTCCTCCACCGACTCGGAGAGTTCCCTCATCTATGACGCCAGCTTGTTCGCCAGCCCCGCGTTGTACATTGGCATCAGCGCCTGTCCGTGTTCCTTCATCGGCTCCTCGTCGTCCTTCTTTACCGACATTGAGTAGTCCATCCCTTTCGACCGCGTCGAGTTTCATCCGTCGTGTATTCGTAGCCACTGTCTTCGTGCCCCATTTCTTCCAATAGTTTTTCTGCGTGTAATAAGTGCAACTGGACGCGAAACCCATCCAGCGTGTAATCAGCACCAAGCCGAGACCCAGCAGTAGCGGCCCTAGACGCGCCTTTACCGTCTCGCCCCGGCACTCGTATTTCCTTGCCGACGTCGCTAACCAACGCGAACGACGAGCGTTCTCTCTTGCGCTTGCCACGCCCCTTGCGTGAGAAGGACAAGTTGTATTTAGGGGCGATCTCCTCCATCACGTCGAGGGCAGGCTCAACCCCATTCCCGCCGTCGACATCAACCGCAGCCACGACGCGAGGGTCCAGCATCAAGTCCTCAGTCTGAGCACGCGCAAACTCGCGCCAGTTCTCACGAGTCAGTTCATCCAAAGCCAGACCAGAACCAGTGCTCTCACGCCCCTGAGATTGAGCCAGCCGCTCCTCACGCGAGTACGACACCGGATGCTGTCTCAGCACCTCAAGACCGAATGACTCCATTACCTCGTCGTTAGCAACCCGGACTCGCCAAGCATTACCGGCTTCCTTAGGAGCAGCACGACCACTGTCACGGTCGTGATTAGCGATAATGATATGGTAATGGACGTGCGCTTTATCAGTGTGCGTCGCGACCACCACGTCTCAGCCAGGGGCAATCTTCGAAGCCAGAGTCACACCCGCCGTATGAGCCTTCTCCACGTCTATGACGTTGACAGCATCCAGTTCGCTAGGACTGAACGACTGGATGATGTTAAGAGTCTCGTCACGACGCTGCGGAGTACTCCGCACCTGCCCGCGTGTCTCCACCGCCCACGCAACCGGGTTACTCCCACGAGGGCTAACAACCGACAACGCCGAGGCGCGAACCGTGCCGTCTTTCATTGCGGTTTTAGTACCCTACACGGCGTAGATCACCGACGCAGCAGCATCCTTCGAGCACTGCACTTTACTGACCGACGTGATCGACCATCTCCTTGAAGTGATAGACAAGCCCGGCAATCACTTGAAGAACCGTGCTCAATCCGGGCAAGTCGTTCTCAGTCCAGCCTTTCACGTGCCACATGCGCACAATTTGATTCACGTTTACACTCACGCGACGCACCTCCGCCACCATGCGGTCGAGCGAATTCCTCATCTCGACCACATCGCGTGGAACCAGAGCTACTACCGCGCGCTCAGCTGTACCGACTAGCAACCTCTTCGATAGAGCAAGGATTGCCAGCCGTACAGCCTCGCTATGCATTGGCACCTCGCAGCGCAGTCACTAGGAGGGGCCAGCATCACCCTTGTCAGACAATCGGCCCTGGCGGGCCTCGTCTGCCTACGGGTAGCTGGCCAGGGGCGCTGACCGCCCGCTAGAACCCCTGGCCCCCACTGACTTCGCCGGTGACATCAGCGCCGTACTCGCTCTCGCGAGCCTCCGACAGCTGGGTGGCTCCTCGCCATCTGAACCACCGACGACAGCAGTCGCGTTATCAGATGACTCGTCACTACCGACCCCATCACCAACCATCATCGAGTAGAACTCTTCAACGGTGAGGTCGATATGGTCAGCCCACTTGGACCGCGAATTGGTCACCGCCAAGCGGACAGCTTCACCAAGCACACGGTCAGCCTCTCGCTCGACTTCGAGCAACTCAGCCTCGATAGCCGCGAAACGATCTTGCACCTTCTGAGCACGATTAACGGCACGCGCAACCCTGTTGTTCTTAGACACTGCTAAAACTCCATTTCTGACTTGTCTTGAGTTGGTTGAGAAGAAAAAGCACGTTAAGACACACGGGGTGTCGGTCGCTTACGAGCGCGGACAGAACGACGAGCCGCCTCGCGCTTTTGTCGTTCGGACAACTCAGCCTCACGATGCCGCTAGTGAACATCCATCACAGAGTCGACAACCTTCTTCAGGTCCTCGACTTCCACAGGGGAGTAAGCCGGACCGGAAGGCTGCGACATCATCGCATCGAGGACAGCACGAGCCGGAGCAGGATCGGGCCAATCAGCCGCAGCAACTGCACCCGCCAAACCAACGAGGACAACCAGCCGATCTTTTGAGACACAGGGACAGTCACATCAAGACGATCAACAGTAACGAGACCAGCCTTGTGCGCAGCTACGACCTCAATAAGGAACGCCCCGCCTCCGGTACGGATGCGCCGACCACGAGAAGACTCAAATCGCTTAAACCACGTCTCCCAGTCGCACCCAGTACACAGGCAACCGCTCGAACGCTTGTCGCTCGTTGTCCCATAACGAACAAGCTGCATGTGGCTAGCCACCCTACGAGCTCGTTCATAGTCATCCACAGAGTCCTATGCACGCGTCTTGAAGCCAGCCATCTCTTAGCCGTCGACGACATCGACGCGCAGAGTCCCGTGCATCGGCTCACGCTTAAGATAGAAGGCAATCGTTGACACCTCAGGCCTCCGCTGCGACGGCATGAAATCCAGACGATTCTTTGAGCGCGACAACTCACGGAACGTAGGGAAAGCGGTAAACGGATTCGGGACCCTGCCCTCACGCGCAAGGGCAGTAGTACGTAACCATTGACGCTCTTCCACGGAGTCGCGTTCGATACCCTCAGGCACCTTCAACCCAGCCTTCGCCAACACACCATGATCGAGGAGCGACACATTGCCGCGCGTGGAGAAGTTCACCAAGTCATTCTGATGATGCTTAATCTCCCACACCGTGGAGTCACCAGAGAGCGCCTGACGAAGATCGCGGAAAACGCCAGCAATACTAAGGCAGTCGTAATCCTCGATGTCCGCGACCTCGGTGATGAAGCCATCCGTGGCGACGGAGAGGATCTCAATGGTATTTGCCATTGCGAGAAGCAGTGCACGCACCAGGGAGGTTGTCATCGACGCATGGTAGGGGGAGGTGACCGACGAGCCGCCAATTGACTGCATCTCTTCCCGCCAAGAGTCCCAGCCTTTACGCTCCGCGATATCCTGGGCGAGCTTCCCATACACAGAGTTAGTCGCTACCTTGACCGTCTGCTCTTCGAGAGACTTCTTACCAAAGAACCGCTTAACAGTTGCGCGGTCTTCAACTACCTGCTTAAGAGCAGAACGTAGAGACATCGACGGCTTACCATCAGCGGTATCCAGCAGTCTCATGCGGTAGCCGATTTGCACTCTGACAGTCGCACCGAGTTTCAACGCAAGGTACAACTCAGGACCAGCACACCACGCCCCATGGAACCCCTTGTACTCACCCACGTCATCACCCTGCGCAGCACCAGCCCATTTCAACGTGCGTGGATAGATCACAGAGTCACCGATAACCACAGGTAGACAGGGCGCAGTCACATCTTCAGGGAAGTCCCACGAGACAAAGGCAACCAATGGCGTAGTCGGATCTCGCGGGAAATCGTCGATGATCAGCTTGCGATCTTTGACGACTTCATCGATAGACCCGCCTACGTAACCCACATCCACGACGGACGCCATCGCAGACGTATAAGCGGATTGAATATCGTGGTCATAGGTCTGATACGGAGGGTCACCAGGCGATAAACACCCATTCCACCCGCCGTGAAAGGCCTTCTTCCATGCAGTATGCGATTGGTAAGCGTCGCCATCTACCGGGATCAGATCACGAGTGGCGTAGTAGGAAAGCTCGTCGCTATCGTCGCCCACCTCTGGATCAGTCTTCTTCACCAGCCCACGGAAGTGCATCAGGAAAGCGGTGTTGCCCTCCAACCCCATGTACCGCATCACACCACTACGAACAGCGCTCGCACCAACTCCCGCGAGTGTGACCGGGGGCGTGGCATTCAACCCCCACAAAATCGCTAGATACTCCACGACAATCACTGCGTCATTGACGCCATAGTCGAGGAAATGGGGCAGATCATCGCGACGCAATGCGGTCATATCTTCAATGGAGTTACCCACGTCGAGCTTTGGCACACCACAAGAGTCACCAAGCGCCCTAAGCGACTTGTGACCGGCAGCAGCCTGCCCCATCGTGTCACGAACAGTCGCGGTGGAAGGCAACCAGCGGTACCCATTCGATCCCTTACCTGACTTACGCATAAAACGCGCAGATTGTAGGGAGACCAGCCTACCCGACGCAGAAGTCACTCGATGGGCAACGTCGTTGTACTTACTGCTACCAGAACGCTGTACCGGTGGGCGGCGAAACGCAGTGAGATCGGCGTTTGCGAAGTGACACGCCGTGGTGGGAGGCATCGTCCGCTTAAACACCTCATCACGGGTACGGACGTATTCGAACTTATCATTCTCGTCGTCACGCCGTGCGTCATACACCAGCACACCACGGGGATCGAGCTCACCATCATTCTTGTGACTATGGGCAAGAAAATGCAGGCCAGCGGCCAAACTGACGATGTGGAGCGCATCCTCAAAGTAAATGCGATTACCCTCGAGAAGCAGGATTAACACCTCCACCAGGAAGTTATCATCACCAGGGTCAGTACAAGCGAGTTGGCAGCTGCCAATGATGCGCTTCCAAGGGACATCCGCATCGTCGTAAGTGAACTCCGTATCGAAGCCAACCACATGGGCACGATGACCGGTACCCATCCAGCGAACCGTGGGCAACACGCCGAACTCAACCGACTCATAGTTATCGGTAGTTCCTTCGGCACCGAGCGCTTCAATAGCGACCCCGGAACCACCACCCGCAACCAGTGCGGAGGCGCCGTTTGGTGTTGCCGCGATGGCCTGACCTGCGTTCAGGCCATCGCGGCTCTCCCCTAGGGATTTTTGGCCGAATTTTTTTCCGAATGGATTGACCTGCGGTTATATCCTCGATGTTCGAAGAATCCAGGGCTAAGGTCTCTGAGACCTTAGCCATCAAACGAGCTCTTCGACGGATTGCAACCGCGAAATAGGAAGGGACGGAACGGCCAGCAACATCTACAGATACATCGACTAGACGGACCGCCCAGTCAGTGCCTACAACGCCACCTTCGATGCGCTGATACTCACGACAGACATCACTGGGATCTTGTACGGGGGAGACATCAATGGACCAAGGGGTATTGACAGGGCTCACAGCGCTACACTCCCTTCGATAGGGGATGCATCTTGAAAAGCGACCAGTGCACTGTAGCCGTAACGAATACTACCGCCGATACTGCTGAAAGCGGGACCGATCTTCGCTGATCGCCAATTTGCGAGCGTCTTTGGTGCGAACCCCAGGAGAGCCGATGCTTGCCGGGGTGTCAACCAAGGATCGAGGGCAGGGTCAAACGTAATGACCGAACCAGACATAGAAAAACCTCGTCTTCGAGACATGCCTTAAAGGCATGGCATTGCCGAAAGAGATTTTCTTAGCCAAATTGTTATCTGGTATCGAGGCGGAGTATTTGTGACACAGTACCACCAGGACGATTAGAAGTGTAGAGGTGGGAATCTGCGGATGTCAACGGGAAATGCTAGGATATATGTGAAACGTCATCACAATTACAACTCCAAGAACCCGCACGTAGGCGTTCGCGATAAGTTTGGAAGTAGAGTCGCCACTTCTGGGTAGCTAAGAATCGGTGGCCAGGCGGAATCTTGAAGTGTGTCCGACACGTCCACCGATCGCTGGGTCATCACGTGATCGTACGCGTCATACTCGTAGGAAGAGAGCGCGTCCCGGAGGGTGGCCCTTAATATCCCGCATCCCCTCGTAGTCGGCGGTTTGATGTAGGTCAGTCTGAGACGCGTTAATGATCCGACGGCATAGATTTCGCCGCCCCTTAGCCATCTTTAATTCTTCGCGGTTTCCATCGCTATGTGCAGTCTTTACAGCCTGCTTGTACTGTTCTGCGCGCTCGCGCAACAGTCGTATATCACGAATCATGGCCCTTCCGCGCGCCACCTGGATGGTTTCAAAGTCACGCCGTCCGCGAACGGCGCGAGCAGCGTCATCGCGGTCCTAGACTGTCCAAATACTCAAGTTCTGCATGTGATTTGCGTTACCACATTAGAGCCAATTACAAAATTGTCGCTGTAGTGATTTTTATGACGCAAGATACTGCTAAGTCCAAGGCGGCAAGAACACGTCTTGCCCCAGGTGAAAATTCGGTTGAACGTGTGGCGGATGCGCTGCCATCAAAAGGGCCTTATCAAGCAGACGTGAGTGTACGTCTCTGGGATGGGAAGCTCAAGCGCTTTAGGGTTAGAGCCAAGACCAAGGCTGAATTTCGACACTCAGGATCAGCTAAGTGTAAAGAAGCCTTGCGGTCCGGCTTCTCTTCTTGGTCCAAGGGAAATCAAATAGATGAGTACATAGAAAAGGTGGCCCACCCAGCCATTGAAGCAGCTCGCTTGCGGGACAACACGAAATCTCGCTATTTACTCGCCTTATCCCAAGTCCGTAGCCAGCTCAAAGGATATGCGATAGGCGATGCCATCAAATTCCGCACCCTCGAAAGAGCACTGTTAGAGATCGCGGAAAAGCACGGATCAGAAAGCGCCCGCCAAGCTCGAACGGTTCTCCCCAAATATCTGCTTGACCAGCTAATTCGAGAAGAATTTCTAGAGCACAACCCGTTGCGGGGTATCTCGGTCGACCTAGGAACCGTGAAAAAGGGTAATAAGGCCTCCGGTGGCAAAGCTCTATCCTCACGCGAATATGACGCTATTGTGGAGCACCTGATTGAAAGGGATGTCGAACGCCCACTTCCGCCGGGTACGGACAGGAGAGGTACTTCTATTGCAAAACATGCCAATGTCGTTGCTCTAGCGCTCCTCCAGGCTGGTACGGGTCTTCGGGTCAGCGAGGCGCTCACACTTACGCGCCGTGATGTCGTTGATGCCGATCAAGCACTGGTGGTAGCAGTGGACAAAGATGTAAGCAAGACTCACCGGGCGCGAGTCGTTCCCATTCTCGATAATCGTGTCGAATCCTGGTGGCGCGCCCGGCTGGTAGACCTGGGGACTAACCAGTCGACACCGCTCATCCCGTCTCCAGGTGACGAGCGGAAACGCTGGCGAACGGACAATGCCGTAAAGGCGAGCGCCAATCTTTATAAGGATGTGGGCCGTGTGCTTGGCAATGCAGAAATTGCTTCGATGCGTTCCCATGCGTGGAGAACGATTCTGAATAACTGAGCCATTGCAGACAGGGTAAGCCCTGATCTACGAGCGGCCCTTTTTGTCACGATGTTCAGATGAACGAGAAGGCCCATACAGACCTCACCTACATTGAGGCGATGACTAGAGCGTTGAAGCGCGGCAAGTAAGGATGTCGCTTTAGATGTCGCTTTACGCGCGGGAACCTCCGGGAAGATGTGGGAACATAAAACCAGGTGACATTGCTGGTCAACGTTGGATAACCTCTAATGGCACGAATCCGTACCCATAACCCAGAGGTTGTAGGTTCAAATCCTGCCTCACTACTAATGATGGTAGGGCTCCCTTTTTTTGGAGGGGGACTTACCATCATTAAGAGTCATGGTGACCGTCTGTTTCCTGCTGAGCCTTTCGTCATAGGTAGCCGCAACTCCATTGATGGCAGACCATGGTGTTATCTTGCCGACTAAGTAAGTAGGTAGATGGCTGCGGACGTTCTCATACCGCACGCAGTTTTTACTCATACAGGTCGCGCCCTGGAAACGTGGTAGGAAAGCGCAGGTGAAGGTGTAACCTTCGGCTAGGTCTTCTTAATGAAACTGCCGTGTAGCTCCCATTCTTCTCGTAGTCAAAACGCGGCGCTGCTGCGATCGAGACACTCGGAGCTATGTAGCTTCAACAAATCTCACCGTAATCGACAGCGGCAACCTTGAAAATCTTGGTAAGTGCTGGATCCAGCAAAGCTAGTTAGGGTTACCTTAGCAAAATCGGACATATGTGTGTATCTTGTAGTAATGCACCCTTTCTTAAGGGTGTGCTCTCGCGAAAAAAATGAACGTCGTGGGATCATGCAACGAAAGGACATTCATGAAGAAAGCGGTGCTTAATAGCATCTTAAGTCTCGCGGTTGTGAGCTCTCTGGCAGCTGGCACGATAAGTCAACCTGCCCTGGCTCAGCCCCTCGACTACACGGTAGCCCAGGCTCGGGGTGGGTCCACGATTCCGAATGAGTTTCTCATTGAGCCCAAGTCGGATTCGGCGTCTTATACTGCTGCTTTTGAGCTATACGACCAAATTTACAAAGCTCGCTCGTACTACTCCGAAGGTGCTCAGGCATTTTGGCTGCGTGAGGCGCCGAATGAGTGGGCTGGAAGATTCTATGCCAGGAACCAAACTTTGATCGCTCAGGCGGCACGCGAGATGATAATCCTGCAGGCGGAGAATTTCCAGGGAGCCCGCGATCTGGATGTGAGCTCGATCGGCGTAGATCCAGTAGTTGAGGCCTCAGCTGCTGAGATCATTGATCGAGCAATGGTACATTTCACCGAATTGAAAGCAACCTCCGATCGACAGCTGGATATCCAAAACCGTTTGGATAATCTAGGCCAGGCCAAGTCAGGCTTGAATAATTACAAGGGTGACGAGAAGTTCATCTTCCGCATTCCGAGTGCTGCAGTGGTTAATTGGGGCGTGCCGCAAAAGTACTTAGATTCAGGTCGAAGCCCGTTTACTCCCAGTGATTTTGCTGGTATCACGGTGACACAGGTCGCCTACTCGGCGACTGATCAGGCTCAGCAAGTCTCCCAAGAAGCGCTCGAAGCCGATGCCCTAACAAATGCAACCCCTCAGGGGCCCACGGCCACAGAGGTCGCGGCACCGCTGCAGAAGGCTCTTAATGATGTGGTCGACGGCGTGCTGGGATACAGCGGAAAGGTTCTCTTTGACGAGTGGATCAAGCTTGCCAAGATTGCTGATGATGCGGCTCGTCTCTTAGCGGAGGTTAATTCGCTAGAAAGGGCCAATAATGTGGCGGGCATCGAGGCCCAGACCGAGAGAGTTCGGCAATTAGAGTCCACGTTCATCCAGGCGTCGCAGGCTATTGACAAAGAACGGCAAGATCTCCTCACGGACCTTGCTTCAGCACTTGAGGCCGTGCGTACCCTTGATGATGCTGATTTAACTCAACAAGCTGAGGAACTGAAGGCGGACTTCGATAAGGCGAATAACTTTGCGATTAGTCCTGAGCTAAAGAAACGACTGAAGGAACTTCAATCTGAAATAGCCAAGCGATCAGGGATTAACCAAGATGATCAAGAGGCCCCCACTGATCAACCAACCCCACCTGCAGAGCAGACCCCAGAGAATCCAGCACCCCCCGCTGATCCGGGACAGCAGCCAGAACAGGATCCAGAAGCGTCTTCGCTGGGCGCGGGAGCAATTGCTGGGATCGTATTGGCGGTCGTTGCTGTTGTAGGCGGAATCATGGCGGCGCTATCTCATATGCTCCCGCAGTTAGGTGCGCTAGCTCAGACTTTAGGAATTCGCATCTAGGACATTTCTAGCATTCTATCTTGGGTGAAATGCCAAGAGGAGGCGAAGGCAACTACCGTAGCTCAATCGATGGTTGCCCTCGCCTCCCTTTTATTGGGGAAGTAGTTACCCCCAAGGCCTCACTTGTTTTGTTTATGTGGGCTTGTGGCGTGGTTATTCCCCCCCGTTATCTACCCCATCTTTCCCAATGAGAGGGCGATGCCGCGTAAGTACACGGGATTTTCCTCGGCAAGGATATCAATTTGTTCGATGGTGGATTGGGTAACGTTCTCATCGAGGGGCACTCGGATGGTTGCGAGTGAATAGCGGCCATTGTCATTGGCAGATTCTCGATTGCGCAACGCTGGATCCTCAGGATCAAGGGCGATAGCGTGGAGTGATCCATCAGCGAGGTGCAGGTTGAGATTCACCGTGGTGGGTTCGGTATACGAACCTGTTGGGGCAAGCGTGATAGCGAGGCTTCGAGCACCGCTTACTTTAGTTTGAGTGCTAGCTTTCGTCAGGCGGCTAACTCCAGTGAGGATATCTACCACTCCTTTATCAGCCATGGGGCACAGATCGTCCGGCTTGATAGGATTCATCGGATCCCCGATATGACAGGGGGTACTATCGCCACTAAATTCCGTGTGGTTGATAAAAGCTGCGGGCTCGGGGCTTAGAGCAAGCCACGTGATGGGAGTGTCCGCAACAGTTTCTGGTAACGGGGCTGAAGCGCTAAGAGGCAGGCTCGTGGGTTTACCGCGCAAGGTGGCATCGAAGAAGTCGATACTCATGGTGCTGAGGATTTCTTCGTGGGTGGGGGCATCTGCACAATTTGTGAGGTCACAGGCAGTGCGATCATCCATCTCAGCGGCAGCTGCGGTGCGGTTAATGAGCATATGGCCAAGTCCCGGGGCGTGAGCTGCTAGCGCAGGGGAGGTGCGGGGAGTATCGAGGTAGTGACCGAGCCAAAGGTTTGCTGACTTTCCCACATCTTGGTCCATATCGCCGCTCAGTGCGAGGTAGGGGATATCGCGGGGAGCTGGGTTAAGGGCTTCGAGATCATAGGTATCGTATGCGGGGGCATAGGCGAAAACCGATTTCAGAGATCTTCCACCCACCACGGTGGCAGCTGAATCTACGAGGCTTCCGGACCTTGAGTGAGCAAAAAAACCTACCGTAGACATATCGATTTTGTCGGTGAGATCTATACCGAATGTTTGGGTCTTTCCAGAATTATCTTCCCTAACTGCAGCGAGTAGCGCGCCCACGCTTCCTTCCCACATTGTGTTTTGGTCATAAGGTTCGGTGACATCGTAGCCGGAGAAGATGGCTCCGAGATCAGGAATGAGGGTGGCGTAGCCCTGTGAAGCATAGGCCTCACCAAGGTAGGTCATGCCGCGGTCAAATCTATGTTCATCCTCGCCTTGAGGGCAGGGAAACGCAAACGTGGATTCGCCGCAGTTAGGAGCCCGGAGGTGGCTGATAATAACCAAAGGAGCGGGCTCGGAGGTGGACGTCGGGGTCACTAGCACGCCTCGAATAGGTGCACTGTAACTTCCGACGGTGGTATTGCCGAGATCAACGTCGGAGATCGTGGCGTTAGTGGTGGAAGACTGTTGCACTTTGAGCGGAGCCCGTGGCCGGTCTGGGGCTGCGTGCGGTCCGTCTGGATCTGCGGTGTCCATGGTACTAGAGGCGATGGACGAGGGGTCGGTTGATGGTTCAGGGGGAGTGGTAGAGGCGCACCCTGAAAGGACGAGGCTAAGGGAGGCGCCAAGCGCTGCGAGTGGATATGTCGAGAGTTTCATAGTGCTCTATTTTAGGTTGACTGTTGTCGCTTTGATGATAGGCCTCAAGAGAATTGGCGTGATGTGGTACAAAAGTGCACCTAAACGCTGTTCAGTAACTGTGTGCTAGGACATAATTCACTGCGAGATTAGCCACAAATATACCCGTTTTGCTTATTTGAAACCCGTTACCAAAAGGTGAGAATACCTGCCTAGACGTGCCTATATAAGAAAAAGTTATCTCCAATAAGAAGATTCAGCACACTCAAACGGACAAAAGTGGGCATGAACTCACCGTTATTTCTGCCCAACTCGACTGCAAAAAACCTGCATATACCCTAGATTCTTTAAGTATGAGTCCAAGAAAAATTGGAGTGACTGAAGTAGCACTCCGCGACGCGCATCAGAGTTTATTCGCAACGCGCATGGCCCTCGAAGACATGGTCGATGCCTGCGCCGATATTGATCAGGCAGGATTCTGGTCAGTTGAATGTTGGGGTGGTGCAACATTCGACGCCTGCATCCGCTTCCTCAATGAGGATCCGTGGAAGCGACTGCGCACCTTCCGCGAGCTCATGCCCAATTCTCGCCTGCAGATGCTACTGCGTGGCCAAAACCTCCTCGGCTATCGTCACTACGAAGATATGGTGGTCGATAAATTCGTCGAAAAGTCCAAGGAAAACGGCATGGATGTTTTCCGCGTTTTCGACGCCCTCAATGATCCTCGCAACCTCGAGCGCGCCATGAAGGCCGTGAAAAAGGTCGGTGGGCATGCTCAGGGTACGATTTGCTATACCGTATCCCCGCTGCACACCGTCGAGGGCTATATCGAGCAAGCCGGTCGACTGCTGGATATGGGTGCCGATTCAATCGCGCTCAAGGATATGGCTGCGCTGCTCAAGCCGCAACCAGCCTATGAGATTATTCGCGGCATCAAGGATAGGTACGGCGATGATACTCAGATCAACGTGCACTGCCACTCGACTACCGGCGTGACCCTTGTAACTTTGATGAAGGCCATTGAGGCTGGAGCAGATGTTGTTGACACCGCCATCTCCTCTCTCTCCCTGGGCCCTGGCCACAACCCCACCGAATCCCTCGTTGAAATGCTCGAAGGATCCGATTTCGAGACTGACCTCGACATGGATCGTCTAATCAATATCCGCGACCACTTCAAGAAGATTCGTCCGAAGTATAAGGAATTCGAGTCAAAGACTCTCGTCGATACCAATATCTTCCTCTCTCAAATCCCAGGCGGCATGCTGTCCAATATGGAATCTCAGCTCAATGCCCAGGGTGCCGGCGATCGCATCGACGAAGTGATGGCCGAAGTACCTCGCGTGCGCGAGGATGCTGGCTTCCCACCACTGGTGACCCCATCCTCTCAGATCGTGGGTACCCAGGCGGTCTTCAACGTACTCATGGGTCGGTATAAGGTCATGACCGCTGAGTTCGCAGACCTCATGCTTGGCTACTACGGTGAGTGCATTGGGGAGCGCAATCCCGAACTCATCGCTCAAGCGGAAAAGCAAACCAAAAAAGAAGCTATTACCTGCCGGCCAGCTGATCTACTCGAGCCAGAGTGGGATGAACTGCGCAGCCAGGCCGAAACGCTCGAAGGCTTCGACGGCACCGATGAGGACGTTCTCACCAATGCCCTCTTCCCAGGTGTTGCACCAGGATTCTTCAAATCTCGACCAGAAGGTCCAAAGAATGTGGGCAAGGATCCAAGTAAGTTGAAGAAGCGCGAGAACGAGCCTGTTCTGGAACCAATCACCTACCGAGTCACCATGGGCGGTCGCACAGAGACCGTTCGCGTTGAGCCAGCCGAATAAAAGGGAGAAAAAGACATGGCTGAATTAAAAACAATGGCCCAGCGCCTCGAAGAGCTCGCCGCTGAGCGGGAGCGCATCACCTTAGGTGGCGGCGCCGATAAACAAGACAAACAGCGCGCAAAGGGCAAGATGACTGCCCGTGAGCGTATCGATGCCCTGGTAGATAACGGCACCTTCCGTGAAACCGGAATGTTCTCAAAGCACCGTACAACTCACTTCGGAATGGATAAGGCAGTGGCACCCGCCGATGGTGTGGTCACTGGTTCCGCCGCAGTGCTGGGACGTCCGTTGCATATCGCTTCCCAGGACTTTACTGTTATGGGTGGTTCGGCCGGCGAAACCCAGTCGAATAAGGTGGCTGCAATGATGCAGGCATCGGCTACAACCGGCACACCATTCGTATTCATCAACGATTCCGGCGGAGCGCGTGTTCAAGAAGGCATCGATTCTCTCTCAGGTTACGGAAAGGTCTTCTACAACAACGTCCTGCTGTCCGGACTCGTGCCGCAGATCTCCATTATTGCAGGCCCGTGTGCTGGTGGTGCAGCTTATTCACCAGCACTTACGGACTTCATCATTCAGACGCGCCAGGCCAATATGTTCATTACTGGCCCAGGAGTTATCAAGTCCGTAACCGGCGAAGACGTGACCGCTGATCAGCTGGGTGGCGCCGATGCGCATATGGCAAAGGCTGGAAATATCCACTTTGTCGCTGACAACGATGAGCAAGCAATTCTCATCGCACAGAAGCTACTGAGCTTCTTGCCGCAAAATAACACCGAGGAACCACCTGTAGTGGACCCAGACGTGATCGTGGAACCAGATCCAGAGCTTCGCGATATCGTACCAGTTGACGGAAAGCGCAGCTACGATATCCGCGACGTGATCACCCGCATTGTTGACCATGCTGACTTCCTTGAGGTACAGGCCGGCTTTGCCCAGTCTATCGTCGTAGGTTTTGCGCGCATCGTTGGGCGTACCGTCGGAATTGTTGCCAACCAGCCGAATGTGATGTCCGGTGTCCTCGATATCAATTCCTCCGATAAGGGCGCGCAGTTTATCCGCTTCTGCAACGCTTTTAATATTCCGCTGTTGACATTGGTTGACGTTCCAGGCTTCATGCCTGGTGTCGCCCAGGAGCATGGTGGCATTATTCGCCACGGCGCTAAAATGCTCTACGCCTATTCATCAGCTTCGGTGCCGAAGATTACCGTTGAGCTTCGCAAGTCCTATGGTGGAGCTCACCTTGCCATGTGCTCGAAGGATCTCGGTGCTGACTGCGTCTTCGCATGGCCTACTGCAGAAATTGCCGTGATGGGAGCCGAAGGTGCGGTTAATGTGGTCTTCCGCAAGGAAATCGCTGAGGCCGATGACCCTGATGCAAAGCGCGAGGAGCTCATCACCCTCTACCGTGAAACCTTTGCAACACCATTTATGGCAGCTTCCCGCGGCCTCGTCGATGACATCATCGATCCTGCCGAAACACGGATGCAGATCGCGCACGCCTTAGAGGTCCTTGCCAATAAGCGTGTCGATCGTCCAACCAAGAAGCACGGCCTGATGCCGGTTTAATGCCGGCTGAGAAGGATTGTGAAAATGAGCGAGATGAATAGTCAAGAGTTGGCTAGCTTAGTTCAAGAGCTAACCAAGCGCCTCGACGTCGCCGAGGCCGAAATTGCTGAGCTGCGTAAGCGTTCCGATATCGCTATCCCCGAGGACGTCATCACCGCTATCGCGGCTGCTGTCAGCGCATTCTTAGGTAATAAGGGACGCATCAAAGCGGTCCGCTACTCCCGTCACCGGACCTGGGCTGCTCAAGGGCGTCAGGCCGTGCAACAGCACATGCCAGGGCCCAAATAAGGCTCTAGGAAGAGGAAAAAATGAAATTGAATGTGACCGTCAATGGCATTACTTATGCCGTTGAAGTCGAAGTTGAAGAAGAGAAGCGCACCCTGAGCCCCATCGTATTTGGTGGCTCCCAAGCTACGGCACACAACGAGCCGTCCAATGCTTCTGTTCAGGGTGTCTCCGCTAATGCCGTGGTGGCCCCTCTTGCCGGTAGCGTTTTCAAGGTTCTGGTTGAACCAGGCGACGAGATCGAGCAAGGGCAAGTTTTGCTCATCCTTGAGGCGATGAAGATGGAGACAGAGATCACCGCTCCGAATGCTGGCGTGGTCGGCGCTGTGCGCGTAGAAGTCGGAGATTCAGTCCAAGGTGGACAGCCGCTGGTCGAAATCAACTAGTCACCCCTGTTGAGGTAGTTGATACGAAAGTTAGGGAAGTTTCGTGGCATGATAGAAAATGCCGCGAAGCTTCCCTACTTCTTTAGCTTCACCTGTATCCATACCGCCCCGAAAAGAGATCTTTGTCACTATGCGCGCTTTCCGTTTCGTTCTAGCCTCGGCCCTAGCCCTGGGAATCCAGGGAGGCCTCACTGCCCCCGCTGGAGCTGCTGTGATCCCCACAGCCTCGGAGACCCTGCGGCAGGTGCAATCCGACTTAAAGGTTCACGGTCTTGAACTCCCTCCCATTGACCCTGTTATCGTTGCCGATATCGATCGCGCGGTGGACAATCTCAATAGGGAACTTAAACAGGCGGAATACGCGGCTCAAGATTTTCAAGCGGCGATGGATTCTCTCGGTAAGGGCATTCCCAAAAATTTGAATCCGCAAGCCCAACCGCAACCAGATTTTAAGCTAGGGGATGAGACCCTAAAACGCACGGGGGATGAGTTTCGCCCCATAGTCGATGGCCCTAATTACCATTGGCGCTCCGATCCTCTCTCAATGTTCCTGGCTTTAAAACCTCACCCAGTGCTCAACCGCATTAATAATTCATGGTTCGACCAGCCAGCAACACCCTTGGCTTCCTTATTTACAGAGCGCGAGGGCTTTTCCCTCTACGGGCCCTCCACTCCGGTATATATTGGCGAGAGTCAAATGTGCACGATTACCGCCAGTGGGGTCGATGAGAAGGGCCACCAGGTGGCGTTGACCGCAGGCCACTGTGGCAAGGTAGGTGACCAGGTAGTTAATGCCGACTCGTGGCGCGTAGGACGATCTGGGACCGTGGTGGCCCATGGTTCGAAGGGATTGGATTATTCAGTCATTGAGCTCGGCTCAAACGCCAAAATTACTCGTTCCTATAATGGCGTTACTGCCCAGCGTCTGGGCGGGCAACCTGGGCACTACGAGATGGTGTGTAAATCAGGTGTGGCAACCGGCACCACGTGCGGACGGGTATGGGTTTCTGATAGTAAAACCTCGATGAGTCAGGTATGTGCCACCGTAGGTGACTCTGGCGCCCCGGTGATCGCCGGCGGTGCTGTCGTGGGCTTGGTCTCCGGCGGAGTAGTTCCGCAATACCAACTCTCTTGCCACACCCCCATCCAAGGTCCATTCTTCCAGCCCACAATTACTACCAATATGGACGCGGTTCTCAATGACCTCAATGTCCGAGGCGGGGTCGGCCGAGGCTTCACACTACCTAATGCCTAGGTTAAAAAGGGAGCACATATTCTATGTGCTCCCTTTTTCTTATCAGCTATTATCAATCGCTCAATAACGCCTGAGCAGCTGCAACTGCCTCGCTATGCCCGGCGATCGACCATAGTACTCCACCTGCGTCGACGGTGACTCCAGTGCCACCGACTCCGTGGATCAAGGCAAGTCCAGGTAACCAATCCCATTCGTGCACGCTATGCTGCATCCACAACCCCAGGCCCCCCTCGGCGACAGTAGCAAGGTCGATTGAGGCTGCCCCGAGGATTCGTATAGTGGCTACCTCGGTTGCAACTTTCAACCATCTATCTCGCACCGCGTCATCTGCGAGATAGGTGGGGTGGATATAAGTTCCTAAACTGAGCTCGGGGAGCGGGTGAGGCCCAAGAGGAGATAATTCTTGTCCATCGCGTTTGGTCGGAATATCTTTACCGCCAATCCAGGTATATCCCATAGCGGGGCGATGAACCGCTCCGAAGTGGAGTCGATCGCCCTCCTTAAGGGCCAAGGCGGAGCAGAAATAATCACTATTGGAGGTGAAATTATAGGTACCATCAACAGGATCAATCACCCATGTTTTCCCGCTCGTCGATACGCGATTGCTCCCTTCCTCGCCGAGGATACCGTCGTCGGGACGCAAAATGCTCAGAGCGCCCGCGATAAAATCTTCAGCTGCGCGATCGGCTTGGGTGACCACATCGGTGATATTGCTTTTATATCCAATGCTTAGGCCCGTTTCTCGGATACGCCACGCGAGTCGCCCGGCGTTATAAACCAAGGCTTGAGCCAGAGTGGGATCGCTATCGGTGTCGTGACTCAAGCAAAAGGTTTTGGTGATGGCGGGAATCATCTCGGCCATATTCTTGTGATCCGTCATAAGTCCCATTGTGCCTTGTTTTGCTAGGCGCGTTAAACTATCTGCTTATGCACCCTGATATTGTCTCTCAACTGGCTCAGCTCGAGACCACCCTAACGACGATCGAAAAAGTGATGGATCTCGACGAGATGGCGGCTAGGGTGCGCGAACTGGAGCAGCAGGCCTCCGACCCGAGCTTGTGGGATGACGCGGAGGTGGCACAGCGGGTCACGTCCTCGCTATCGCATGTGCAAAGTCAGCTTAAAAAAATAGAATCTTTGCGCACTCGCCTCGAGGAATTCCCGGTGATGTATGAACTCATGGAAGAAGAGGGTGAGGATCTAGGAGCGCTCCAAGCAGATCTCGACTCGCTCGGTGAAGAAATAGCTTCGCTTGAGGTGAAGACCATGCTATCGGGGGAATATGACAAGCGCGAGGCACTGATCAATATCCGCTCGGGAGCCGGTGGTGTTGATGCTGCGGACTGGGCCGAGATGTTGATGCGTATGTATATCCGGTGGGCTGAAAAGAAGGATCATCGCGTGGATATATACGATATATCCTATGCCGAAGAAGCCGGTATCAAATCGGCGACTTTCGTCATCCACGGGGAGTATATGTATGGAACGCTCTCGGTCGAGCAAGGAGCACATCGTTTGGTGCGGATTTCCCCTTTCGATAATCAGGCCCGCCGCCAAACTTCTTTCGCCGAGGTAGAAGTTCTTCCCGTGGTGGAGACCACGGACCATATTGACATTCCTGACGCTGAGGTACGCGTGGATGTTTATCGCTCTTCAGGGCCTGGTGGGCAGTCCGTGAATACCACCGATTCTGCGGTGCGCCTGACCCACATCCCCACTGGCATCGTGGTGACCTGCCAGAATGAGAAATCCCAGATCCAAAATAAAGCCTCAGCTATGCGAGTACTTCAAGCCAAACTACTCGAGCTGAAACGTCAAGAAGAGCGCGATGAAATGAATGCTCTCGGCGCTGGTGGTAACGCCAGTTGGGGAAATCAGATGCGATCTTATGTGCTGCATCCCTATCAAATGGTCAAGGACCTGCGTAATAATTTTGAGGTCAACGACCCCTCGAAAGTTCTCGACGGCGATATTGATAAATTCCTCGAGGAGGGGATTCGGTGGCGAATGGCGGCCGAATAAGAGTCACATCAACCTCACTGGGCTACAAAAATAACAGGCCTTTCGGTAGGCTGAGCATGTGATCACATTCGATAACGTCACCAAATCCTATAAAACGTCCACGAGACCTGCGCTTGATCGGGTATCGGTGCATATCCACAAGGGAGATTTCGTCTTCCTGATCGGCCCCTCGGGATCCGGAAAATCAACCTTTTTAGAATTGATGATCCGCGAAACTAATGTGAGCTCGGGCTCCATCAAAATAGCTGATCTCGAGGTGAATAAGCTCAAGGGATCCCAGATCAACAAACTGCGCCAGAAGATCGGCTATGTCTTTCAAGATTTTAGGTTGCTCAAACAAAAAACCGTCTACGATAATGTCGCATTTGCCCTCGAGGTGATCGGTGCCAAGCCAGCAAAAATTCGCCAACTGGTACCTGAAACCTTGGAAATGGTGGGACTCGCAGCAAAATCGGACAGATTACCCGGAGAATTATCTGGCGGAGAACAACAGCGGGTCGCTATCGCCCGCGCCTTTGTCAACCGGCCCTTGGTCCTCCTTGCCGACGAGCCAACCGGCAACCTCGACCCCGATACGGCAGACGGGATTATGGTACTGCTCAATCAAATCAATCGGATGGGAACCACAGTGGTTATGTCCACCCACAATGCCAAAGCAGTCAACGATATGCGCCGGCGCGTCATCGAATTGCGGCTCGGCACACTAGTACGCGATGACGCCCATGGGGTCTATGGGGAAGCGCAGTAGGAGACGACAATGAAATTTGTACTACGAGAAGCCGTCCGCGGTCTTGGCCGCAATATTACGATGACCTTGGCGCTGATAATCACCACTGCTATTTCGCTAGCACTATTAGCCACAGGCTTTCTAGTAACCAATATGACTGAGCGCACAAAGGAGATTTATCTCGACCGTGTGGAAGTTATGGTGCAGTTCGATGATGAATTATCCGCAACCGATACCACCTGCAGTTCCCCCAACTGCCAGCAGGTACTTAAGAAACTGGAGAAATCCTCGGGGGTTGAGTCGGTGATTTTCCGATCCCGCGAGGAATCCTATAAGCGCTACGTGGAGCTATTTAAGGATTCGGATCCACTCCTTGTTGAGGAAACGAGCCCCGACGCGCTACCCGCAGCACTACATATACGCCTTGTCGATCCCCTTGACACCACTCCCTTGGACCCCGTTCGTGAGCTTCCTCAAGTTGCCGGTGTCATCGATCAGGTCGATGATCTGCGTGGAGCAACCGATAGCCTCGACGCGATTAGAAATGCAACCTTCCTCTTTGCGGGCATCCAAGCTCTCGCAGCCATATTCCTTATTGTAAATATGGTTCAAATCGCCGCCTTCAACCGCAGGGAGGAGATCTCGATTATGCGTATGGTGGGAGCATCGCGCTGGTACACCCAAGCGCCCTTTGTTCTCGAAGCGATCGTGGCCGTTATCTTCGGTGCTGTCCTTTCGGGGCTTGCGCTTATTTTGGGCAAAGTGTGGGTGGTCGATCGCACTTTGGCAGGGCTTTACGATGCCCAACTCATTGCCCGAGTCACGAGCGCCGATATCTGGGCTATTACGCCAATCGTGGGCCTTTTGGGTATCCTTTTTGCGGCCATTACGGCGCAAATTACCTTGCGTTGGTATGTGCGCAGTTAGCACTCATAACACGTTAGAATAGGTGAACTATGGCGAAAAAGAATAAGAAGAAGTCGCAGACCCAGCCCGTTATCGCTACCAATCGCAAGGCGCGGCACGATTACACCATCCTAGATACCTATGAGTGCGGCATTGTGCTCGTTGGTACCGAGGTGAAGTCGTTGCGGGAAGGTAAATGTTCTCTTCTTGATGCTTTTGCCACCATTGACGATGGAGAAGTGTGGCTGCGCAATCTTCACATCCCTGAATATTCTGCGGGTCATTGGACCAACCACACGCCCAGACGCACCCGAAAACTGCTCATGCATCGACGTGAAATAGACTCGTTGATGGGCAAAGTGCGTGATGGTAAGAAAACCCTTATCCCGCTCAGCATGTACTTCAAGGACGGTCGGCTCAAAGTAGAGCTGGGTCTAGCCCAAGGTAAGCAGGCCTACGACAAGCGCCAGGATATTAAGCGGCGCACCGAAGAGCGAGAGATCGTGCGCGATTTGGGCCGCCGAATCAAAGGGATTCAGGGTTAGCCGGCTAGCCTTTAGGGAACGGATCGGTTAACATTGACCCTACCCGCTAGTTATTATGCATCAATCCCAAGTAGCGGGCGACGGGGTCGATTTTGGTTTCGACTGCGTTCATTACGTCAGGGGAAGCGTGCCGGTGCAGGCTAGAGACCACCGTAAGCGTCGTAGCAACTTGATAAGCGCCGAGAATTCTCAGCGTGACTACGCCCTCGCTGCCTAATTAGAATAGCCAGCGACCTGCGTGTCTGTCGGACTGGAGTCGTCTCCGTTCCAGACCCCGGCATCGACTAGAGAGACTTGCTTATTCCCTTGGTTACAAGGGGTGAATAAGGACTTTCACTTGTAACTGCGGCTCATCATCCGGAATTGTTCGTCACAGCCGGAGAGTCAGAGAAAAGATCCTCGCGCGAACTGCGCACGGAGAAGCCCTGATACGGTGACGTAGGACCCGGGTTCGATTCCCGGCGGCTCCACCGGAGAAAAACCCAGTTACCTTGAGTAGCTGGGTTTTTTGCTGTTTAGCTGCGGTTATGGTCTCTTAGGGATTGTCCCAATCCGTCCCGATTCGTCCCAAAAATGGCCCTAAAATGGCTCTAAAATGGTCTTGGTGTCCCTCCATTAAAACAGCCGACTATTTTTCACATCAACCATGGCGCGAGCGCGGCGACTGGGTAACGATACACAAAACTTGGTATATACCCACTACCCAATATGCGGGGGAGGCAGTGTGGAACTAAATTGCTGACACCGTTACCCCCCGCCCAAATACAAGAGGTTGGTTAGCAAGAGGTGGGGAAGGCATACGCAACGAGTGAATGCGGACACCACCGTCGAACCGCACCAATCATGATGGCTTTTGAGGTGGAGGGGTGCCTGGAGCGCCCTGCAGCTTATCTGCTGGTCGAGGCGGTAGGACGAAAGATACGGGGGATAGAAAAAGGGGGCAAGGTGACTCGCGTGCGTACTTGCGGCAGATCCCGGCGGTACGAGACAGCGAACTAGTACCTGTTTAACATAGGACTGCCTTTGTTTGATAGGTAAGGATTTCCTAAAGTTTTGAAACTAAGCCAAACTTTAGTTAAACTCCTTTTGGCATACTTTCGCATGATTCTTAGGAGCTTTTTTTATGGCTATACATTTCCGCAAAGCAGCTGTGGCTGCGGCAGTATCAGCATCAATGTTGGTAGCGTCATGCTCATCAGCTGACGATGCCGCAGATGGTGCTGGTTCCGCTACCTCCGGAGTTGCCTCAGTTGCTCAGGGCGCCAACGAACAAGCTATGGGCACTCTCACCATCGAGGACAACAACGGCGAGCACACCCTGAGCCTGCCCTTCAAGCGGGTAGCAGTGACGGACAACCGCTCCTTTGAAATCCTTGACAACTGGGGCGTTCCCATCGTGGCCGCACCCCTAGGGCTCATTCCTAAACCGCTTCAAGGGAAGATTAATAAAGACACCGTTGAAGCCGACTTGAAGGTACACCGGGAGCCGGACCTAGAGGCCCTTGTGGTCGCAAGCCCTGATGTGGTCATCAACGGCCAGCGCTTCCAGCAGCATCAGGAAGCTATGCAGGGTCTAGTAGGGGATGTTCCGATTCTTGATTTCGAGCCTCGGGACGGCAAACCCTTCGATGAAGAACTCATTCGCCAAACCCTCGCGCTGGGGACTCTCTTCGGACACGAAGACGATGCCGCCAAGCTGGTTGATGACTTCAAAGCAGCCCTCAAGCGCGCAAAGGATGCTTATGACCCTGCCATGACCGTTATGGCTGCTAACACCTCCGGTGGAGAGATTGGCTATATAGCACCCGGTAAAGGCCGCTACTTCGGGCCAGTATTCGAGTGGTTAGGCCTAACCCCTGCGCTTCAGGTGGAAAATGCGACCGACGACCACCAGGGCGATGACATTTCTGTTGAAGCCATCGCGGAATCTAACCCCGATTGGATCTTCGTCATGGACCGTGACGCGGTGGTGGGTGCTGATGAGGGTGTTGCTCACGGCGAGAAGCTCATCCTTGAAAATGCCGCACTAAACAACGTAAAAGCTGTGAAGAACGGCCATATAGTAGTTGCCCCTGAGGATACCTACTACAACGAAAATATCATTACTTATACGGAGACTCTCAACGCTATTGCAGACGCTCTTGAAGCTGCACAGAAGTAAGTCACCTTTATAAGCTGCTAAGGCCGGATATGCCCACGTTGGCAGTTCCGGCCTTATTTTTATCCAACGGGATTTGAAGATAATGGATACAATAACCCGCCCCAAGCTTTTTGATATGAAGCTGCTTATTGGCCTAGTGGTCGTATTAGCTCTTTTGGTTCTCTCTCTTAGTACGGGGCAGTACGACATCTTAGGCAATGACGATGGTCGAGAAATGTTTATGACCACCCGCGTGCCTCGAACCGTAGCCCTAGTTCTCTCCGGAGCGGCAATGGCCATGGGGGGACTGGTCATGCAGCTTCTCACTCAAAATCGCTTTGTAGAACCTACCACCACTGGGACCACCGAATGGGCGGGGCTGGGGTTGTTGACTACATTCGCTTTCTTCCCCAATGCCAACGTTCTCACCCGCATGATGGTAGCGGTACTCTTTGCCTTCGTAGGCACCATGATTTTCTTTGCCTTTTTGCGCAAGGTGCAGCTGCGCTCCAGCCTCATCGTTCCCATTATTGGCATCATGCTGGGGGCGGTGGTGTCTGCGGTTTCTAGCTTCTTCGCCCTAACCATGCAGATGCTGCAGCAGCTTGGCATTTGGTTCATGGGATCTTTTACCTCAGTTTATAGTGGCCAGTACGAGGTTTTGTGGGTTGTCTTATTCGTGCTCATCGGAGTTTTCTACTACGCGGACCGGCTCACAGTGGTGGGGCTTGGTCAAGACGTCGCTACAAATGTGGGGATAGATTACAACCGCTTACTTCTGATCGGCACGGGCCTGATCGCGGTAGCCACCGGCGTAGTGACAGTAGTTGTAGGAGCCCTCCCTTTTATCGGGCTGATCGTCCCCAACGTTGTATCCCTCATCCGAGGTGACGATTTGCGTTCCAACTTGCCCTGGGTGTGCCTTCTGGGAATTGGCATTGTCACGCTCTGTGACCTGGTGGGTCGGACAATCATTGCGCCATTCGAAATGCCCGTTGCTGTTATCCTCGGACTGGTGGGCGCGGTTGTCTTTGTCATCTTGATCGTGAGGTCGACCCGTGCCAACTAAGCGATACTTAGTCGTCCTTATAATCGTGTGGGCATTGGCTTTATCGAGCGCCTTTGGTCTATTGGCCTACAACAACCCCATGCCCTTTGGCTCGGAGAAGTTTTGGCTCATTGCTAACCGACGTCTTGAGTCCGTTATTGCTATGGCCATAGTTGCAGTGTGTCAGGCTATGGCTACGGTGTCCTTCCAGACGGTGACCAATAACCGAATTCTCACCCCCTCAATAATGGGGTTCGAATCTCTTTACGTAACTATTCACACGGCGACTATTTTCTTCTTAGGCTCAGCCGGGCTCAACCAAGCTCGGACTATGTCTAATTTCCTCTTGCAAATGGCTGTGATGGTAGCACTGTGTTTACTGCTTTATAGCTGGCTATTGACCCGGAGTACCCACAATATGCACGCCATGCTCTTAGTTGGTGTGGTTATCGGAGGCGGCCTTGGTTCCCTCTCCGCCTTCATGCAGCGCATGTTAACTCCCAGTGAATTCGATGTTCTCACCGCGCGCCTCTTCGGTTCGGTTAGTAATGCTGAGACGGAATTTTACCCGGTGGCCATTCCTTTGGTTGTTGTAGCTACGGGAATGCTCTTTTTCAACGCGCGTCGCTTGAACGTCATATCCTTAGGCCCGGATATGGCCCGAAACTTAGGGGTAAATCATAAGGCAAACGCTATCTACACTCTAGTTCTGGTAGCAATTCTGATGGCGTGTACAACCGCATTGGTGGGGCCAATGACTTTCCTCGGTTTCCTGGTAGCAACGTTGGCGTATCAGGCCACAGATACCTATGATCATCGGCTCATCTATCCTATGGCCATTGGTATCAGCTTCCTAGTTTTGACCAGCGCTTATTTTATTTTGCGCCATATTTTCAATGCCCAGGGGGTAGTTTCCATCATCATCGAGTTGGTGGGTGGCTCCGTTTTCCTATTAGTAATCCTAAGAAGAGGTCGGCTGTGATTGAGCTAAAAGATGTTGTCAAAAGCTACGCGGGGGAAACCACTATTGGCCCCATCACCGCTAAAATTCCAGCGCACGGGATAACCGCCCTTATCGGCCCCAATGGAGCGGGAAAGTCCACGATCATGACAATGATCGGCAGGCTCTTAGACTGCGATGCTGGCCAGATCACCGTCGGTGGTTGTGACGTCCACACCACTAAGTCGAAAGATTTGGCGAAAATCCTTTCTGTCCTGCGTCAAGAAAACCACTTTGTCACCAAACTCACGGTGCGCCAACTAGTGGGCTTTGGGCGCTTTCCTTACTCCCAAGGTCGGCTAAACTCTGACGACGAAGAGATAATCACAAAATATATCGAGTTTTTTCACCTCAAGGATCTTCAAAATCGGTACCTGGATCAACTATCAGGCGGCCAGCGCCAGCGGGCCTATGTGGCAATGGTTTTGGCGCAGGAGACAGAGTATGTTCTGCTGGATGAACCCTTGAATAACCTGGATATTGCTCACTCTGTCGATATGATGCGCCACTTACACCGGGCTGCTAAATCTTTAGGGAGGACCATTATCGTTGTCCTGCATGATATAAACTTTGCCGCCCGCTACGCGGACTATGTGGTGGCCTGTAAGAGCGGAAAAATTGTTGCGTTTGGGTCAGTCGACGAGGTCATTAACAGTGATATTCTCAGTTCCATTTTCAATACTCAAGTTACTGTTATAGATGGGCCAGACGGGCGCTTGGCCTGTTATCACTAGACCACGAGTTCGAGGCATACGTGATTCCTGAACCACCCCGACATACGGCTGGTGAGGATAGTAATGAAGAGCCGGACTAACTGAGGTAGATCTTGTATGTTCATTCTTAGCGTCAGATCAGGTAGGAGACAAGGGTGTTTACCGGCACGAGCCGCCTGGTGTTGAATAAGTTGAACCTCGAAGCCGGAGAGGATCAGGTTTGCAACGGTCGATGAAGGAGAAGGTAAAAGGGGAGCCTCGGAGTGGTCAATGTGTGGGTTCAATAGTCTATAGTCCCTCTAAAAAACCAGGCCAATTAGTCCCCGTCGATGCGGTGGTATTCAATTTCCCAAAAGGGGCAAAAGGCCTGTACGAAATCGATTTATTACGGTGACAGACGACCAGATTTGCACCATAGTGCATCGTGTTCTAAAGTATCCACAGTCAGCGCGAGAGCCTAACTGAAGGAGCTTGGCGTAGATGAAAATAACTTTGACTCTGTCGATTTGACAAAATCGGAGGAAGTTATTAAGTTTAAGCGAGTCGCTTCAGCCAGTGGTTCCAATATCTCTTGGCGAGCGTACGTGTGTTGTTTGAGAACTCAATAGTGTGCCAATTGTTTTTTTGTTTTTTTTGATTGCAGTTGGGTTGTGTTGGTGAATGGTGTGGTGTTTTTGGTGGCCGGTGAGTGTGGCTTGCTTGGTTTTTGAC